>NZ_JBHZPY010000013.1:0-130136 GCF_042787235.1 Flavobacterium zhoui
CAAAAAGCGGGAGTTGGTTTCTGTTGGTTCCGTTGATGAATTTCATATTTAAATGTACAAAAAATCAACGAGTTGAGCAAATAATTTGAGCGATTTTTAATACAAAAAATTCAAGCATTCAAAAAGAAGGTTATTAGACAGTTTGACGTCCCCGCGCTACAAGCAGTTTGGGACTAAATTAAGGCCATTCTTCGGATTTGCCAAATTATTCAAATACAAAACCATCTTTAAATTAAGCCTAATCCCCAAATTGCTTGTAGCGTGTGTTAGCGAATGTTGCGACACGCCTGTTGAGCACCAAAGATAGGACATTCCAATTATCCATTCCAATTGCGAAAGGTTTTCAGCCTCGGATTTCCATTTCAATTAGTTTCCGCTTTTTTAAATTCAAAGTTTAGAAATCGATAATTAAACCTCAAAAAAAATCGACAAAAAAATTCCGCTTTCAGTTTTCCAAAAAGCGGTTCACGTTTGTTTGTCCGCAACAATTAAATATCGATTTTCGGCTCCGATTTCGGTCAGCTCGGTTTCTGTTTCATTATATTTTTCCGCACTAAAACGCTCAATTAAAATCGGTTGCGTCTCGTTAACGGAGCAATAATCGCTAACTTGTATATAAGTGTGACAAAATCACACAAAGCCACCCAAATTTGGGTAGATATGTGTGATAGCTATCACACAATATTTAATTTCAAATATATCAATTTATTTCTATAAATAGTTTAAAAAACGGAATGTCAATTAAAAAAATAAATCGTAATTATATTCATCAAAGCCCGCATGAAGGATGGCAGTGGAAATCCTTTTATGCAGCGAAGCGAAAATAAAAGATTACTTCACCTGGCATATATTTTTTATTGGAGTTCAGTGAACTTCGTTTGCAACTAACAGCCTGACGCAGCTGTAACAGAGAGGAAGCTGGGGCATGCCCAAAAAAAATCCCTCTTGAAATGTCAAAAGGGATTGGTGTATCTTATGTTTTAGGGGAAATTATTCGATTTCCTCCTCGTCTTTGTCTTCTTTCTCCACAGCATCTTTATAGTCCGGATACAAAAACTTATTGTAAGGAAAACGGGTGATGTGAATGTGTCTTACCGCTTCATAAACGCGTTCTCTGAATTCCTCGAAATTTTCTTTTTGGGTAGCCGAAATAAATAACGCATTTTGTTCTCCAACCTTATTCATCCAAGTTGCTTTCCATTCTTCCAGAGTGAAATGTCTTGGGGTTTTTTCGGTCATTAAATCATCTTCGTCAATAGTCAGCGGTTTATAAGCATCTATTTTATTAAAAACCATAATGACTGGTTTGTCATTGCATTTAATATCCAATAAGGTCTTATTTACCGATTCTATCTGATCTTCAAATTCAGGATGCGAAATGTCAACGACATGCAATAGCAAATCAGCTTCACGAACCTCATCTAACGTACTTTTGAAAGAATCTACCAATTGTGTTGGTAATTTTCGAATAAAACCTACGGTGTCCGAAAGCAAGAAAGGCAAGTTTTTAATGACCACTTTGCGAACTGTTGTATCCAATGTCGCAAAAAGTTTGTTCTCTACAAAAACATCACTTTTCCCAACGGCATTCATCAAGGTTGATTTACCAACATTAGTATATCCCACCAAAGCCACACGAACCATAGCGCCACGATTGCCGCGTTGCGTTCCCATTTGCTTGTCGATACTTTTAATTTTTTCTTTCAATAAAGCAATTCTATCGCGAACAATACGCCTGTCGGTCTCAATCTCCGTTTCCCCAGGTCCACGCATTCCAATTCCCCCTTTTTGACGTTCCAGGTGCGTCCACATTCCGGAAAGTCTTGGTAACAAATATTGGCATTGCGCTAATTCTACTTGCGTTCTTGCATAAGAAGTTTCGGCACGTTGTGCAAAAATATCAAGGATAAGGTGTGTTCTATCCAGGATTTTACATTCCTCAATTATTTTAGAAATATTCTTTTGCTGTGAAGGTGACAATTCATCATCGAATATCAAGGTAGAAATCTCATTTTCTTTTACAAATTGATGAATCTCTTCAATTTTTCCAGTCCCCACAAAAGTCTTGGGATTAGGGCGTTCCATTTTTTGCGAAAAGCGTTTCACCACTTTCCCACCTGCGGTAAAGGTCAGAAACTCTAATTCGTCAAGATATTCGCGTAGTTTCTCTTCACTTTGGTTTTGGGTAACAATACCAACAATAGCTGTTTTTTCGAAATTTATTACTTCTTTTTCTAACATGTCTTTAAATAAGCTACAAATTTAATGATTTGCTTTGTACTTATGAAGTTATGGCTTTATAAAAAATCAGAAGGTGTGAATAATGCTAATTTTTTGAAACGGAGAGACATTTATTGATTAGGATTCGTTTTTCGCCAAAATGAGAAACTAAAAAAAGAACCTTGTAAATTTTAAATTTTATCAGTGATTAAAAAAAATGTGAAATAAACAATAAAGAGATTACTTTTGTTTTGACGACATTCAAAAATGGATTTCGTGAAAATTTGTTCTATTAGCAAACCTGAAAAATTAATTATTAAATTCTATTTAAAAAATGAAGCAATTTCTTTTTACAGCCTTACTTTGGCTAGCTTTTTTTAACACTGCAAATGCGCAGCAGTTAAAATCCCCGAATGGAAAATTTGTAATGGCATTCTCCTTACAAAATGACGGAACACCTAGTTACAGTTTAAATTACAAAGGCAAAGCAGTTGTAAAACCAAGTAAATTAGGCATTGAATTAAAAGATGACAAAAAATCGTTGTTAAATGATTTTACTGTAATTGACACAAAAACAGCAACTTTTGATGAAAACTGGAAACCAGTTTGGGGAGAAGTAGCCTCAATCCGCAATCATTATAACGAATTGGCAGTAACATTAAATCAAAAAGGAACGGACAGACAAATTGTTATTCGTTTTCGTTTGTTTGACGATGGTCTTGGATTCCGTTACGAATTCCCTTCACAAAAAAATCTTACTTATTTTGTAATCAAAGAAGAAAGAACGCAATTTGCCATGACAGGAGATCATACTGCATTTTGGATTCCTGGAGATTATGACACCCAAGAATACGATTACACTACCTCAAAATTATCTGAAATTAGAGGACTGAGCGAGAAGGCAAAAACTGCTAATGTATCGCAAACTTCTTTTTCTACAACAGGAGTTCAAACTTCACTTATGTTGAAAACGAATGATGGAATTTATATCAATTTGCATGAAGCGGCATTAATCAATTACTCTTGCATGCATTTGAATCTGGATGACAAGAACATGATATTCGAATCTTGGTTGACACCAGATGCCAAAGGAGATAAAGGATACATGCAAGCACCTAGCCATTCGCCTTGGCGTACGATTATCGTTAGTGATGACGCAAGAGAAATTCTAGCTTCAAAAATGACATTAAACTTGAATGACCCTAGCAAAATTGAGGATACTTCATGGATAAAACCAGTTAAATATGTGGGTGTTTGGTGGGAAATGATTACTGGCAAAAGCTCATGGGCTTACACGGATGAATTTCCAACGGTACAACTTGGGGTTAGTGATTTTGCAAAAGCAAAACCAAATGGAAAACACGGTGCAAATAATGCCAACGTTAAGAAATATATTGATTTTGCAGCAAAAAATGGTTTTGATGCGGTTTTGGTCGAAGGTTGGAACGAAGGTTGGGAAGACTGGTTTGGACACTCCAAAGATTATGTTTTTGATTTTTTAACGCCGTACCCAGATTTTGATGTTAAAGGGTTACATGAATATGCCAAATCAAAAGGAATTAAAATGATTATGCACCATGAAACTTCAGGTTCTGTTCGTAATTACGAACGTCATTTGGATAAAGCATACCAATTCATGAAAGACAATGGATATGATGCCGTAAAAAGCGGATATGTTGGTTCTATCATTGAAAACGGTGGAAATCATTATAACCAATTTATGAATAACCACTATCAATATGCCATCGAAAAAGCTGCCGACTATAAAATTATGGTCAATGCGCATGAAGCTGTTCGTCCAACGGGAATTTGCAGAACGTATCCAAACTTAATTGGCAACGAAGCGGCAAGAGGAACAGAATATCAGTCTTTTGGTGGGTCAAAACCAAACCATGTAACGGTATTGCCATTTACCCGCTTAGTAGGAGGACCAATGGATTATACTCCAGGGATTTTTGAAATGGATTTGAGTAAAATGAATAAGGACAACAACTCCCATGTAAATAGCACACTTGCAAATCAATTGGCATTGTATGTAACCATGTATAGCCCACTGCAAATGGCAGCTGATACTCCAGAAAATTATGATCGCTTTCCAGATGCCTTTCAGTTTATCAAAGATGTAGCGGTAGATTGGTCGGATAGTAAATATCTTGAAGCAGAACCTGGTCAATATGTTACTGTTGCGCGTAAAGCAAAAGTGACTAACAAATGGTTTATTGGTAATGTAAACGGTGACAATTCTCGTACCTCAACGATCAAATTTGATTTCTTGGACAAAGAGAAAAAATATATTGCTACGATTTATGCAGATGCTAAGGATGCGCATTATAAAACCAATCCACAAGCCTATACAATTCGTAAAATGACAGTGACTAACAAATCAAAACTGGCACAGCTAAGTGCTCCGGGTGGAGGTTATGCAATAAGCATCGTTGAAATCAAAAAATAATAATTACAAAAGGTCCTAAAAAAACTGCCCCCAAAAAGTGAGATACTATTTGGGGGCATTTTTATGAAAGAAAAACAAATTCCTAGTTCACGGAAATAAGTTTAACTTCAAAAATAAGTACAGAACCACCTGGAATAGGGCCGCTATCATTACTTCCATAACCTAAGTGAGCCGGAATTAAAAGAATACCACTTCCTCCTGCTTTGAAGTGAGGAATTCCCTCAGTCCAACCTTTTATCACTTGATTCAAACCAAATGAAATTCCTTCTGGTTTGCTTTGATCAAAAACATTTCCGTTAGTAAAATAGCCTTTGTAGGCCACGGTAACATTAGAAGTCGCAGTAGGTTGCGCTCCAGTACCAGGTTCGTTAACCACATAATACAATCCTGTATCACTTTTTTGAGCAGTTAATTTGTTTTTGGCAATATAATCAACAATTTCTTTTTCATTTTGAACGGTATAATCAACCGGTTTAGATGTTCCACCATCTGATAAACAAGAAACAAATAGTATAGAAACTAATGCTAATAAAATAGATTTCATAAATTTTAATTTAATTTGTAAGGGCACAAATATATAAAATACACGCTACATAAATTCTATTTTTTTTCTGTTATGTGGTAACATTAATTTCCAAAAACCTGAACATCATCTACTTGAAAAGCACCATCCAAAGCCAGGTTTTTTCCGGAACCTATATATTTAAAAGCAATATTAATTTTACCTTTATAAGAAGATAAATCTATTGCACCACTGCCTATAAATTGGTACCAAGGTGTGGCTTGTTTGGGTAATTTTGCCAAAACACGAACCCAAGTTGCGGTTGCTACATTCAATCCGTCAAAATTAGTGGAAACATAAACTTCCAAAGAATTTAAAGGGGAGTCCACATCTAAATGATGTTGGGCAGCTCTGAAAGTCAAAACCTCATTAGTATGTTTGTCCATATCAATTTTTGGAGAAATCAGCCAAGCCTCATTTGAAATTACCTTTGTACCTGAAATATTAAATTCGGCATACCCATTCCCGGAATACACGGTTCCTTTCCAGAAAAGCGCCCCCTTTTGAACAATATTTGCCCAGCCCGGAAGACTTAAATTTGATTTATCAATTACTGTTTCAAAATCTTGAGAGAAAAAAGGAACAGCTCTAGATCCAGTCATCACAACATCTTTCTCAGAGCGCGGTAATAGTTGGTAATCGGTTCCATATTTTGTTAAAACCCCTCTTACTTTTCCGCTTCCATTTGGAACCAAACTACTGGAAAAATCAGCAAAACTACTCGTTCTAAAATACAGCTGATTTCCTAATTTATCCATCAAACCCCAGTTGGTTGCGCCGCCCACATTATTGGTTTCTTCAAAATAATGGCGACCAATAGCATCCGAGGTAAACTGAACATCCGATAATTCAACCAAAGTATTCAAATTAGAGTCATTCAATAAATATTCCATCGAAATTTGCTTTACCAGAAGTTCCTCTTTTACGGTTGTACAAGAAGCATTCAGCACTTTTTTATAGTCATTTTGAGAAAGTCGCCCCACGCCTCCTTCATTGTAAGAATTGACAAAAATGCTGCCTATTCGCATCCCGCCAAATGAAATATCAGTGTATTGGTCTTTTAGTTTTACATACACTTTATTACCCAGTCTATAATCAATATACAAATTACTGGCATCCACAGGAACACTAAAACCTATGGCTGGTATTGTGGCTGTCGCCAAAGTTTGAAAAGAAATCGACTTAAAAAAATTCCCTGATTCATCGCTGGAAACTACGTACGCTTCTATAATATCGTCATACTTGTACTGGTTTACAATTGCATTGGCGTTTTCCCAAACTTCTGCAACAGTTCGGTTTACTGTTAAATCCGGTTGCGTACAAGTTAGTTTAGGAACATCTACAGCATCATTTACACAGCTTGTAAAAAGGAAGGTGATTGCTATAGAGAAAAACAAGGACTTGAAAATTAGTTTCATAGATGACTATTTATTGTTAAAAATGATTTGTATAATTGGCTGCTTATATGACCTTATATTTCTTATATGGTTAAACTATTTTGGTCGTTTTTTGAACCATATAAGGTCCTATAAATTTTAGAATATATTAATTGTTTGTATTCAAAGCGTAATGCGTTTTTATCTAAAAATTGATTGCAAGATTGACAAAATAGGTTCTTCCGTATCCGTAAAAATATTTGTTCCCAAACGATGGCGTTCCACTTGTAACATCCTGATTGCGTTGTCTGAAATTGGCATTTCTCGCTTGTTCGTAACCACCTGTTTTATAAGTCGTACTAAGCACATTATTAATACTCGCAAAAAGACCGACATTCTTCCCATAGATTCTCCACGATTTCCCACCCGTAAGATTTAACAAAGTCGTGGGATCGAATTTTTCCTGCTGTAATAATTCCCTGGCTCTTTCTTCTGTAGCTTCAGGAAAGGGAAATCCACTTGCTGGGTTGGTGTAAAAATGATTCGTTCTTGCTATTGGAGAAACATCAATATAACTATTTGCTAAATAATTGATATTCGCTCCAATCCACCAAAATTTAGGATCTCGATATTCAATTCCCAATGAATACGCTTGTTGCGGCATTCCCGGTTGTTTGTAATTTTTTAATAGCGCCATCCCAAAATCAAAAACAGGATTCGTGTTTTCTATTGTAGCTTCGGCGTCATTAGTGACCTTTACATCTGGATTACTATCATAAGTATATTTGCCGTAAGCAGCCGAAAAAGTAGTTTTTAGGGTTGGGTTTACCTGATATTCCAGGCTAGCCTCCGCGCCTAAATTCTTCTTGTTCAAATGCGTGAGTGTTTGACTCACAAATGCACTAGTATTGTTATACCCGGCACCATCATCAAAAATTCCTTCGGCGTAAAAGAAAGAAGTTTGCGTCGCATTTTTTATCAATGTGTAATAAGCCGTAATTCGCACTTTTAAAATGGGAGAACGAAAGATGTAGCTCGCATCTAGACTGCTGATATTCTCACTTTCCAATCCATTTATGATCGAGTTATTCAATCTTGAATTAGGAAAAGTATTTCTGATTGTTGGGGCTTTTGTCAGATGCGCTCCATTAAAAACCAATAATTTTTTCCCTGATATTTTAAATGTAATTCCTCCTTTGAATCCAAAATTTTCAAACAGCACTTTTTCACTTTTACCAAGAGAATTGGTTCCGTAAATTCCATTTTTATACAGGCCTTCCCTTTGATAACTGGTACTGGAAAAATTTTGAGCCAGATAAAATTCTACTTTATTATAAGAAAATTTGAATTGAGTGAACGCATCAAGTATATTGGCCACATAATTATAGTTATATCCGTATTCGTCCCCAACAACAACTTGCCTACTGGGATTATTTAAATCTGATTGGGACTTACTCCCATTATAAAACCCGTCAATATCATCAAAATACAAACCTCCCAATAAATCCAAAAGTTTCTGGAAATTGTGTGAATTTAAGTTTTTGAAAGACGCTCCGGCATTCAAGAAAACAGTCTCATTCAATTGTGTGTTGAATATCGATGTCGCAACAAAAGTATTATCATCGGTGCGGTCTTCGTACAAAACATACTTGCTTTTTGCAGGTTCGTATCCTGAAATATGGCCGTTACTATCCATAATTGGATCTTGATTGGCTTGGTACATCGCATACCAATCAATTTGTTGATTCGCTAAAAAAAACACTCTGCTTTTCTCCGCATTTTCAAAATCAGGGGTGAATTCACCTGAAAACTCGCCATTATCTTTTGCATATAGCGAACTGTAATAACTCGGCATTTTTCTGTAGTACGTTGGATCCGGGCTATTGGCATTTTGATAATCAAGGTTTGTGTTTCCTATTTTTCCAAATTGATACATCAAACTCGAATTCAAATTGGTATGATCATTTATTTTAAAATAATGATTCAGCATAACAATCGGTTCTTCGATCTTTTTCATTCTTGAATTTCTCTTCTTTCCGTCTTGGAAACCCCAATAAGAATTGTATTTTTCGCTAGTCAATTCAGTGACTTCCGCAGTATTTGGAGAATTTTTTCCTCTTGAATTGGGTGTATAAAAAGCAGTTATATTAAGGGAATGATAATCGTTTAATTTTTTTTCGACACTTAAAAAAAGAGAATTTGCATCGTAATTTGTTCCTTCAAAATAGCCTTCGGTTGCCAGACGTTTTCCTGCGGAAATAACAAATGCCCAACCTTTATCATTCATTCCGGAAGCATAGGTTCCCATCATGCGCCAACTGTAATTAGTATTAGTTCCGGAAAATGAAATACGGGAACCGGGTCTGTAAATGGAAGCGCGGGTATTAATTTCCTGTGTTCCTAAAATCCCTCCAAAAGTATAATCAGAAGGAGCAGTCCCTATGGAGAATTCCTGATTTCGTGTTGCATCGTTGAGTCCGCCCCAATCGCCCCACTGCGGTCTTCCGTCATACAATTTATTCATCACAACGCCATTAATCATCATTGTAGAATGCTCGCTGTCTAATCCCCGAATCCGGAATCGGGCCTGACCCCAATTGAAAGCGGCCGCTTGTTGAAAAGCATCTTTCGAGGATTGTAAAAGTCCTGACGTATTTTCGGAACCGCTATTGTCATCACTAAAATCACTTTCAGTTAGTGTAATTAAACTCCCTTGTTGTTCTATGGATTGATCTTCCTCTAAAGTTATTGTTCCCAGATCCATCAGTTGTCCCTCGAGTATATCTACCGGATATAAAGCGTCTTTAAAACCTTGGCTGTGAATCAGGATTAAAAAATTGCCAGCGGGGACTGAATAAAATCTGAAAGTCCCTTCCGGCTTTGTGAGTTCCGTCAAATTGGTGTTTTGAATAGAAACAACAACTGAACCTAATGGGCTTAGCGTTGTAGCATCGATAATCTTCCCGAAAATTCCCGTTTCCTGCTGTGCAAAAGCAAATTTAGTCTGTATTATTAAGAAAAGCGTTAAGTAAAATTTATTCATAAATAGTCACTGGTTATATAAATATGTTTGAAAGTTCTTTTTGAAAGAAAGTAGTTTTTGGTTTTTGGTGTTCAATAAAAACCACGACAATAGCGTTCCAAATAGGAAAAATAGGTCGAAAATTAACGGAAAATGATTTTTGGAAAAGTGTGGTATTTTAAAATTCTAAACAAAATCAAATAGCTGAATGTTTGGATTCTAAGGCTAAAAATAAGAAAAAAACTATAAATAAATACTTTTTAGCAAAATAATTCTCATAAAAAATCCGAATCGCTTAAAAACGATTCGGATTCTTTAAAATATATTCTAAAAAACAGGTTTAATTTATTGAATGGCCTTGATTCTGGAAACCATAAATGCAATCAAAACTCCAAAAACGCCGATAAAAGCAAATGAAAATCGCAGACCAAATAATTCAGCAATATATCCAATTACAGGTGGTCCCATCAAAAATCCAAGAAAACTTACGCTTGAAACTATTGTTAAAGCTTCTCCCGGAGGAACCGTGGGGTTTTTTCCCGCAATACTGTAAATCGTAGGAACAATCGTGGAAACTCCAAGTCCTACAAACATAAATGCAATTGTGGACGGAATTAAATACGGAAAAAATACAGCCGTAAAAAGTCCCGCCGAAATCATAATACCGCTTATTTGCATTACCGGTTTTCTCCCAAATCGATGAATCAAACCATCCCCAAAAAATCGTCCTCCAGCCATCATTATCATAAACGATGTGTATCCCAAAATCACTAATGGCCCGGGCGCTTTGATAACATCTTTGAAATAAACGCCACTCCAATCAAACATCACGCCCTCGCTTGCCATACAGCAAAAACCAATTATGCCCAACCAAATTAAAGCACTATCTGGTTTTGAGAACAATTTTTTCTTTTCAGTTTTGATTGTTTCCTTGGCTTTTATCAAAAATTTAAAATTAAGAACCATCAATAAAAGAACGATTCCGCCAACAATCATAAAATGAATCAGAGGGGTCAGATTTAATGCCAACATTCCTATTCCAACTAAAGCACCTATGAAACCAGCTAAACTCCACATCCCGTGAAACGAAGACATAATGGTTTTTTTAAAAAGTTCTTCGGTATAAACGCCTTGTGTATTTACCGCAATATTGGCCAAGTTACCAAAGATTCCGAAAAACAATAATCCAAGGGAAAGCTGCCAAGAAGCTGTTGCCAACCCTAAACTTGTTAAACTAAAAACATAAAATAACAAGGAAAATATAAGGATGCGGTGGCTTCCAAAACGGGTAACTAATTTTCCTGAAAAAGGCATAATAATCAGTTGTCCCAGCGGAATCGCAAATAAAATAGTTCCTAATTCACCTGATCCTAAATCCAATTGGGTTTTAATATCAGGAATTCTGCTCGCCCAAGTGGCAAAACACAATCCCATACCAAAATAAAACATCGAAACCGCCCAACGGATTCGGTTTAGATAAGAAAGTTTAGCATTTTTATACGTTTTCTTGTATTTTGCTTTGGTTTTAAACCGAGATATAAAATTTAAATCAATCAAGGGAAGTGGGTTTTGAAATTTAATTTTTCAAAATTACAAAAAGCAATCGTTCCTCTTATCTAAACAAAATACTTATCTAAAATTACATCGTTATTGTTTATAAAAACTACAAATTCCTTCTTTAAAAAAGTGATGATCGCAAATTCGCGAATTTTACAAGTATTAAAATAAATTTGCGAATTTGCGGTTAATTTTTTTTTAGACTTAAGAAGTACAACCTATAAATCAATCACTTTCTTTTGGGAACTGCTTTGAATCGCGGCTTCAATAATTTGCATAACATGAAGTCCGTCTAGTGCTGTTACAGGTTCTGGCTGATCATTTGAAATGGAATTATAAACTCCATCAAAAAAGTCATAATAATTACCTTGAAGTGTTTCAACATTAGCAATAAAAACGTCGTTGTTAATCTCTGTATGAAGCAGTCCTTCTTTGCTCTTAGCTTCTGTTCCCCAATCCGCTAAATTTGGTTTTTTTCCCAATTTCAAATCATCTTCCTGCACATCGCCACGCGGTTTCAGAAAAGATCCTTTTTTGCCATGAATCACATAAGCAGGATTCGCTTCTCTGACAAAAAATCCCGCTTTTAAGCGGGCTCTAAAATCAGAATAGTAAAGTAAAATATCAATGTAGTCATCAACTAAAGAATGTTCTCTAGTAAAGCGGATATCAGCAAAAACAGCGTTAGGTAAACCAAATAGACACAGCGCCTGATCAATTAAATGAGGCCCCAAATCTTTTAGGATTCCGGCGCCGGAATTAGCAGATTCTTTGTGTTGCTTCGGACTCAGAAACGGATTATAACGGTCAAAATGAAATTCGGCTTCCACAATATCCCCTAATTTTTTCTCTGAAATAATTTTCCGCACTGTTTTGAAATCACTGTCCCATCTCCTGTTTTGAAAAACAGCCAGTTTCACTCCTCTTTCTTTTGCCAATGCAGCCAATTCCTGCGCTTGGGCAACGGTAGTGGTGAATGCTTTTTCGACAATGGCATGTTTTCCAGCCAGCAATACTTTTTTAGCGTATTCATAATGGGTTTCGACCGGGGTATTTATAATGACCAAATCGACATCGTCCTCGAGCAGCGCCTCCATTGCGAAATAACTTTTAACCGATGGATAATCCTCCCGAATTAGTTTTTTACTTCTTTCCCAGGAACCAATCAGTTCAAATCCTGGGTGAAATGATATAAATGGTGCGTGGAATACTTTTCCGGACATTCCGTAGGAAAGCAAAGCCGTTCTTATTTTTTGCATATCGTGTTTTTCAAATTATTGGCGTGTTCTTTTTTAAACATATAAGTCATATAAGAAATCTTAGAAAAAACTTATATGTCTTATATGTTTCAAAATCAAAATCTTACTTTTTAGCTCTTTCGTATTGTTTTGGCCATTCGATATCCGCTTGTAAATCATGGGCAAATGTCAAACCTAAATTCGGGTTTCTAAGGGATTCTCTGGCAAACAAAACCAAATCCGCCTTTCCTGAAGCAACGATTTCTTCTGCCTGAGTTGCTTCAGTGATCAAACCTACGGCGCCAGTTCTGATACCAACTTCCTTTTTGATTTGTTCTGCAAAAGGTACTTGGTAATTTGGACCCAACGGAATTTGCTGATGCGATACTGCCCCGCCTGAAGAAACATCTATTAAATCCACGCCCTTTTCCTTTAGTATTTTCGAAAGCTGTACCGACTCTTCAATATTCCAACCGCCTTCAGCCCAGTCAGTTGCTGATATTCTGATAAATAAAGGCAACTCTTTTTTCCATTCGGATTTTACGGCTTCTACCACTTCCCGAGTCAATCGGATTCGATTTTCGAAACTTCCTCCGTACTCATCGGTTCTAAAATTGGACAAAGGCGAAAGAAACTGATGTAATAAATAACCGTGTGCGGCATGAATTTCCATTAATTGAAAACCTGCTTGGACCGCTCTTTTGGTCGCGGATGCAAAATCTGAAACTACTTTTTGAATTCCTAATTTATCAAGTGCTATTGGTGGTTTTTCATTTTCGTGATACCCTACAGCACTTGGAGCCACGGTGTCCCATCCCCCTTGAGCTACATCTATTTTTCTACCGCCTTCCCATGGAGATGCAGAACTGGCTTTTCTTCCGGCATGCGCCAATTGAATTCCTGGAATTGCATTTTGACCGAGAATAAACTGATTGATAATTTTCATTTTATACATCTGCTCGTCTTTCCAAAGTCCTAAATCTCCGGGAGAAATTCTGCCTTCGGGAGAAACTGAAGTGGCTTCCTGAATAATCAATCCCGCTCCACCGCTAGCGCGACTGCCTAGATGTACGAGATGCCAATCACTGGCAAAACCATCTGTTGCTGAATATTGGCACATTGGAGAAATAACAATTCTATTTTTAAACGTAATACTTTTTATTTGAAGAGGAGAAAATAATTTTGAAGACATAAAGTTGATTTTAAAGTGAAGATAACGAGAAATATCGTTTCAAAAAAGTAAAGTTAAGGGACATTGATGAAAGTAAAAATTGAAATTCTAATAATTAACAAACTTTTAAACGGTATGGAACAATTATTGTAAATTAAACAAATAGAAAACCTTACTTTTGTACGTTGTAAAAGAACTAAAATTAAAAAATGGACATATTTATAAAGCTTTCTCAATTTTTATTGAGCTTATCATTACTTATTATACTTCACGAATTAGGACACTTTATTCCTGCTAAATTATTCAAAACCAGAGTCGAAAAATTTTACTTGTTTTTTGATGTTAAATATTCCCTTCTAAAAAAGAAAATTGGCGAAACCGAATACGGTATTGGTTGGTTGCCTCTTGGCGGTTATGTAAAAATATCCGGAATGATTGATGAAAGCATGGACAAAGAACAAATGGCTTTGCCTCCACAACCATGGGAATTTCGTTCTAAACCAGCTTGGCAGCGTTTGATTATTATGTTAGGCGGTGTTACCGTGAACTTCATATTAGCCTTTATCATTTATATCGGAATGGCATTTGCTTATGGCGATACTTACATTGCTAATGCGGATTTGAAAGACGGTCTTTTGATTGAAAATAAAGCCATGCAAAACGCAGGTTTCAAGACAGGAGACAGAATTTTGGCGGTAGATGGTGAAAAAATAGCCAAATTTGACAATGATATCAGTGCAAAAATTGTAATGGGAAAGCAGGTTCTTATTGAAAGAAACGGAGCCCAACAAGAAATCAAAATGCCGAATACTTTTGTAGACCAATTGTCAAAAGTTGAGAAAGCACCAATAGTAGCTATTAGAATACCATTTGTTATTGGAGCTGTTGAACCAGAATCTAAAAACACCGCATTGCAGCCAAAGGATATTTTTCTTTCCCTTAACGGTGAAAAAACAAAATACCTTGATGAAGCAAAATTTGTTTTAGAAAAAAACAAAAACAAAACTATTCCGGCAACTATTATTAGAAATCAAAAGGAAGAACGTATTACCGTTGTGGTTTCCAAAGAAGGAACCTTAGGAGTGCAATTAGGTGGATTAGGAATGGATTCCCTAGAAAAACTTGGATACTATAAAATAAGCAAACAAGAATTTGGTTTCTTGGAATCTATTCCGTTTGGAATTACAAAAGGTAAAAACCAATTGATAGGATACGGAAAACAATTAAAAATGATTTTCAGTCCAAGTACCGGAGCTTACAAACAAGTGGGTGGATTCAAAGCCATATTTGATATTTTTCCTAGCACTTGGAGTTGGGAAACCTTTTGGTCACACACGGCAATCCTATCAATAATGCTTGGAGTTATGAACTTATTGCCGATTCCTGCACTCGATGGAGGTCATGTAATGTTTTTATTATATGAAATCATCAGCGGTAAAAAACCAAGTGATAAATTCCTAGAGAATGCGCAAATGGTTGGTTTCGTATTACTTATAACATTGTTACTATTTGCTAACGGAAACGACATTTACAAGGCAATTGTAGGGAAGTAAAAAAAAATGAAAAAAGTTTTATTTTTGCTTGCAGAAATCAAATTAAGCCCTATCTTTGCACCGCTTTACAAGTGAAACAAACTACACTTATAAGCACACAAAAACGTTCATTTCTTACCAGAATAAAAACATACAGTTTCCTTCTTAGCTCAGTTGGTTAGAGCATCTGACTGTTAATCAGAGGGTCCTTGGTTCGAGCCCAAGAGAGGGAGCTTTTTAAAAAGACTTTACAGCAATGTAAGGTCTTTTTTGTTTTAAAGCGATAGTGAAAGCAAGACTTCATGATGTTTTGTTAAAAACTGTGGAATTTGCAATTTGACAACTTTGATCCATTTTTTGATAAAAAAAGGTACCCATTACGGTACACTATTATTTTACTATATAATTTTTCAAAAGTACTGTTGAGGTTTTTTTGATAACCCATCGATTCCGTTAAACCAGTTTGTAAATGCGACTTGGTCAGGGAGGTCTCTCTAAGATGCTTTAAGCTAAAATTATCAAATAAATAAGCCTCTCTTGTGTAAAAATTGAAAGAAGGATTTCCACAACATAGCTTATTCAAACAGGTTTCTTTCTTTTAAAAAATCAAAAATTAACTTATCCACCTCTGATATTTTATCTTTATCGGAATAATTTAGCCATATAATTTCTTCGATTTCTGAATCCGCTATTAGTAAACCAGTATAACTTGCGGAGTAACAAGTCATTTTAACAAACGTGTCTGCAGAATGCCCATGAGCTTGAGCTTGAAAAATCCCCATAAATTTTAGTGTATTAGGAATTAATTCTACATTGAGTTCTTCCTTAATTTCACGACATAACGCCTCTTCGTCCGCCTCATCTTTTTCTCTTTTACCTCCTGGGATATAATATTTATTTTTACCAAAAGATTTTGTAGATAGAATTTTATTATTTTTAATTTCAATCCAAGCTAGCTTATCAATTATTTTCATTTGTTGTGTTTTTAATATCATCTAGGTTTTAGTTTGCAAAGTAACTAAATATCCTCCTATTCACTTCTTTTACCACTGCCGTTTTATCGATGTAATTTTTTTCAATCGAATACTTGATGATTTTTGAGTCTTTTTTGTTTTAAAGCTGTAGTGACATCAGTACTTCAAGTTGTTCTTAAAAAATGGCGATCTATCTTCCGATTTACTATTATAGATTACCAATTGTTCTTATAGTCTTTATTTCGGAACAATTGTGCGATTTTTAATAAAACGCGGTGCAGGAAATGGAACATTCACGCTCAACTATTAGAAAAAAATAATGGAGCTATTTTTCTTTTTTGTTTTTTAAATTTCGATATTTACCTAAAAAAAAAAATGATGATACGAAGAAGATTTATTGGTTCAGCAGCTTTATTTGGAATTGCAGGTATTATGGGATTTACAATGCGCTCAAAGAAAAAACCTTTACTACACCATGTGTTTTTTTGGTTAAAAAACCCACAATCAGAGTCAGATAAACAACAATTGATTACTGGTTTAAAAACTTTAGCAGCAATTCCAACGATTCGTCAAATTAATGTTGGCGTTTTAGCTTCCACTGAGAAACGGGAAGTTGTAGACACCTCCTGGGACGTTTCAGAACTGATGTTTTTTGATGATGAAGCTGGGCAAAAAATATACCAGGAGCATCCACTTCATCAGATTTTTATAAAGAACTGTTCTCATTTATGGGAAAAGGTAGTTGTTTATGATTCGATAGATGTATAAAAGCGGAAGGAGTTGCGCTACTGCCAATTCAAGTGACAATACTATTTTACTGCGCGTTTCGCAATTTATTTCTTGAATTCTTTTATATATACAAACTGTTATTTTAATTCCACTTGATTAAATTGCTGTTATTTTTAACAGAAAAAATTAAAACTACTTTTGAAAGATTACAAAAGAATAAGTCAAAACTATAATTTCATATACTGCATAAAGTAGATGAATCCCAAAGCCAAATCATTAGTAACTCAAAAGATCTAATTATACAAAATTCTTATTTATAGAGAAATGGATAATAAGAGCTTACCCTAAAACAGGCAGATTAGCCTTCCTTGCCACATAAAAAAGTATATCGACATAGACAATGAATATCTTTATGGCCCATTTAAGTAAAGGATTAAGTAATGATTTCTATCAATTAAATACAATTTGTTTTACAATCACAATTCCCTCCAACAGACTTAAAATTTTTTTGTGTTTGTTAATTAAAAGCAAATTAAAAATACTTCCTTATCTTTTTTATTCCTCTTTTAGTATCTTTCAAAAAGATTTTTACCCAATCGGAACAAAAAAATATTGCTTATGAAAAAAATCACACTAGTTTCTCTTTCGATTATATCATTTCTTTCATTTAATTGCGATGCGCAAGTCAAACCAAACGATATTGTCATTAAAGATGAGATAAAAACATATACTTTAGAAAGCGTAGCCTCAGATATTGCTATTCCGTGGGGAATGACTTGGTTACCAGACGGTGCCATGTTAGTTACTGAAAAAAGTGGTATTCTGTATCATATCAAAAACGGCACAAAAACCGAAATCAAAAATGTTCCCAAAGTGTATTCTCGAGGACAAGGTGGATTGTTAGATATCGTCCTGCATCCTGATTATGCTAAGAATGGTTGGATTTATATGACCTACGCTTCAGATGAGGGCGAAGGGTCCGGTGGTAACACTAAACTAATTCGAGCAAAATTATTAGACGGAAGTCTGACACAAATTGAATCGCTTTACAAAGCCACTCCAAATACTACAAAAGGACAGCATTTTGGTTCCCGAATTGTATTTGACAACGACGGCTATTTATATTTCTCGGTGGGAGAACGTGGGGAGCATTTCGTAAATCCGCAAGACATTACACGCGATGGTGGAAAAATATACCGATTAAATGATGACGGAAGTATTCCTAAAGACAATCCATTTGTAGGCCAGACCGGAGCCAAAGAAGCAATTTACACTTATGGGAATCGCAATCCGCAGGGAATGGCAAAAAATCCCGTAACGGGAGCCATTTGGGCACATGAACACGGGCCTCAAGGTGGAGATGAAATCAATATTATCAAGAAAGCGGCTAATTATGGATGGCCGGTGGTTACTTATGGCATCGATTACGATGGAACAACCATCAGTAAAGAAAACGAAAAACCAGGCATTGAAAAACCTATTTATTATTGGCTGCCTTCCATCGCTCCAAGCGGAATGACTTTTGTAACTAGTGACAAATATCCGGACTGGAAAGGACATTTGTTGGTTGGTTCTTTAAAATTTCAATATCTTGAATTGCTAAAGTTGAAAGGTAATGAAGTTATAGACAGACAAAAAATAGCAACCGATATTGGTCGTGTGCGTAATGTGGCGCAAGGCCCGGATGGCTATATTTATATGGGCGTTGAAGGAAAAGGAATTATTAAAATCATACCGAATTAAATATGTTGACAACGAAAATATTTTTAGGATTTGGAGTGTTAGTATTAGGAAGCTTCTCTTTCGAAGAACCATTTCCCCCAGACAATTACAGTGACTTCAATACCGAAACTACGGTTGTTTCAAAACTTCAGTCACCCGGAAAAGAAATTTATGCTGATTTTTGCATGCAATGTCATGGTGCAAATGGTAAAGGAGATGGTAAGAATTTCCCTCCTCTTGACGGTTCTGACTGGCTGAAAACCAAGAGAAATCAAAGTATCGCTGCCGTAAAATTTGGACAAAGTGGCGAAATTATTGTCAATAAAATCAAGTTCAATAGCAGCATGCCAGCCATGGGACTTACGGATCGGGAAGTCGCTGATGTGATGAATTACATCATGACATCCTGGAGTAATAAACAAACTAAAATCGTTACCGAGAAAGAAGTCGCGACCATTAAAAAATAAAATTCAGACTCAGGATTTCGATCTAAAAAACATACGATACCGAAAAACCACCATAAAAATTAATGGGATTTCCCGGGTAAAAATAACGCGGAGCAGCAGTACCAAAACCAACGGCATTAGGCAGAATGTTGGCTGCATATTTAGTGTCTAAAGCATTATTAATTCCAGCATTAAGCTCTATTTTTAAAATTTTAAGAATCGTAAAAACATATGTCGTTTTAATATCAAGCAACGAATACCGCTCACTGTATTTTGTATTGGAATCGTTTAACGGAATTTTTCCTATCGTCCGGAAAGAAGTGTTGACACTAAATCCGTTTTTAGTATTTAAATCCACTCCAAAATTGAATTGTTTTTCGGGAACTCCCGTAAGTTGGTTTCCCGAATAATTCGCATCACCATCCAAAAATTCTTTGAATTTAAAAGTATTGAACGCGCCTGAAAAATAAGGTTTGATTTGAAGTTGGGTCAGTTCTAGAATTTTGTAATTAACCAAGAATTCCAAACCCGTATGCGAACTGCTGCCCGCATTAATTCCTACAAATTGATCCTCAGCGGTGCGTCGTGCCACCAATAAATTTTCAATTTGTGTGGAATAAAAAGTTACTTCTGTATATACTTTATTTGTAAGCCAATTTCCTTTGAAACCCAATTCGTAATTCCAACCAATTTCCGGTTTTAAATTGGTGTTTATTTGACCTTCGGGAGTCAATGTTTCGGCAACCGAAGGAACAGAAAATCCTTTGCTGACGGACGTAAATATATTTTTCCCATTGCTTACTTTATACGACAAACCAACTCTTGGCGACCAAACATTTCCAAAAGTAAATGGCATTTTTTGACCGCCAGAATTATTTTCGAAAACATCTTCTAGCGAATATTTGGTTGTGTTTAATGCCAGTCCGGTTTCCAGATGCAGCTTTTTGGAAATCCAAAATTCCATTTGTAAAAAGTAGTTGGTGTAATTCCGATTTTGTTTGATGGCACTAAACTCCTCTCCTTGAATACTGCCTTGACCCGGTTGCGATTGGTACAAATTTTTAGAAAGAGAATACCCGTATTTTTCGGTTAATAATTCGGTGCCAAAACTCAATTCAAAGGGCAAAGAAAACAATCGGTTCTTATAATTTACATTAGAACGAAGACCTAGCGAAATTATTTTTTCGTCCAAAATATTAAACGGCCTGGGTTCATAAGCATCTTTATAATTAGAAAAAATACTGGTTTGAATGGACCATTTCTGCGAAAATTGATGATCGTATCCCAATCCAAGCATGATTTATCATACGACTCAAAACCTTGTGCCGCTGCCCAAGTAGCGGCTGCCTTCTCCGGATTGTTTTTTAAATCCGTCTCATTGATAGAACTTGGAATAAAAGCTTTCAATCGGGTGAACGTTCCCAAAAATGACAAACTGCCATTGGAACCAATTTTTTGTTTGCCGTGCAAGTTAAATGATTTTCTGTTGTAGGAACTATTGGCTCTAAAGCCGTCACTTTGTAAGTCTGTAAAGCTTGTGAATACATTTGTTTTGGAATCGCTGTATCCTGCCGAAAGACGTTGCTGCAATAAGCCAAAACTCCCAAAAGTAACCGTTGATTTTCCAAAAGATTCTAATAAAGGCGTCTCTCTTGAAAACAGCTGAATTACACCACCCAAACCGGAACCAAAACTAGTAGAATTGGGCCCTTTTATAATTTCAATTTTTTCAATTGAAGCCAAATCAATATCATCAATCGTAGTTTCGCCTTCACCGGAAGTCAATGGGATTCCATCAAAATAGGCCTTTATTCTATTGGTTCCGTATTGAGATCGAGCGCCAATGCCACGAATAGTGATCCTATTAGTATTCAAAGCGCCTTGTTGCATCGTAACGCCAGGAATTTTGTTTAAAACCGGAGTCATTATAATTCCGTCACTTTTATTGATATCGGCAGTAGTAATCACTGAAACGGAGGCCGCAACATTTTGAACTACATTTTTTATAGGCGAACCCTTCAACGTTATTTCTGAGAGTGCGATTGTATCTTTTTTTATCTGGCTAAAAATTGATGTAAAGTAAAATAGAAATAAAAAATTGATGAAAAATGGAAGTTTATAGTTTTTCAAGTATTTGATAAATTGATTTTGTAAAAAGTTCATGAAATTTTTATAAAGTTACTGTTTTCTTTTATCTTATAAAAGAGCTGAAGTTTGGGATTTGATTTGCAGATTCAATGCCTTCATTCCTTTACACTCCCAAAACAAAACTACTTTATCACATTCTATTTAAGACTAAAGATCGAGTACTATTCGTTTTCATTCAACTAGTGAAGTAAACTGTTTTACTAATCCCCCATGTATTTAATTAAAAAAAAAATCATCCTTTTACGGGAAACCGTAAAATAGCTAAACTAGAGTGAATTATGTTTGTAATACCTAATGGTCGATAATTCAGAAAACTAATATTCTAAACTTTGGAAACAGCATGCTGAAATAGGGAAGTTTCAATACTGTTTTGATTTGTAATTTGTTCTTGATTGAAAAAATTTGCTAATCGACTCCTAAGAAGTTTCCCTCCAAAGTTTGTTTTAAAATATTGCATTGCTTTATGACTTCCATGTTATAATGGGGTTTTGGTTAATCAAGTGTTGTAAAGCGAAAAGAAGACTGTCGGTGACGATAGTCTTTTTTGTTGGTACCTATATTGAATTTATAGCTTTCAAAAATTAATCTAGTACTATTTAATGATAATACGGAATAAATTAAGAATGATTCACTCAAAGCTTGCTTTTTGAAATTCACTAATTCAAAACGGCTGGAAAGTCTTAACTTCTGGCTAATAAGAATCAAAAAATCGCTGACAATTCCCTAAAAAGATACTAAATCAATACTATTTAGCTGCATTCTTTAAAAAATAATTATATTTGGACAATATCACCAAAAGTGGGTATTGCATAAATAAAATATAACTCGTTTTTTTGCATATAATTATTTTAAAGGAAATAACTATAAACTTAAATATTATGATAAAAATTCTATACTTATTGATTGTTGGTATGGTTTGCTTTTTATTCAAAATAATCCAATAAGAATTTTTTCTGAACGTGATAGTTTTCAATAACTATTGTTTTAAGAAATGGTGAATGATTTTACATGGCTTCCAAAAAGGAGGCCTTTTCTAATTAACAAGATTACTAGTATTAACCCGACCCAATTATTTATTAGCCATAAAAAGTACACCGTTAAAACTAGCACCTATAGCTTGACTAATCCGTGAATTATATAAAAATTATACCCCCTAATACTATTTTAATGGACGAGCCGTTCTTAAAATACTTTATATTTGCAATGAAAAATAAATAGACTTAATTTATGAAAAAGCCCCTTTTTGCATTCCTAATCCTTCCAATATTGTTTATCGTATCCAGTTGCAATCGTGGAAAAGCTGCTGACATAGAAACTGGAAAAGAAAAAACTACAACTGTTCAAACTGATTCCGTAAAAGAACCAATTATTCAAACCATTGACACTGTTGATTACAACAAAAGAATGGTGGCTTTGAGCAATAACGACACTACAGGTAGATGGCCGGTAAAGACACCTTATCCTTTGGCCGGAGCATTACTGCCATACAATAGAATTATTGCTTATTATGGTAATTTATATTCGACAAGAATGGGGATTTTAGGAGAAATACCAAGAGCTCAAATGCTTAAGAAATTACAAGGTGAAGTAGCTAAATGGCAAGCTGCCGACCCTTCTGTGAAGGCAATCCCGGCCTTGCATTACATTGCTGTTACAGCCCAAGGCGCCCCTGGTAAAGACAACAAACACCGTATGAGAATGCCCTTCAAGCAAATCGATACCATTCTAAGTTGGGCAAAACCTATTAATGCTTTAGTGTTTGTAGATATCCAAGTGGGACACAGTAATGTAAAAGATGAAGTTACTAATCTGGTACAATATCTTTCAATGCCTAATGTTCATTTAGGAATTGACCCTGAATTTTCATTAAAAAATGGAGAGATTCCTGGATCAAAAATCGGGACTTTTACTGCTGATGATATCAATGATGCTATTGATATTTTGGCCGACCTTGTTCGCAAAAACAAATTGACTCCAAAAGTGCTTATCGTACACCGTTTTACACAAGGTATGGTAACCAACTATAAAAAAATAAAAACAGTTCCCGAAGTTCAAGTAGTAATGGATATGGACGGTTTTGGTGACAAAGTGCTAAAAAAAGATTCTTACAGAAGCTATATTTATAAAGAACCGGTTCAGTTTACCGGATTTAAATTATTTTATAAAAATGATATTAGAAAAAATTGGGTGATGTATACGCCGGAAGAATTAGTGAAATTTACGCCTAAACCTAGCTACATTCAATATCAATAATTCCTTTAAATAAATTTTCGATTTATGAAAAATAGTGCTTTTTTAGTTTTTGCATGTCTTTTTTTATTGGTAGGTTGTCATTCGGAAACCGGTAAAACCAAAAATGACGTTGTTTTATCTGCAGCACCAATTGTAAAAAAAATAGTTCCAAAAAAAACAATGGCTGACGCAGCGACCATTCTTTCCAAAAAAGAAGTGCCTATATTATGCTATCATAACATTAAAGAACTCAAAGCGGGTGATGGCGAAATGACAAAAACATATACGGTTTCACCGGCAAATTTTGCTCAGCAAATGAAAGCCTTATCCGATGCTGGTTACCACAGTATTTTACCCAATCAACTATATGACTACCTTGCATATGATGTTCCATTGCCTTCAAATCCGGTAATGATTACGTTTGACGATACTAGAGGGGAGCAATTTAGTATTGGTGCTGCAGAAATGAAAAAATACGGGTTTAAAGGAGTGTTCTTTGTAATGACCGTTTCGATTGGTCGTCCGGGCTATCTGAGTAAAGAGCAAATTAAAAGCTTATCTGATAGTGGAAATACTATAGCAGCGCATACTTGGGATCATCACATGGTAACTAAATATGCTGGTGACGACTGGAATACGCAATTGGTAAAACCAAAAGCTAAGCTTGAAGAAATCATTGGCAAACCGGTGACGTATTTTGCATATCCATTCGGTTTATGGAATAAAGCAGCGATTCCTGAGTTAAAAAAGAGCGGATACCAAATGGCTTATATTTTAGCGACAAAAAGAGATTCTGTTGACCCGTTGTATACGATCAGACGTATTATTGTTGCTGGTCAATGGTCTACTCCAAGTACCATGGAAGCTATAAGATCTTCTTTTCACTAACAGTTATAAAGAACACACAAGTTAGTCTCATTCTAGCTTATAAAATAGAAATGCCCTGTTCTTGTGATGAGAATAGGGCGTTTTTTATTCGTTTAACTTGTAAAATGAAACTAGTAATCAATATTGAATATCCATTTAGTAAGGGTCCAAAAAAAAAACAGCGTCTTGAATTGTATAATTCTGGGATGCTGTTTGTTATTTAAAAATATAAAGGAAATGGATTCAATAAATCCACTTTCCTTTATTGATCTATTTACCTTGGTGACAACCAACTCTGTGGGTTGTTGTAGGTAGTATTCTGAAGGATTAAAAATTTGATAATCGTTTTTCCTGTTTCATTATTGGTTCTTACCCTTCCTAAACTTTGCTTAATGCTCACCTTATCTCCTTTGCTAACAGAAACTGAACTTAAGTTTTGATAAACGGTAAAGAAATCTCCATGCTGAATCATTACCGCTTTGTTTAAAGGAGATAAAACAATAACACTTGTTACTTCACCACCAAATACTGCTCTGGCATTAGAACCTTGCTCTGTCGTGATTTCCACACCGCTGTTATGAATTGTTAAAGTACTAAATACGGGATGGGGTTGGTCTCCAAAACCCAATGAAATAAATCCTTTTTCTACCGGATAAGGTAATCGTCCTCTATTGGATCTGAAATTATCTGCAATCAATTTGGATTCCGGTGTCAATTCAATTTTTGATGAAGATACTGCCACTTTAGAGACCGGCGCGCTTGGGTTTGCTTTTGCTCTTTCTAATGCCGCTTTTCTATTCGCTTCAGCGATAGCTTGACGAATTAACCTATCAATTTGTTTATCAATTTGTCTCGACTCTTGTTGTTTTTTTCTAATGTCTGCCTGAAGCTTATTCTTGTCTTTTTTAATAGAACTTACTAATCTTTCCTGCTCTTGTTTCTCTTTTTCTAAAGATAATCTTTCCTTCTCTTTTTCGGCAATTAGTTTTTGCTTGGCCGTTTTTTGCACATTTAATCTACCGTTGTAATCCAGGAGTTGGTTCGATTTTGAACTTATTTCCTCGCCTTGCATTTTTCGATAATTGGTGTACTGCTTCATGTATTGCGCTCTTTTATAAGCCTGCAAAAAATTCTCTGAAGACAACAAGAACATGGCTCTACTCTCCTCAGAACGGCTTTTATAGGATTTCACAATCATCTTGGCATAATCAGCTTTGAGGATTTCCAATTCATTTTTAAGCTTATTGATTTTTACCTGATTGACATACATATCATTCCCCAAAAGCTTAGTCTGCTTTTCGGTAGTACTTATTAATTTTTCTTTCAGCTTTATCTTATTGCTTTGGATTACAATTACATTGATCGCACTTTTTTCTTTTTTCTTTACGCTCTGCAAAAGTTTTTCGTTTTCGCGTATTTCTTTTTGGATTTGAGCTTTTCGTGCTTCTAATTTTTCTTGTTGTGATTCTTGGCTCCACAGCAGTGAAGTCATACATATAAAAATTAGGTTAAGGAGAAATTTTGGCATATTAAAAAATATATTTTTTACAAATTTACTTAATTATAATTCTTTTATACCCATTCGGAACACTATAAGGAAAAGAAAGTTCTTCATTGAAGGATACGGTATTGTAATCTAAATTTATTTCGGTCTTCCCTTTTGTCTGTAATGTGTTTATTAAAACATTCGAAGGCAATGTAGCCTCTTTGTACACTTTACTGTCTGAATACGCTACTTTTATAGTTCTATTTTCAGCAGTTTGTGTTATTTCCTGTCTTTTTACCAAAAATTTATCAGCATCAAAGAAAAAAGATTTCTTAGTATTCTTATTCGAAACGTCATCTAATCTGTAGGTTTGTTCCGCCAGTGACTCCGTATATTTTCCTTTATTCAAATCATCTATTGCATCTCCTAACAACATATTTTGGATTTTAGTAAAATCTAAATCGGTTCCCAACCATAAACTCAAACCTCTAAAATCACCTTCAAAGTAACTGCCATTGATTTTCTCGTAATAGCTTACAGATGTTGGGGTAATCAATGCTTTTGCCATTGTAATTCCCAAAAAGCGTATGCTTACCAAAATCTGTTCGTCTTTCTTTATTTTTATTTCTGCCGTAACATTTTGTGTCTGCTTGTCATCTACATAACGGGCATTAGACTTAATATATAATGTAGAAAAATTGTTTTTATTGTTGTAATGATTTTCTATAATTTTATTTGCCGTCAAATGGGTGGCTTTTACATTTGCCTCAGCCACAACCGATTTCGACTTACATGACATCATTAAAACGACCACAGCTAGTATTGCTATTCTTTTCATTGTTTTTTTTCTTTTAATAATTGATTCGCTTTGGAAAAATACATTTCTTTTTTCTTGTCATCGCCCAAACCATTGTATGCTTCTCCAAGTTGGATATTGAAATTTATTTCCATTGTTTTGTCGTCTACCAAATAATCCAAACCCATTTCCAGTATATCCTTAGCTTTTTTAAATTGCTTTAATTGGTTATTTGCCAAACCTGAATAATAATAAAATTGGGGTTGCGACGGAAAAGACTCTATCATTGTCATGGCTTTTTTACCTACCAATTCAAATTGTTTCACTTCGGTATACACTTGAAGCAAAAGCAAATTAGTTTCGATGTCTTCGAAATCTCCGTTTTTTAGAGCCCGTTCATAAAATTTAATGGCTTTATCCCATTGTTTTTTATTATGATAAAACTTCCCTACTTCCTTCGCTACGTTAACTTCTTTGTCTGCATCAAAATAAGCGATTGCTTTTTCTAAATCCGCGGAATACTGCGGGTTTTTATCGGTAAAAATCAAAAACTCATTCAGCATTCTGTGTTTTATTTTCGAATCTATTTTGGCACTTGCCAAAGAAATATTCATAGCGTTTATTGCTTTTTGAGCCTCATTATTCTCCAAATAATTTTTAAATAAACTCACCTGTGCCCATTCCGATGTTGGGATCGCTTCCGCTAATTTCTTGGCGATCTCAAATGCTTTTTCCTCTTCATTATTTCTAGAATATAAATTTATCAACGCGATATAATTCGACTCTTCTTTTGGGTCTTTGTCAATTTGGGTTATCAAATTTGATATTTCCGTGTTTTGATATTTTCCTTCAGACAAAATCCGTATTTTGTATAATTCCCGTCTTTCCGTTTTTCCAGAGGTCGCGTTCAATTCATTGATGAGATTCAACGCTTTGTCAAATTGATTTGTAGCCATGTAAAGTGACGTCAAATCTTCTTTATATTTGGTATCGAATGTGATCAATTTATTAATTACCACTATCGCTTGACTGAAATTCTTGGTTTCATAACTCACATCATACATGCCAACCCAGAACCATGCATTAGTAGGGTCAATTTGGGTGGCGCGTTCAAATGAACTATAGGCATTTTTATAATCTTTTGATGCTGAATAATTTTTTCCCAATTCAAAATATACTGTAGCATTGTTAGGTTGTAACTTCAAACATTTGTCTAAAGAAACAATCGCTTTATCATAGTTTTCAATTCCTTTTTGAAGCAAAGACTCATAAAAAGAATCTTCAAACTGATCTGCATCCTGTTTTATTTCTTCGGGTTCCGTTTGTGCCATTAACAAAGTAGAATTGCATTGCAAAACAAAAAGTATAAATAAAAATGAAAATTTTTTCATTAGTTTTTATTTTTCCTCCACTTTAGGAAGATTAAGTCAAATCTATTCCATCACCGAATAATCTCCTATACTAATGCTGGTAAAATTACCATCGAAACTGGCGTGATTCCCAATCATAGCATTATCCAGATTGGCGTTTTTTATATGAGAATGAGTTTGTACCAAACTATTTTTTATGGTACTGTTAACAACATGACATCCGTTTCCTAATGATACATTGGGTCCAACCGTTGCATTGATCAAAACCACATCTTCTCCAATATAGCAAGGTGGAATAATTGTAGAATTCTCTAGTTTCACATTAAAATCCACTAAATGAATTCCGTCGTTGTGCAAGAACCCTAACATTCTGGAATTTGTATCCACAGTAACATCTTTATTTCCGCAATCCATCCATTCGTCGACTTTACCGGGAACAAATACCATGCCTTTTGCCATCATTTGTTTTATTCCATCGTTAATTTGATATTCTCCACCGTGAATGATGTTATTATCCAATACTAATTGAAGTTCGTTTTTTAAGACGGCAACATCTTTAAAATAGTAAATTCCGATAACGGCAAGATCTGATACAAATTCGGCAGGTTTCTCCACCAATTCGACTATTTCATTTGCTTCGTTTAAGTTGATTACACCAAAAGCTTCCGGATGATCTACTTGTTTTACCCAAATAACACTGTCGGCATTTTGATCTAAATCGAAATCGGCACGAATTAAAGTATCGGCGTAAGCAATAACAGCTGGTCCGCTCAAAGAATCTTTGGCACACATAATAGCGTGACCTGTTCCTAAAGCTTCGTTTTGGTAGTAAATCGTTCCTTTGGCGCCTAATTTTTGGGCGATAGCAATTAATTCTTCTTCAACTTTTTTGCCAAAACTTTCGTGAATAATAAAGGCTACTTCTTCGATATCTTGATTCAACACGCCCGCAATATCTTCTACCAGTCGGTGAACGATTGGTTTTCCAGCGATAGGAATTAATGGTTTAGGAATAGTTAAAGTATGTGGGCGAAGGCGTGATCCACGACCAGCCATAGGGACAATTATTTTCATATTAGCCCCCTAACCCCCGAAGGGGGAAGTACTACTAGGGGTGAGTAGGATTTTAATTTATTATTAGATTCTTTTTATGTTATTTTTCATTTATTCCCCTTTGGGGGTTAGGGGGCTTATTTCACTCCCGTACTTCCAAAACCACCCTCACCTCTGGACGTTTCAGTTAATTCCTGAACTTCTATCCATTCCGCACGTTCGTGTTTGGCGATGATGAGTTGCGCTATGCGTTCTCCGTTTTCGATTACAAACGGTTGGCTGGATAAATTTACTAAAATTACTCCTATTTCCCCACGATAGTCGGCATCAATAGTTCCGGGAGAATTCAGGACGGTGATTCCGTTTTTGGCAGCCAATCCACTTCTTGGACGCACTTGCGCTTCGTACCCGATAGGTAATTCAATAAAAAGACCTGTTTTTACAATGGCCCTTTCTAAAGGTTTTAGTATAATAGAATCTGTTAAACTGGCTCTTAAGTCCATTCCTGCCGAAGCTTTAGTTTCATAATTTGGTAAACTATGAATTGATTTATTGATGATGTTTATTGTCATGATTTTGTTTTTTAGCCCTGATAGCAGTGAAAATCCTTTTAATACCCTGTCAGGGTTTTGAATCCTGACAGGGTAATAAAAGATTGTAACGAATAGCAGGAAATAGCTCCTAAAAATTCAGTAGGATAAACTTAATTCTTTTTGGCGTTTAAAATTCTCGTAAATGTCTCTTTTTCATTATAATATATGAAATATGAAAATAACAATAGTAATCCTATTTTTAAAAAATAATTTTCCCTTAACTGAGGAATATAAAATGAAATGGCTGAAAATAATATTGTAATCGTTAAATAGCTGAAAATTTTATTTATTTCATACGGAATAGGATAACTTTTTTGTCCCATTTTATAGGAGATAATCATCATACTTCCATAAGCAGCAATAGTTGCAATGGCTGAACCATAATAACTCATTGTAGGAATTAATAAATAATTTAACAGCAAAGTTATAATTGCACCAACAATAGAAATATAAGCTCCAATTTTAGTTTTATCTATAATTTTATACCAAACCGAAAGATTGGTGTAAATACCCAGAAAAAAATTGGCTAAAACAATTAATGGAACCACTTTTATTGCATCCCAATATTCGGGATTTGGTACAAGTGGTCGTTTTAACAAGTCGATAAAAGCAATTACAAAAAGACAAATAAACGAGCCGAAAATCACAAAATATTTTGTAATGGTTGCATAGGTCTGCTGTGCATTCTCATTACTGGCATGGCTGAAAAAGAAGGGTTCGATTCCCAATGTATAAGCCGTTCTGAATAATACCATAAACATCCCTATTTTATAACAAGCTGAATAGGCGCCAATATCAGATTTAGAAACATGAAGCCAATCTAAAAGAATTTTATCAAAATGCTCGTTTATTGCAAACGCAATTCCTGCTATTAAAATTGGAAAACCGTAATTCATCATTTTTTTCCATAATGAGTAATCAAATTTCCATGAAATATTTAAGTAGTTTGGAATTAAAACAATAAAAGTAAGTAAGCTAGCTACAAGAGTCGAAATGAAAATGTAACCTATCTGGAAGTTTTCAATATAAATAGTTTTTAAAAAACCGTCAGGATTTTGATGAACTAGTTTTGGCAAAAAAGCAAGAAAAAAGACTGTAAGCAAAAAATTTACGGAAACATTACCAATTTTAATTGCAGCATATTTTAAAGGTTTTTTTTCAGCCCTCAATTTTGAAAATGGAATAATTGCTAAAGCATCAAGTGTCAAAATCCAAATAGTATAAGTAATGTATTCAACATTTATATTTGCCCATTCAGAAAGTGTTTTTCTAAACAATAATGAAATAAATAAAAACCCCAGAGAAGACCAAAAAAGGGTCAGAGTAGATGTCGATATTACATTTTTCTTGTTTTCTTCTGTATTAAAAAATCTAAAAAAAGCGGTTTCCATTCCATAAGATAAAATTACATTAAAGAAAACCAAATACGAGAAAATCACGGAAACTTCCCCCATTTCGCTTTTGTTTGGTAAATAAATAACAAACAATGGATTTAATAAGAAACTGATTATTCTCGGCAAAACCGTTGCGAGTCCGTAAATGGCAGTCTGTTTAAAAAGATTTTTGTATAAACTCAAAATATATGGCTTGAAAATTATAATTTGTATAAAACAAAAATAACTATTTCTTTGGTTTAATCACGCTTGGATACGCAATCATTGGCTTTTCTTTGGGGTTATTTATTTTGAAAAAATAGCTTTTGCCGTTACTTTTATATTCCAATAGTGCTTCGGTGGGTTTCAAAGCAAATTTAGGCTTCGTAATAATTGGCGCTTGGTTGCCATATTCTGTACGACTATCCTTGTGCAAAATTAAATCTGGATTGATATATTTTGGCGCTAAATGAGCCACAAAAATATTTTTTGTTGACTGTTCGAAATCGGCTTCCTGATTTTGAAAATAGATTTTTACTAACTGAATGTCTTTAGAAAGCGGAGTTTCAAATTCAATATAAAAAAGAGTTCCGCTTCCCTTAGATTCTTTTCCGCCAATCCATTTCTGAAAATAAACTAATTTTATCTTTTGTGGGAAGCTAGTTTTTATGTCTTCTTTTGAAGCACAGTAAACCAGACTTCCTATGATTAATAAAAAAAACACAATTTGTAAAGAAATTTTCATCTTTTAGCGATTTAGCTTAATCCCTCTTCATTTAAAATTTTCAAGAAATGAAATCCTTTTGGAACGAAACCTTGGTTGTAATAAAAACGGTGTGCAGTATAATTTCCTGTAAAAGCGTCTAAAACAATCATCGTACAACCCGTTTCTTTGGCCAAAGCATCCACATAATCCGTCATCATCTTACCCAAACCTTTAGAGCGATGTTCCGGATGCACAATAAAGTTGTCTATCTCGATGTATTTTCCCGACCAAAGTTTTGTGCCTGACCAGAAACCTGAAACAGCAACACAAATCTCATTTTCAAATACGGCAACCTGCTTGTAATTATGCGGAATCATCTCAACCAGATAGGATTCATATTTCTCTAAAGTAAATGCAGGATATAAAAATCGCATTACTTCAATATTAGCGAGCATTTCTTCTATTGTAGTGAGTTCTTTGATTATTAAAGGCATTGTTTCTTTTGTTTTTTTAAAACATAAAATTAATAAAAAAGTTGACTTATGTCGGCTATTGATTTAGCCTAACTTTTTAATTTACTTAAATTTTCGGATTGTATTTGTACCAAAGATAATAAATTCATGTTATTACTTTAATCATTGTTTATGCTCCACCATTTTATAATACCTATATAAATGATCATAAATTAACAACTCATACATTCTTTGTTTTGACGTGTATTGTCGGTTTATCATCATGTGAATATGACTCCTTAAAAAACTAGACAAAGGAATTTGTAAATTATCTTTGATTGACAGAATTGTTTTATTGATTTGATCTTGTTTTTCTTGTATCACTTTGAAAATTTCAGGATAATCATTTATAGCTGTTCCTGACAAGAAACGTTGTGTTTCCTGAGATAATCCTCTATACTGTTTATCCATTTCTTTTTTTAAAACGGTATCTGCGTCAAATTCCTTTTTGAAAGACAGCTGCAATTCATCCATTAAAACCAACTTGTCAGCATTGGTCAACGAAAATGAATTTAAAAAACTATCAATAGCACTAAAACTAAAAAACAGTTGCGTTTCATTTTTTGTAAAAGAAGATTTTATGGATAAATAATGTAAAATCATCTCACTATCATGCCAAAAAAGAGATTCTGAATCGATCATCGTATTTTCGCCATACCTTTCAATTTCTCTTTGATAGGTATCTGTCTGTACTTTCCAAGCCATATTTTCTTCAAGCAACTTATTTAAAATGGGATAGATTTTTGCAATTGCGATTGATACGTTTTCCGGGGTTTTACAATAAAATCGGATTCTTATATGTTCACTGGGGTCTTTGTATCTGATAAAAAACCATTTGTTAATTATTTTTTCTTCTTTTAAATCAAAAATTACCGGATATAGTTCTTCGAGTAAAGTAATATCTGCGGTTTTCACACCGGTATATATTTTATAATACAACCATTCACTCCCTATGCAGAAATCTCTTTTCATACTTTACAATTCTTCTTTATAAAATGATAGTATAAACTGATTAGTAAAATATTCTCCATTGGTATTTTTTACGATAGAATCTTCTGTAAATAAAAATTCCTCTAACGTGATTTTAGAGAAATTTCGGACTGATTTTAAAAATAGTTGAACACAAACTTCTTTTTCAAAATCAAGCAAAAGGGTGTTGTCATAATTGACCCAGTTTGCAAATCGCGGAATGTTTCGCTCTAATCTCCATGCTGTAAATAATTTAAATAATTCGGAGTCAATTTGTTTAGAAAATGTTTCTATTTCTTTTTTATTCACCATCCATTTAGCTTTCGAAAGGATCACCCCTTTGTAGTCAATCCTTGGGAAAAAATTATAATGCGACTCCAGAACACCCCAATTGAAACTATAAACTGGTTTTAAATCTTGTGACTGTAAATCACATAAAAAATGATAAATAGGCAAGGACTTACTGGAATAATTATGGGCATTAGACAAACAAGGAACGACCTCTTTATTGTGTTTTTTGGATCGCAAGACAATTTTATTGCTTTTAATGGAAACCATCAAATCATTTAAGTCAATAGTGTAATCTTGGTTTACTCCCGAATTAGAAAGATATGCAATTTCATACGCTCTTAAAACGGGTCTTCTCAATATATTTCCGGTTCTTGATTCAGGAATATGCACCATTTCTGCAAGAATTTTGTTGGGATGATGGGCTGCCTCCTTTTCAACAATTTCATTTGTCAAATTATGGATAGCCACATTCCCATTACAAAAACGACCCAACAATTTTGCAGCACTCACATCGCCCGAAGATTCAATAGCTATTCCTTCATTACTAAAAACGGCAATCATTACTGAAAAAGTGGCTGGTGTATTATCCCAGTTGGCATCAAAATCAGGAAAATCTTTTTCAGAAAGTGAGATAACTTTCTCGTTTTTTAAGAGGCATTCTTGCCATTTTTTCTCTACTATAAAATCGTAGGCAGTCCAAGATTGATTTTCTGCTTCAGGAATTTTACTTTTAAAAGAAAATTTTTCTAATATTTCATGAGTGTCATTCATTTCAGAATTTTGAAGATACCCAATACCAGTTTCGCTGTCTAAAACAATAGTCAATGGCATTTCTCTTGATTCATATCTTTGGGTAAAAGCTTTTATAAAATTTACTCGATTTACAGACTCCCTTTTCTTTTGAATTCCATTTAAAAAACGGATGGCCTGCAGCACTTTTCCATATGTATTATCGCTTAAGGTATTTACTGCTGTACTAGTATTTAAATCGGTTTGAAACAGGTATTTTTCATCATATTCCACACCTGTTTTTTGGATTAGCATTTTTATTTCTTCATACTTTTTTTCAGAAGGAATAAGAGTTGCGTCTAATTTCAAAAACTGCTTTTTTATTCTTTGCAAAAGTTCGCAGTCCTCTTTTAAAGCAGGGATTTTATTAAAAATAGCGAAAACTCTTTCCCATTCATCGCTTCCTGTTATTGTTCCGTCAAGTTCACTTACAAGAAACTGAAAATCGATAAGCTGATTAATATATTCTAAAGCTTCTGCTGTTTCAGAATCATCATCAGCAAGAAGAGAAACCATTTCATCAACAGTCATACCCGATTTTGCTTGGAACAATAAGTCTTTCAATAGTGTCGATTTTCTAAGTGCCGAAATACTATGTTCTCTTTTTGTTTTTACATAGTTGTATTCTACATATCTGAAAAAATCGCCAAGAGCATAGATGGAATTATTGGGATAGAATTTAAGATGGGGCCTAACCTCTTTCCGTTTAGAAAAATCTTGTAATAGGGCCACCCAAAATTGCATATCAAATTGTGTAAAACGTGTACAATCCTCAGGAGATTTAAGTACAATGTTCGTTTTAGAAGCTATTTTGCCTATCGCACAACCAGCAAACAAACCGAAAGGGGTACAACGAGCTGACATTCTTGCTATATATTTCAGTAAGCTAAATTCTAAACCATTCCTTTTTTTATTGGATAGACCAGAAGGGTTTTCTTTCCATTTGTCTAAAGCAATTAGCAGTTCTGGTGAAGCCATGCGAATTGCTTCTCTAACAAAAGGACTTTCAAATAATTTCAATAAGGTTTCTTGGGAATAATTTTCCAATAAATCAAAATAGAAAGGCAATGGAAATAAAGGGGTTCTTAAAACATGAGACGAGAAAGGCTGAACTCTATAATTGTTCATTAGGGTTTCTGCTTACTCATTTTTTCTGCGAGTTGCATCGCATTATAAACATTTAAAACTTTACCTGATTTAGATAATTCCGTAAAAGGAACTTTTTTGTCTTTTGAACCAGGAACCAGAACTTCTATTTCATAAGCAGTACCCGAATCAAGAATGATTTGTTTTACCTCAGTCACAGTAAGTTTAGGGTAATACGACCATATTAAAGCAGCCGTTCCTGAAACCATTGGTCCCGCTAAGGAAGTTCCTGAATCTGATGCATACGTATTACCAGCCGATGTAGAATATATTTCGTCACCTGGGGCAAATAAATCGACATTTTGTTTGCCATAATTAGAAAAACGGGATACAAAAGTACTGTCTAATTTAGATGAAATTGATCCCACATTTATAAAATTCCCGCAGGCTTCTTTAGATCCGTCAAAAGCAACATCACTTGGATAATACGGATTTTCATCAACATTAAAGCTATCGTTTCCAGCAATGTGAACGAGTAAAACATTATGGTCTTCGGCATAATTAAAGGCCTCTAATACCCATTTTTTATGCAAGGAGAACTCTTTCCCAAAAGACATATTGATTACTTTGGCACCATTGTCAACCGCATACCGTATCGCCATGGCGATATCTTTATCGTGCTCATCACCCGATGCAGAAATATTTAAGGGCATGATTTTTACGTTTTGTGCAATCCCTTTTATGCCCTTATTATTTTTTCTATTGGCAGCGATGATCCCTGATACTTTTGTAGAATGATCTTGAAAAGGTCTGTGACCCGCTTTATTGTTACTAACGTTGTTATTGCCATATCCTTTTTCTAGAATTTTAGAATTATCACCTATAAAAGTACGTTCATCAAAATTTATATTGAGGTTTTTGTTTACAATGGAGTCTACTTGCGTCTCATTATCCATTACTTTCTCCAATGTTCTATCATTAAAATCAAATCTAGCTTTCATAAATCCAATTAGAGCCCCCAAATCCAAATCATTGTCTTCTCTTCGCTGTCTAAAATTTTTGTCGTTTATTTTATGGATTTTATAGATACTGTCCAACTGTTTATACGTATAATCTTCTTTAGGAAAAAAATATTTTAAAGTGTCTTTTACTACAGGAAATAAGGCCACACTATATCTTGAGGATTTAAGCCAATTTTTATAATCCGAATTTTCTTCTTCATAAATTTTTAAGGCTCTTTGGTATTCTATGTAATCAGGGAGCTGTCGAGGTGAAATTTGGTCTACAGTCTTACTTTTAAATAATGGTCCCCATTCCCTCAATATTCTAATATATTCAAAATTGCCCCAAACTACATAATCCCCTTTTTTATTTGAGGTAAAATTCCAACCATTAACATCATCTATATAACCATTGTGATCGTCATCAATTCTATTGCCAGCAATTTCATTGGGGTTAGTCCAAATTTGTCCCTCTAAATCTTCATGACCCAGATCGATTTGAGTGTCTATTACAGCAACTATGATACTTTTGCTCTTTGGTTTCTTTTTGTTTTGACGATACCATTTATCTAAGGAAATGCCTGGTATGGTATCTTGTTGATAATCTTTACGATACCAAGTTTGTGATGCTAATGAAGTAAGCTTCTTTTTAGCTATTGATTTGACGGAAGAAGTGGTAGATTCCTTTGTTGATTTGCAACCTATTAAAAAGAATAAAAATAAAAGGAAAGTATAAATTGGCTTCATTAGGATTTCTGTTTACTCACTTTTTCAGCCAGTTTCATGGCATTATATACATTTAAAACTTTACCCGATTTAGATAATTCCGAAAAAGGAACTTTTTTGTCTTTTGAGCCAGGAACTAGAACTTCTAGATCATAAGCAGTACCCGAATCTAGAATGATTTGTTTTACCTCAGTCACAGTAAGTTTAGGGTAATACGACCATATTAAAGCAGCAGTACCAGAAACCATTGGTCCCGCTAAGGAAGTTCCTGAATCAGAAACATACGTATTGCCTGCTGATGTGGTATAAATTTCATCCCCTGGTGCAAATAAATCGACGTTCTGCTTACCATAATTAGAAAAAGTGGATACAAAAGTGCTATCCAGTTTAGACGAGATGGAACCCACGTTGATGAAATTACCGCATACTTCTTTTGAACCGTCAAAAATATTGTCGCTTGGGTAATACGGATTTTCATCAACATTAAACCCATTATTTCCTGAGCAATGAACAAGTAAGACATCGTGCTCTTGGGCATATTTAAAGGCTTCAAACACCCATTCTTTACGCACTGAAAATTCTTTCCCAAAAGACATATTGATTACTTTGGCCCCGTTATCAACCGCATATCGTATCGCCATGGCAATGTCTTTATCATGCTCATCGCCAGAAAAAGAAATGCTCAAAGGCATTATTTTTACATTGTCAGCAATCCCTTTTATTCCTTTATTATTTTCTCTATCGGCAGCTATAATTCCTGATACTTTGGTGCAATGTTCTTGGATATTTCTATACCCTTCTTTGTTTATACTAATATTGTTATTGCCATAACTTTTTTCAAGAAGATTAGGGTTGTCTCCAATAGAAATACGCTCATTAAAATTAATGTTAAGATTTTTATTAATAATAGAATCCGACTGTGCTTCATTTTCTTTGATGACATCAAAACTTTTTTGATTAACTTCAAAATTAACCATCATACCGTCGATTAATGAACCCAAATCTGTATCATTATCATCACTTCTTTGACCAAATGTTTTGTTATTTATCTTGTGTTTTTTATACATACTATCCAATTGTTGATAGGTATAGTCTTCTTTTGGGAAATAATGTTTCAAACTATCTTTTGCTAACGAATAAGTAGCCATGCAATGTTTTGTAATTTTAAGTAAATTTTTGTAATAAATAGTTTTCTCCTCCAGTATTTTTACTGCTCTTAAGTATTGTTTATAATTTGGTAAGTCTTTAACGGCGATTTCATTTTCTGTTTTGTCTTTAAATAATGGGTCCCACATTCTCACAAAACGAACGTATTCAAAATTCCCCCATACTATATAGCCTCCATTTTTGGTCCCTGTAAAATTCCATCCATTTGTATCATCAATATAGCCATTGTGGTCATCATCGATACCGTTATTGGCAATTTCTTTTGGATTGATCCAAATATTACCTTGCAAATCTTCATGTATTCTATCTATCTGAGTATCAATTACTGCTACGATAACACTTTTATTTTTTTGTTTTTTTGGGTTTTGACTATACCATTTATCAATCGAAATGCCAGGAATTCCATCTTGTTTGTAATCTTTTTGATACCAAAATTGTAGTGCTTCTTTTGTATTTTCTTTTTTGTCAAGAGAGTTCTCGGAAAGAAAATTTAATTCTTTTGCAGATTTGCAACCTGATAATAATAATAATAATAATAGAAGCTTATAGTTAGATTTCATAAAATGTTTGAGCTCAGGAATGTCTATCTACTAACTTTAATAACAATTGATTGAGTATCTGTTACTGTTGCAATGTCATCATTATTTATATTTCCGCCGTTAATTAAATGCATATTTTTCAATTTCGCTACTTTCATTTTTTCCAAATCAAATTTATTATTTGATTTTTTGTCTTTGTTTGTTTTCATTTTTATTGATTTTGTTGATTTGTAAGAATGCAAATGTATAATGTCATTCCTTTATGATTAATGAATTGTCGAATTTTTACATATCGGAATTCCTGAATTCCGACTTTTGAAATTGCTTAAATTGTTAATAATAAGCAATGTAGTGTATTTGTGTTCAGCCAAGCTCTTTGATGAAATATGTAGGTTTAATCCCTGTATTTTTATAAAAAGCCGCCGAAAAGGATTCGGCACTATTAAATCCAAATTCTTTAGCGAGGGCATAAATGGTATATTTTCTCAATTTAGTGTTCTTTTTTAATTGCACAATAACATGCTCAATTCTTAAATCATTAATGTATTGAATAAATGTTTTGCCCTTATGGGTATTTACAATTTTTGATACATATTTACTATTGGTTTCAAATGTCGTTGAAAGCATTTGTATTGTAACATTAGCTTGCAAATATTCTTTTTTAGATTCAAAACGTTTTAGTTTTTCTAGAATTTGATTGATCAATTCTTCTGCAATTCCTATGTCTTCTTTGTTATTATTGGTTTGAATTTCAATTTCTTCGTTAGGAGTATTTGTTAAATGTTCATTGGATATCTCAGTTTGATTCATAATTTTTTCAAATCGGGATCTGTAATTTTTTTTAAGGCTGTGTTGGTAAATGCCAAATCCAGTAATCGAAACAGTAATTAAAAACAAACCTCCAATACCCCAATAGGACTTTGTATTTTGGTCTTCCAGAGATTGAATTAGTGTTTCTTTTTCCAAAAATATTTGCGGTATATCGTACTCCTTTTGTAGTTTTTTTGTTAATTCTTTATAATTTTTTTGCAAAGTACTGTCTATGTACATGTATTGTGTAAGATACTTTAGTTGATTTTCCTTGTCCCCCTTGTCTTTGTAATACGAAATTAAATAAGGATATCCACTTGTGAATTCGGGGGTAATTCTTTTTGTTTTTTGGTAAAGCGAGTCCATTTTAATAAAGTTTTTTACCGCTTCACTTTTTTTACCTAATCCATCATACACTTTCCCAAAATAATAATAAGCAGCCAAAGTGTTTCCTTCATCTTTATACTCTATCATTTTTGGTAACGCTTTTTTAATGCTGTCAAAAGCTGCTTTATAATTTTTTTTTAATACCAAGTTGGCACCTTCATTTAATATGAAAAGTGAATTATACCTCTCGTTTTTGGTGAATTTCGACTCCCTATATCCCAGTTTATTGTAATACGTTGCAGAATCAGTTTGATTTAGTGCTTTATACGAGTCTGCAAGAGCAAATATTGTATTTTGATAGTTTATAGAATATTTAGGGGTTCTTACCTCTTTGGCTTTGTAATATTTAAAGCATTCTTTATATAAATTTAATGCTTCAATTGTTTCTCCCAATTCTTCAGAGCGCAATACCGCAATGGAATATTTAATCTCATAGTAATAATCAATATTATTCTTATATGCATATTTTTCAGCTAAAATAAAATTATCAATAGCCTCTTTAAATTTAAACTGTGCTTTTAATTCATATGCTTTTTCAGTATAAGCAACTGCTGGGAAATCTATATCATTAGTGTTTCTAGAATATTTAATTACACTATCTAAAAAACAAATTGACTTAGTTCCTTTGTTTATTATGGAATACATGTAATAGCCTTTTGCTATTCTAATAGAAGTTTGCTCTTGTTTTGCTTTAGCCAGATACGCATTGGCATACTCTATTTGTTTAGTATGGTTTTTCTCATTTTCAATAAACAACTTCTTCAAGTCATCGTAAGGAAGTCGGGTAAGGTCTTTTTTTTGGACTTGTCCTAGTAAAGCAAGCGGTAATAAGAATAAAAAAAGTGTTTTACTCCAAAGAAAGTGAGCCATCAGGTGTGATTTTTTGCAAAAATAGAGCAAAACAAAAAGAAATCTGCAATAAATGATGATTTTTACTCACTTGACTTAAGTAGTTATATTATAGCTATTTACGCATTAACAAACACCGAAATTCCTGAAAACAGTGTCGATATTCCCGAATTCCAATAACGACCGTTTGTTTTGAACGTCGTCTTTACCCTAGTTTTGGCATCAGAAAATGAAACAAAATTTATTAGTAAGACGTTACTTGTGAAAGCAGAATCATTTTCTAAATTATAATCGGGCCGATTGTAAGGGGAATAATACAGCTGTTGTGTAACCCTAAAAAAAACAGAGCAGAAGGTTTTTAGATAAAGCTAAGTTGTAATCCTAAAAAACAAAGCAAACGGAATTTACAGCTGCCGGAGTAAAGAATGTAAAAATGGATTAAAAAAAGAAAGTTCTCGAGAAACTCCTTTTGTCACAAAAAAATGTTTAATCTTGGCTGTCTGAGACAGGTTAAAAAACTAGAAAAAATGAATTTAGAAAATTTGAATTTAGTAGAGCTTAATGCTCAAGAGCAACAAGAAGTTGTGGGCGGGTCATGGTTAAGTAGACAATGGGATTCTGTTAAATCATATTTAGCAGAAGCTTACTACGATTATATAGAAAACCAAAGCTTGTCAAAAGAATAATTGCAAACAAAATATTTTGAAAAATAAAAAAATAACAGATATGAATTTAGATAATTTAAATTTAGTAGAGCTTAATGCTCAAGAAGTAATAAGTACCGATGGCGGATGGTATATTATGAGAATGACCGGCTTTTTAGATGGGATTGATGGAAATTTCCACATTTCATTTTTTGGAGGAGGTAGTAATTAATTGAAAAACGAAAAAAATAATTTAAACAATTATAAAAAAAATATCATTATGAATTTAGAAAATTCGAATTTAGAGGAACTTAGCGCACAAGAAATCATGAATATTGATGGAGGATGGTATATACTTCGTATAACAGGAGTATTAGATGGTATAGAAGGGAATACTCATTTTAGCTGGTTCAACTTTAATTAAAAAAGAATTCTTGCAAAAAGAGAGATAGCTGTGAAAAACTATCTTTCTTTTTTATAAATTTAAATATGAAATATAAATTAGTATTACTCCTCTTTTTTATTAACCTTAATTCATTGCTGTTTTCGCAAGAATTTCGGGATAAAGTATCTAATGAGAAAATTTCTTTTGTTGAAATTTATTCAGACAAAGGAAATTTAATTGGAATTACAGATGTAGATGGTTTGCTATCAATCGACTTGAAGAATAAAATCATGGCATCTAATTCTATGTATTTAACTTTTGTTAATTCATTTTTTGAAAATGAAGTTATTGGGATCGATGATTTTTATGATGGAGCAGTTTTTAAAATGAATCCAATTGTTAATGAACTGAAAGAAATTGTTATTTCACCAAAAAAAGACAAAAATCAGTATTTGGTTCTTAAAACGTATGTTAGAAGTCTGCAAATAAATAACAACAAAATACATTATTTTATGGATGGAATAGTGGAATACTATATTTCATTAAAAACAAATAAAGTAAAAATAAAATTTCTCTCGAACAGATCTTTTGAGAACAAATCAATCAGCCAATTAAAAGAGAAAGGGTTGGCTAAGATTTATTTTCAAATTATTGGAGCACCAATAATAAATGAATTTTTAAATTATAATAATTTACAAGAAAATTATAATTTTCAAAAAGCGGAAACAGAAATTAAAATAATTACTAAAGAAGATAATAGTCTAAAAGGAAATTTTTTTACGAATGAAAGTGGTGCTAATTTAAGTTTAGGAATTATTACAAATGATAAACCGAAAGTAATGAAAGGTTTGGGTCTAGAAAACATTTTGAATAATTTCAATATTAAATCACATTTTAATACAACTGCTTTTGAGGAAATAGGAATTAATACTCTTTTTTATTTTAAAGAGACAAGGAATTATGAAATAAAAGCCAAGAAAGACAAAGAATATCAAAAAGTTGATGTAATTCATGAAGTTTTTGTTTTAGATTATAGGTTTTCAGAAAGAATAGATGCTAAAAAAATGGACAATAATTATAGTTTTATAAATTCGAGTTCTTATACTGAAAAATATTGGGAAAATGTAGAGAATCAATTATTTCAACCTCTTCCTAAATCATTAGAGTTATACATACAGGAAAACTTAACTGAGATAAAAAAATAATTTGGCCAATTATGAGGGATTGATATAGCTGTTTTGTAACCCTACAAAAAACAAAGCAAACGGAATTGCAGCTGCCGTATTAAAGACTGTGTAAATAACTAACAAGAAGTTCTCGAGAAAACCATTTTGTTATAAACGATTAATTAACATTTTAAAAAAAATGAAAAATGAATTTAGATAATTTGAATTTAGTTGAGCTTAATGCTCAGGAAATGCAGGAAACCGAAGGGGGATTTATCGCGTTTCTACTTGGTCTTGGATTAGGAATACTTATCTTGAAAACCATTGAATATTTATTAGAATAACATTTAAAAACTAAAAATTATGAATTTGAAAAAAATGAATTTAGTAGAGCTTAATGCTCAAGAAGTACAAGAAATTGAGGGTGGATTTTTATTGGAGTTGTTAGCAGGAGTTTTAGTAATCGGTCTAGTAAAACTTGCTTATTTACTTTTTGACTAATAACGAATTTAGCATAAACTTGCCCATTTAGATGTAATTAACTTTTAGCAATAAGTTTTGTCCGTTGAAATATTTTTGTCTTATGTGATAGAATAAAAATCACTCGAACACAAGATTTTAATAATAACATCTAAATGGGTTTTTATAAAAATAATTGAAATGAGAAATAGAATAATTTACTTTATAATCATGCTACCCGTTTTTTGCATATCACAAAAAAAATATTATAATTATAATCTATACGAGGGTAGAGGTTATCTTTTTACAATGAATCAAAGTAATGATTTGATGTTAAATTCTATACGTTACCTAGGAGGGAGTTTAAATGATCAGACATTATCAAAAAAACAAAAAAAAATATATTCAACCAGCTTACAATTATTTACTGGGATTATAGGCCAAGCGATTACCCACGAAGAAGGACATCGTTCTGTATTGTCAGAACTAGGGATTGGAAGTATAAGTGAGCCAATTGTAGATAAACATTTAGTTGCCAAAGTAACAGGAGTTTCTGATGAAACACTGATAAATTTACGTGATAATGATTTACCAAATTATATCCGATTACATACTGGAGGATTAGAATCAGATTATGCCTATTTGAAAAAAGCGGATGCCTATTTTAATTTTAATGAGGAAAGATATGCGGTATTATATCCTGATTATTTAATGAGAAAATTGGGCACTCAATTTTATTACTTAACCAATTTACTTTCAACAAAAGTAGGAATAAAAGAAAAAGACGATTCTGAACTGGATCGAGATATTGTGGGACATGATTTATATGGTATGATTCGACATTTGCATAGACCTACAATGGAGTTCTATCGCTATACAGAAAGGAATGATTTAACTGACGAAGAAAAATCGTATGCCAATCGGATGGGATATATGTCATTCCTTAATTTTATTAATCCAAACATCTGGAAAAATGGTAATTACAATCTATCAAATAATATAAAAGTAAATTATTCCGTAAATTATTCCTTGGCACCTTTTGGAGATTTTGTTGAGCAAAATGTCTATTTAACCATAAAAGAAAAATATAAAATCAATCCCTATTTTAGACAATATTTTAACAAAAGTTATACTTTCTTGGCAGGGGGAATCAATCTTCATAATTATGCTTTTCAAGATGATAAATTTTTATTAAATTCTTCTATTGACTTTTGGAAACAACCTAAAAATCTAGAATTCGAAAATAAAGAAAGTGAATTTGGTTTGGGTCTAAAATCGGAATTAGCTGTCCGTTTTTCCAGTTGGAATGACAACACAAAATCAGCTTATTTTAATATTGGAGCATCTTATAAATCTAAAGGCTTTATACCTGAAGCTCCTTCGCTTAGGGAAGACTTTAGAATTTATTTGGGATTTGTAATCGCTATAAAAGAATGAAAATACCGACTGCCCCGACAGGTCAACGATTATATTGCGCGGAATTACATTGCTAACCCACAAACTATATAAATTTTAAATTTCAACAAAAAAAATGAACCTAAGTTCAGACCCCATAAATACCCTCGAAAATGGTATCGCCAAAAACAAAATCAAGAGTATTTCTATTTACTTGGTGCTGATTATCGCTATGCTTATTTTTCTGGCACTATTACCTGTTATAAAAGTAGATATAAGCAGCCAAAGTCGTGGCATAGTGCGCTCTACTACAGATAACGTTCCGCTAAGCAGTTTAGTCAGTGGCAAAGTGACGTTTGTTAATCTAAAAAACAATAATCAAGTGCAAAAAGGCGATACACTTGTACAACTCACACAGGAAAACCTGGATACGGAGAAAGCTATCAATCAAGAGGTTTCTTCAACTCTTCAAGATCAAGTTCACGATTTGTCGCTTATAGTTTTAAGCAAAAGCAATACGCTGAAATTGGCGAATAATGACAATCAAGCATAAATCACTAATTTTTATACGTTTTTTACTAAAATCTTAATCCATTGGTTTTTAACTAATTAAAAATTACTAAATATGAAATCCAGAAAAACATATCGAAATTCACGGAATTCCGATAACAACTGTTTGTTTTGAACGTCGTCTTTACCCTAGTTTTGGCATCAGAAAATGAAACAAAATTTATTAGTAAGACGTTACTTGTGAAAGCAGAATCATTTTCTTTATTATAATCGGGCCGATTGTAGAGGGAATAATGCAGCTGTTGTGTGACCCTAAAAAAAACAGAGCAGAAGGTTTTTAGATAAAGCTAAGTTGTTCCTTAAAAAAAAACAAAGTAAAGGGAATTACATAACCCAAAATTAAATAATGTAAAATGTAGTTAATAGGAATTCTCGAGAAACTCCTTTTGTTAGAACAAGAAAATGTATAATTTAAAAAAATTAAAAATGAATTTAAATAATTTGAATTTAGTAGAGCTTAATGCTCAGGAAAAAAGAGAAATGGATGGAGGTAATCCTTATGTAATGTGGGTAGTTAGTTCTTTCGCAGGTTCTTTTCTTTATGGAGTATATGAAGATTGGGATGCTAACGTAGCGGCTTTTAATTCAGCATATGCAGCAGGTACAAGGTAGAACTTAATTTAAAAACAAAAAAAATGAATATTTCAGAGATAAATATTGTAGAATTACAAAAAAACGAATTGGAATTAATTACAGGTGGAGATAGTATAACTAGGGCTGTTTTCTCGTGGCTTGGCAGTATGGCAGCTGTTATAACTAATGCTATGGCATCTGATGCAGAACTTGGTGCAACTGGCCATATTTAAAACACTTTTATTAAAATTAATTTACATGAAATATAAAACAAAAAAAATAATTATGCTTTTTCTTTCTATTGTGATTGGTATTTTACTATATCGACTGTTAATTTTTTTAATGTATTATAGGTAAATTAATTTTTAAGTATTGAATTAAAATATTGAAAGCAGTGTAAATAAAATTGCACTGCTTTTTATGTACTTGATTTAGTGGTTAATAATATTGGTTTTTACCTTTTAACTTTATAAAATTATAACTTGAAACTAAACTTCAGTTCTGATCCTGCTCTACGAATTCTCCTGACTTAGTGGCAATAAATATTTTAGAAAATAATCAGCTCCTCAAACCAAATCCAACAAAATAACTTTATGAACTTCAGTTCAGATCCCATAAATACCCTCGAAAATCTTATCTCCAAAAACAAAACCAAGAGTATTTCCATTTACTTGGTACTGATTCTAGCTATTCTTATTTTTCTGGCACTATTACCTGTTATTAAAGTAGATATAAGCAGCCAGAGCCGTGGCATAGTACGTAGTACTACAGATAATGTTCCATTAACCAGTTTGGCCAATGGTAAAGTTACGTTTGTCCATCTCAAAAATAATGATGTAGTGCAAAAAGGCGATACACTTGTACAACTCACACAGGAAAACCTGGATACGGAGAAAGCCACCAATCAGGAAGTTTCTTCAACTGTTCAAGATCAGGTTTATGATTTGTCGCTTGTAATTTTAGGCAAAAGCAATATGCTGAAAACGCCTGCAATACAACAAGAGTGGTATAGCTATACCAGCAAGCAGAGTGAATTGCAAAGCAAAATTGCCCAAGCCAAAACAGCATACGATCGCAACAAGCAATTGTATGACAAAGGCGTGATTGCCAGAGCGGAATTCGAAAAATACAGTTTCGATTATACCTATGCCCAACAAGCGCTATCCGGATTGGAAAAAAACCACCGCAGCGTGTGGCAAAACAAAAAAAGAGAACTCGAAGAGCAACTCAAAAACCTAAACGGAACGCTACAGAAGATAAATGTTGAATCTAAGAATTATGTTATCACCGCTCCTTTATCGGGTACGATAGAAAATTTTTCGGGAATTCAAACTGGTTCATTCCTGAATGCCTCACAACCCATTGCCACTATTTCAGCAGTAGATCAATTGATTGTAGAAAGTACCGTTTCACCCAACGATATTGGAATGATACAGAAAAACCAAAAAGTAAAATTCCAAATTGATGCTTTCAATTACAACCAATGGGGATTACTGGAAGGACAAGTAATAGACATAGACCGCAATATTACCATTCAAGGAGAACAAGCATTTTTTAAAGTACGATGCGCTTTAAATACTACCGCGATGCAATTACAATCGGGTTATAAAACCCAAGTTTCTAAAGGAATGACGTTAACTACAAGATACATCATAACCCGAAGAAGTTTATTTGACTTATTGTTTGATAAAGTAGATGATTGGTTGAATCCGAAGCAACTAACCCCTTAACCTCAAAAGGGAAAATTCAATATACAAAACAATAATTTAATTCAGAGAAAGTCTTTTCTCTATCATCTCTTATCTATTTTCGTCTAATGGTCTCAATAAAAATAAAACAACATGATATTAAAGATTGTGGTGCTGCTTGTTTGGCATCTATTGGAAATCATTACAAAGTTAATCTCCCTATAGCAAGAATCCGTCAGTATGCCAATACTGACAAAAGAGGTACAAATGTACTGGGAATTATTGAAGCTGCCGAAAAAATGGGTTTTACCACCAAGGGCGTAAAAGGAGGCATGGATGCTCTTGATAAAATTCCGCTCCCAGCTATCGCTCATGTGGTAGTCAAAGAACAATTACATCATTATGTAGTAGTCTATAAAGTTGAAAAGTCAAAAGTCGAAAGCCAATCAAAGATTACTGCAATGGATCCCGCTTTTGGCAAAATGGAGACCTATACTTTTGAAGAGTTTCAGAAAATATGGACTGGTGTATTGATTCTTTTTGCACCGAATGATGATTTCAAGGAATACAACGAAAAAGTTACTCCGCTAAAACGCTTCTGGCATCTGGTGCAACCACATAAAACCATTTTGATTCAGGCTTTAGTTGGCGCAATCATTTTTACTGTTTTAGGATTGGCCATGTCTATTTATATCCAAAAAATAACAGATTATGTTTTGATTGAAGGTAATAGGAATTTACTGAATCTGTTGAGTGTTTCTATGGTAGTTATCATTCTACTGCAAGCCTACATCGGTTCTAAAAAGAGTGTTTTTATTATGAAAACGGGGCAATTGATTGATGCTAAATTAATTTTGGGATACTACAAACATTTACTGCATTTGCCACAACGTTTTTTTGATACGATGCAAGTGGGAGAAATCACATCGCGGATTGGCGATGCCGTAAAAATTAGATCATTTATCAATGAAGTGGCGATTGATATGATTGTCAATATCTTCATTGTGATTTTTTCCTTCACGTTGATGTTTACATACTATTGGAAATTAGCTTTAGTTATTCTGCTGGTAATTCCGTTTTATGGAGCTATTTATTTTATTTTAAATAAGTTCAATAAAAAAGTGGAGCGAAACATCATGGAAAATGCTGCCGAACTGCAAACACAATTGGTCGAAAGTATTACCCATGTTCGTACAGTAAAAGAATTTGGAATCGAAGAATTTTCTAATTTAAAAACCGAAAATAAATTTGTAAAACTATTGTTCACTACCTATAAATCAGGTTTAAATGGTATTTTCGCTGGAACTTCCACACAGTTTCTAGCTTCTATTTTTACGGTTGTTTTAATGTGGATTGGTTCGGGTTATGTTATTGACAGAGCCATTACTCCAGGGGAATTATTTTCTTTTTATGCTTTGATAGGCTACTTTACTTCGCCTGTTGCTTCCTTGATTGGGATGAATAAAACCGCCCAAAATGCATTGATAGCAGCCGACAGGCTTTTTGAGATAATGGATTTAGAACGGGAAGAAACAGAAAACAAGATTGAATTGCAAAAAGAAAATATCGGTGACATAAAATTTGAAAACGTTTCGTTTCGCTACGGTTCTCGAACCGAAGTCTTCAAAAACTTCAATGCCGTTTTCAAAAAAAATGAAACCACTGCCATTGTTGGCGAAAGCGGAAGCGGTAAAACTACACTGATTTCATTGTTGCAAAATTTATATCCCATAAAAGAAGGGAAAATTTACATTGGGGATTATGACTCTCAATTCATACATTACCAAAGTTTACGTAATTGCATTGGTGTCATCCCACAACAACTCAATCTGTTTTCGGGAAATATTATTGAAAATATCGCTTTGGGTGATTCATTTCCCAATATTCAACGCATTTTAGATTTATCCAAACAATTGGGAATTACAGAATTTGTTGAAAAACTACCTAACGGTTTTGAAACCCAAATTGGTGAAAACGGAGCCATGCTTTCCGGAGGACAAAAACAACGAATTGCTATTGCAAGAGCCTTATACAAAAATCCGGAAGTTTTATTGATGGATGAAGCTACATCCTCTTTGGACACAAATTCAGAAAGAATTGTAAAAGAAGTTATCGATAATTTTAAATTACAGGGAAAAACTGTAATCGTTATCGCACACCGATTAAGTACCATTGCTAACGCAAATACTATTTTAGTAATGGAAAACGGAACAATTGTTGAGTCAGGAAATCATACCGATTTATTAGAACAAAAAGGTAAATATCATGATTTATGGAACAAACAAGGATTGGTCTAATCCTAAAAAATGACTACAAAACAATCCGCTCATAACAAAAAGAGCCTCGCAATAGCGTGGCTCTTTAAAATATATAGAATAACATTATTATCCGTTCAAAGCTTCAGCTCCACCAACGATCTCTAGGATCTCATTAGTAATAGAGGCCTGACGTGCTTTATTGTAAGTCAATTTCAATTGATTTCTTAATTCAGTTGCATTATCCGTTGCTTTGTGCATAGCGGTCATACGAGCGCCATGTTCAGATGCAAACGAATCACGAATACCTTTGTATAACTGTGTTTTCAACGATTTTGGAATCAAAGTCAATACAATTTCTTCTTTTGAAGGTTCAAAAATATAATCTCCTGTTGAAACTGTCGTATCCGATTTAATAGATGCAAGTGGCAAAAACTGTTCTGTTTGTACAATTTGTGTCGCTGCATTTTTAAACTGATTGTAAATCAATTCAATTTTGTCATATTCACCTGAAACAAATTTCTGAGTTAACATATCCGAAATTAAAGCCACATTATCAAAAGTCAAATTATCAAAAATAGCACTTTGATTGTCAACTACTGAAAGTGTTTTGCTTAAAACATCGTTTCCTTTTTTTCCTATTGCAAAAATATCGACTTGTTTACCTGCGTAAAATGCAGCACGGTTTTTAGCTTCTTTAATAGCATTCGTATTAAAAGCACCTGCCAAACCTCTGTTTGAAGTTACAACAACAAGTAACACTTTCTTCACTTCACGTTGTGTGGTAAATTCTCCTCCTATATCACCATCAAGTGTAGCAGAAAGATTCTGCAATAGTTCCGTTAATTTTTCGGCATAAGGGCGCATCGCAGTGATTGCATCTTGTGCTTTCTTTAGCTTTGCTGCAGAAACCATTTTCATCGCCGATGTAATTTGCATCGTAGATGAAACGGAAGTAATTCTATTACGGATTTCCTTTAAATTTGCCATTTTATTTATTGTCGATTGTAAAAATTGTAAAATGTATAATGTAAAAAGCGTCTTTCGATACTATTTACATTATACAATATACATTTCTTAGTTATATTTTGCTGATAATTCTTTTGCTACAGTTTCGATTACATCTGTAATTTCGTCTGTTAACTTTCCTGCTTTCAAAGCATCAAGAGTCGCTCTGTGTTTGTTGTTCAAGAATTCTAAGAAATCTTTCTCAAATTCTCTTACTTTATTCACAGGAACATTTCTCAATAAATTTTTAGAACCAGCATAGATAATCGCAACTTGATCTTCAACTGTATAAGGATCGTTCAAACCTTGTTTCAAGATCTCAACGTTTCTTCTTCCTTTTTCAATTACATTTAAAGTAACAGCATCTAAATCAGAACCAAATTTAGCAAACGCTTCCAATTCACGGAATTGTGCTTGATCCAGTTTCAAAGTACCTGCTACTTTTTTCATTGATTTAATTTGTGCATTTCCTCCAACACGAGATACCGAGATACCTACGTTAATTGCCGGACGAACCCCAGAGTTAAACAAATCTCCATCAAGAAAAATTTGACCATCTGTAATCGAAATTACGTTTGTTGGGATATAAGCAGAAACGTCACCAGCTTGAGTTTCAATAATTGGTAAAGCAGTCAATGAACCACCACCTTTTACAATTGATTTCAATGAATCTGGTAAATCGTTCATGTTTTTAGCAATTCCATCATCTGCAATTACTTTACAAGCACGTTCTAATAATCTACTGTGAAGGTAGAAAACGTCTCCAGGATATGCCTCACGTCCCGGTGGTCTTCTTAATAAAAGAGAAACCTCACGATACGCAACAGCTTGTTTAGATAAATCATCATAAACAATTAAAGCCGGGCGACCTGAATCTCTAAAATACTCTCCAATTGCAGCACCTGCGAAAGGAGCATAAACTTGCATCGGAGCTGGATCAGAAGCATTAGCAGCAACAATAATGGTATATGCCATTGCGCCTTTTTCTTCTAACATTTTAGCAATTCCTGCTACAGTTGACGCTTTTTGTCCAATTGCAACATATATACAGAATACTGGTTTCCCAGCATCATAAAATTCTTTTTGATTTAAGATAGTATCGATACAAACAGTTGATTTACCTGTTTGACGGTCACCAATAACTAGCTCACGTTGTCCACGACCAACTGGAATCATAGCATCTACTGCTTTAATACCTGTTTGTAATGGCTCAGTAACTGGTTGACGGAAGATAACTCCAGGAGCTTTTCTTTCCAAAGGCATCTCGTATAAATCTCCACCAATTGGTCCTTTTCCATCAATTGGAAAACCAAGAGTGTTTACTACACGACCTACCATTTGTTCTCCTACTTTAAGAGAGGCAATACGTTGTGTTCTTTTAGCAGTTGAACCTTCTTTGATTCCTGTTGATGGTCCTAAAAGTACCACCCCTACATTGTCTTCTTCAAGATTTAAAACAATAGCTTCTAATCCATTGTCAAATTCAACTAACTCTCCATATTGAACATTAGAAAGCCCGTAAACACGAGCAATACCATCTCCAACTTGAAGTACTGTTCCTACTTCTTCTAGTGTAGCACCAGATTCAAAACCTTCTACTTGCTTTCTTAATATTGCTGAAATTTCAGCAGGTTTGATTTCCGCCATCTTAATTTATAATTTAGACACTTAAATGTGCAATAAAACTAATTACTTAACTCTCTTTTTAATACTTGTAATCTGTTGGCTACTGAAGCGTTGTATTGCTTGTCGCCTATTCTTAGAATAAATCCTCCAATAATTGAAGCATCTACTATATTTTCTATTGTAATTTTTTTATCAGAAAGTGTTGCGATTTTAGCTAAAACTTTAGCTTCTAAAGCTGCATCCATAGGAACAGCTGTTGTAACTTTCGCTACTTCAACACCATTCATAACATCAGATAATTTACTGTATTCTTCGGCAATTGCTTCAAGAATTTCGAATCTTTTGTTTTCAAATAACAAATGAAATAATCCTTTAGTAACTGCATCAATACCAGCAAAAACTTCTAAAAGTGCTTTTTCTTTAACCTCAACTTTTAACGTTGGATTTTGAATAAAAGTGCTTAATTCCAAGTTTCCGTTGATTGTTGAAGCAATCAATTTCATATCGTTATTCACAACTTCGGCAACACCTTTTGAGGTTGCTAAATCTAAAATTGCTGTTGCATAACGAATTGCTGCTCTTGTACTTGCCATAATTAGTTCAGTTTTACGTCACCTAACATTTTCTCAACTAATTTAGTTTGAGCTTCTTTGTTAGACAATTCGTCTTTCAATAATTTTTCTGCAATACTCAATGACAAAGTAGAAACTTGTAATTTCAATTCAGCCATAGCTGCATTTTTTTCACCTTCGATTGCTAATTTAGCTTGTTCGATCATTTTCAGACCTTGAGCTTGCGCTTCATTTTTAGCATCAGCAACCATTTTCTCTTTCATTTCACGAGCATCTTTAAGCATATTGTCACGCTCTAATCTTGCTTCTTGTAAAATACGTTGATTGTCAGCTTGAAGATTTTGCATTTCTTTTCTTGCGTTTTCAGCAGAAAGTAATGCATTTTTGATTCCTTCTTCTCTATCATTAACTGCATCAAGAATTGGTTTCCAAGCGAATTTTTTCAATAAGAATATTAATCCAACAAATATTAATACTTGCCAAACGAACAAACCTAACTCAAACTGATTTATTAACTTATCCATTATATATAATTATAAATTTTAAATTATGATTTTTTTATTGCTCATAAAAAAGCAATTTGTAATGTTTTAATTTTAAAAACAATAGTTACAACCAACCGTTGCAACTATTGTTTTTTTTTGTTTTAATTAAGATGCGAATAACGCAGCGAAACCAATACCTTCAATAAGTGCAGCTGCGATAAGCATAGCTGTTTGGATTTTTCCTGAAGCTTCTGGTTGACGAGCAATAGCATCCATTGCTGAACCACCAATTCTACCAATACCTAAACCTGCTCCGATTACAATTAACCCTGCTCCTACAATAGTTGGAATTTGCATAATATATATATTAAAAATTAAACATTCAATTTATTAATGAGCTTCCTCATGATGATGTTCCTCTACCGCTGAACCAAAGTACAAAGCAGATAACATGGTAAAAATATAAGCTTGTAAAAAAGCTACTAATATTTCAAGAATAGAAAGTACAAAAGACAATCCAAACGATAAACTACTTCCTAACCAACTTTTAAAAATAAACATTAAACCAATAATACTCATTAATACAATATGTCCTGCAAAAATATTTGCGTACAAACGTATCATCAATGAAAAAGGTTTGATAAAAATCCCCAATAATTCAATAGGCGCTAAAACGATTCGCATTACTTTAGGCACACCTGGCATCCAAAAAATGTGTCCCCAGTAATTTTTATTAGCCGTAAGGTTAGTGATCAAAAATGTTAAGATAGCCAATGAAAAAGTAACGGTTAAATTCCCAGTTACATTGATTCCAAATGGCATTAAACCAAATATATTTAAAAATAAAACAAAGAAAAATATAGTCAATAAATAACTCATGTATTTCTTGTAGTGCTTTTCGCCAATGTTTGGAATAGCAATTTCGTCCCGGATATATAAGACAACCGGTTCAAATATTCTTCCCACTCCAGAAGCGATTCCTTTATTTTTAGCATAGGACTTTGCCAAGCCAGCAAATATTAAAAACATTAATAATGAAGCAATCATTATAGACAAAACTGTTTTTGTTATAGAAAAATCTATCGGACGAACATTAGTAGGGAAACCTGTTTTTTCGTCTTCAGTTATTGTACCCGAAGCATCCGTTTTGTATATTTTACCGTCGTGGTGGTTTATTTTGTAGTAATTTCCATTTGATTCTGCCACAGCCTCACCGTGTTCAAATTTAGCCGAAGAGAAAAATTGAATTCCATTATCCCAAAGAATTACAGGTAAAGAAAAACCGTAATGTTTTCCTTCAACTTCATCTGAAAAAAAAGTAAAATCATGGGAATCTAAAACGTGATGGCCTATAAATGCTTTAATTTTAGATTTTACATCTGTTGGTTCAGCATGAGCACCTTCTGATGCTTCATGAGCAACTTCGGTTTTTACTTTTACAGTATCCTGTTCAGGATTTGCAAAACTAATTAAAGGAAGACACGCTACTAATGTCGCTATTATAAATCTAAGTGGTTTGTTTGAAATCACCATAACAGTTAAATATCTTAATTTATTACGTTTCTAAAATTTGGTGCAAATGTACATTTTTTATTAATATTCAAAAGCATATAAAAAATTTATTTTTCGGGCATTCTGCGTATAAAACTCCCTGTTTATTGATTTTTGTTTAAAATTCGTATAGTAAGTATAGTTTCCATTGCTAAAAAGAGAATAAACATCGCGAAAAAATTCTTTTTCTCTATGCTTCCATTATGTCCTGACGCTTGCAATACAGGCCTTAAAATCAAATAACAAACAACCATTTTAATACTTGTGCTCAATAGAAATGACATTCCAACATTGTCAAAACTTTGTTCTTTTACTTTCAATAAAACGACAAGGACTATTACAGACAAAACTGAAAATAATAAATAAAGCTCTTCTATCGAATAATGAAACGCTGTATCATCTATATTAAAACTGTAAAAAATAATTTTATGTAGTATATAAGCTACTACTATCAGCAATGCTAAATTTATAAGCGGTTTGTAATTTTTTAAATTCATCAGATTGTATTTTAACGAAAGTCAAAAAAACTTAGGGTATTTTATAGGTTTTAGTATTGTTTTTATTGGAATTTATTCTGATTTGTTGATTTCCTTTACTTGTCGTATAACATTATATAAGGCTAATGCGACTCCAACCATCACTAAAATTTTATTGTAATACACTTTGGCACTGGGATGATTTTCGTCTAACCAGTTTCCAAGAAAGGAAAACAGAAAGATAATCGCCCCCATTTGAATTGGGATATTTATCAGCGCAAGCCATTTGCTAGCATGTTTTTTGTTGGGTTTGTTGTCCATCATTTGGCATTAGATTCTTTATATTTGTTTTCATAGTACACGAAGCACTAAAATCAGCACCTGGCTCTACTGCTAATTTTCCACAGACTACTTCTCCATGAATACTTGATTTTGATTTTACATTCAGGATTTCTTCAACTTGAATCTTACCATCAAATCTTCCTTCAATATCCGCATTTTTACATATAATATCACCGATAACACTTCCTACCGGTCCAATCACTATTTTGCCGCTGGATTGAAAATTACCAATTAATTCGCCATCCAATCTAAAATCAGCTTGAGAAATAATATCTCCTTTTATCGTAGTCCCTTCAACAATTCTGTTGGTTTTTCCAAGAAAATCCGTATATGATTTTGGCTTTTTGTCAAACATGGTTATTGATTTTTAGGTGCTAAATACGCATCAAGATTCTTCTTAATCTGAATCACTTTGTAATTTTCATTAGAAACCACAATAGCAGGTTCATCGACTCTATATTTCTTATCTTCTTTTAATGCTTTAACAATAGCGTTTGCATAAACTTCTGAGTTCATACCGTGAATGGCGATGAAATTTTCCTTTTCGGTATAAACATCATAAGAAAAAGTTAGATTTTGAAAGTTTTCAGCAGTATTGAATTTCTTGATTTTATCTTCAATCGCTTTTGTATTTTTATCTTCTCGACTTCCAACTTTATAAAGAATTTTCCAATTTTTTGTATCGGTAGTATTAAAGTTCATTTGTTCTAAAAACGGAATCTGAGTCGTCACTATTTCTCGTGCATTCTTCCCTTCTTCACTATTAGGATAATTATCCGCAACATATTGTAAGGCCTTTTTATAAGCTGCTAATCCCCTCAATTTCCCAATAGCGTTTGCTTTAAGCAGTTCGAATTTAGACACAATTTCATCGCCTGAAAACTGATTAATCAAAGCGTCTGATTTTTCTAACACAACCAAAAATTGCTCTTCTCTATATAGTTTGTACCATTTATCATATTCACTTTCCGGCGTTTCATTGGCCAAAGCCTCGTTCGGATTTGTATTGTTTATAATTTGCGCATAACGAGAAGACGGATATTGAGCAGAAATTCTTTTTCTCATATCTTCTGCTTTGCTTGCATCTGTAATTTGGTAAATTTTAAACAAGTTGTACATTGAAGGTAGCACTAGTTTTTCTTCCGGATTATTCTTTAACAATTGTTCTAATTTACTGCTGGCCAAATCGTATTCCTTGAATTTTTCTTTATAAACAACACCCAGTTGGTAATAGACGAAATTACGTTCTTTCACAATGCTATCCAGTTCTGTTTTAGATGTTGGAAGTTGTTTCAAATAATAATCAGTTGTATATTCCTGTTTTGTTTTTTCTACTGCCAAAGCATTTTCTGCGGTTGGTATTTTTCCATTTATGGTATCGTTTTCTTTTAAATCAGTTTTGCCTGAAGACAATCTCCAATTCCCACCTAAAGAACGTTCTCCCCATGTTTTTTTAAATTGCACTTTTCCAAAAGCGACGGTCGTAGGATTATAAAAATAGAAAACACTTGCTTGATTCATACTGGCATCTGCCATTGACGGTGGTGCCAATGATGCTTTTTTTGCTTTCGGTAAATCTTGTGCTGAAACTATTGGATCAATCGTGCTTGGTTTAGCATTTCTTGCTATTGTTTCCTGTCTGTCTTTTTCTTTTTCTTCTGAAATTTTCTTGATTTCATCCGAATTTTTTAATTTATCAATATAATTTTCAAAATATAAAACTCTATCTGTTTCCGATAAAGACGCAACATGAATGATACTGTCATTTCTTTTGGCAATAGCTTCGTATTCTATAACCTCGTCTAAATTTTTTCTGTTTTTTTGAATCAAAAGATACTCTCTGGTTTTAGTATCCAGCTTTACGAGTGTACTGTCGTAATAGTTTGCCGCAATTGGATATTCTGCATTTTTGAAATACATATTTCCTAAATTTCGGTAATTGGAAGCAACCAAATATTGGTCTGTCGTTGCTTTTTTTAGAGAAGTGTTGTAGTACTTTAAGGCTTGTTTCTGGTTGTTATTTTTATCGTGAAACACCCCCATCTGATAGTAAATTACATCTAAAAAAGGTCGGTTTTCTCTATCAGCAATAAGCGTTCTAAATGTTTTTGAAAAATCCGTCGTATCTCCTTTTTCATAATCAAACAGTTGTGCTTTCTTGGCTTGAGCCTGAATAACATATTCTCTTGCCGCTTTCCTTTTCATGTCAATAACCGACTGATAACTGTATATTGCACTGTCTTTCTTTCCTAATTCTTCATACAATTGTCCTCGTATAAAACGATATCTGGCTTTTTCAGCTTTTACTTTTGTGTATTCTTCGGCAATTTTTAATTTGGCCACAGCACTGTCCTTTTCCTCCAGATTCAGGAAAGCTTCTGATAAAAGTGCATTCGCATTAGCGACAACCTGATTGCTTAGTTTTTGTTCTTCCAAAAGTTTGGTAATGTTCTTAACTACCAAGGCATCATTGCCTAAACGCATATTGGTTTTTTCGCGCCAAATTTTGGCTTCGTAAATATTGCTGCTGTTGGGATATTTGTATAAAATATAATTGAAAGCGTCTAATGCAGGAACAAACCGTTGATCGTAATAGCGAGATTTACCAAGTAGCAAATACGCTTCATCAATCTGGCTGTTTTTTTCTCTTCCGCCAATGTTCATGGAATGTTTCTGAATTGCCTTTGTAGCCTTGGTTTCCGCTAATTCAAAATCAGCATTTTTGGGTTTTTCACTTACAATGAAATCCTCTTTGATCTGCATTTTTTCGATAGGCAAACGCTTCCAAAAGTCATCCTTACTATTTGCTTTTATGCCTACCACACCTTTGTCTAATCCTATTTGACCGTTGTATAGAATATTGTATTTCGTGCTTAAGGCATGCGATTTTCTAGCCAAAAAAGTATCCTTCTTGGTAGAACATGCTATCAAAAATAACAAAAATCCTATAGAAATTAGTTGCCTAAATGTGTTGGTTTTCAATGGTAAACGTCTTTTATCAATTAACTTTTAAAAATACCTTTTAGTATACTGACTTGTAAAAATACGTTTCTTTTTGATATCGTGGAAATTATTAGGTTTCTTTTTGATTCAGCGCTTCGCGTGAGGGAGTGCAGCGGAAATCCTTTTTTATTCTTTTTTAAGAATAAAAAAGATTGAGAGCGAAAAGCCCGACCCGAAATTTTTATTTCCGGGTCACGCCCAAATTAAATTTTAAACTGCAAAAAACAGTTCTAACTCCTGCAACGTCTCTCTGGACGTTTGAATATCTTTTACAATTTCGCCTTTATTTAGTGCTACGATTCTATCACAAACCTCGACAGTGTGCATTAAATCGTGACTGGAAACCAATACAGTAACATTAGGGTTTTCGGCAAGTTCTTTGATTATTTTTTTTAATCTGTTAACCGTTGTCGGGTCTAAATTAGCAAAGGGTTCGTCTAGGATGACCACCTCGGGATTTCCTATAAGCGTGGCAATAATTCCCACTTTCTTTTGGTTTCCTTTTGATAAATCGCGCAAATATTTTTTATTTTTAAGGATTTCTCCATTAAAAAACTCTTCATGTTTCGCTAACAAAGCATCAATATCGGCTTTGTTTTGACCGCGTAAATCACCTATGAAATAAAAGTATTCTTCGGGCGTTAAGTAGCCAATTAGAAAACTTTCGTCCAGAAAAGAGGCGGTGAACGGTTTCCAGTTTTCGCTGGTGTTTACCTGAACGTCATTATTGATGATGTTTCCCGTTGAAGGTTGGATTAAATCCAATAATAAACTGAAAAAAGTAGTTTTTCCGGCCCCGTTGTTACCTACTAATCCAAAACTTTGTCCTTTTGGAATCTCAAGCGTTTCAATGTTTAGAACTGTGGTTCCGTTATATGTTTTTGAAAGGTTGTTTACTTGTATCATTTTAAAAAAGTTTAATCGGTTATTTGTTGATTTGGTTAATCGCTTTATGAAAATTGACTGTTAACTCTTTTGCTTGTAGGCATCAATGGTTTTATATTTTTCGGTTTTATACACCTTTTCGATTAAAGAGAAAACTTTGTCTCTCAAAGCAAAACCTACTAGTCCGGCAATAGCGACCATGGCTAATCCTAAATTGGGATTCATTATTTTAGAACCAATCCAATAAAGTCCTAAAGGCAACAACAATTTTGGCAGCGAAATCAACATAGTATTTATATTAAATGCCTTTTTATCTCCAAAAGCTCCTTTGCTGGAATCTAAATCTATTGGCGTTTTTGTATAAGCACCGGCAAGAAGCACTAAATGCGAGTTGACTCCAATATTATAAATCGCGCCCACAACAATGGTAAGGTACACTTGCCATCCAAAATACAAATAAAACGAAGCCAATAGTGTCGAAACAACCGTGGCGATAACAATCAGCCACCATTTTGAACTCAAATATCCTTTGTAAGGAATGTTTTGTGTCATCATTAATTGATAATAAGAGCTGTCCCAACTGGGTACAAATTGACCGAAAGTGAATAAAAAACCTCCTGAAACAAAAATTCCTGCGAAAATGTGCATGATGGGATTATTGTAAGCTTCGATTTTATTGGTAAAAAATAGAAAACCGTAGAATAAAAACACCACACTCATGATCACTGTGGTTTTTGACCGTTTATTTCTTTTAATTAATTTGATGTCATTTTTTAAAAATGTTCCTAAAGTCCCAAATTGGTTTAACCAAGTCAAATCCTCGGTTTTGGCGATTTTATTTTTGGTGGAAAGACCCGCATCTAGGTATAAATTGTTTTCGAAATAATGAAAAGTAACATAATACAATCCCATTAAAGCCAAAACCGGAAAAAGAAACATCCATTTTGTGTGAAATAATCCGTCAAAAAATAAAGTAGTATAATTAGTAATGTCAAAAAACTTATAATACTGACAACCTCCCAGAATCATAATAATCCCAACGAAAATAGCAAACAAGTTGTCTTTGTTGTTCAATAAAATATTCAAAAAATTATTGATGTAAATCAAGGAAACCATTGCCAAATGCCAAAGTATCACACTGACTACATCATACCCTTCTATAATCAAAACAACCGTAAACGGAATAAAGAAAAAAGCATGGACAAAATTAAAAAAGGACAAGACCGTTTTCCCTAAAGAGAAATGTACAATTGTTGGTTTTTTTATTGGTAAGGTCAATAGTGGCCTGATGTTCATCACAGGAATAGCCTGCAATAAAAGACGAATTATCAGATCCATCAAAAAGTAATAAATCAGAAATTTATTTACAGTTACCAATGGATCAAGATGCATTTTTTTAAGAATATAAAATGCTCCAATTCCTAACGCCAGGAAAGCGACAGAAAAATAAGCAATAAGAAAGAACATTAAAATCTTTAATCCCAAATTAGTTGCGAAAGAGGCCGATCTTGTAAAAGCCTTCCATTCGAGATAAATAAAACGTTTAAACATAATAAAGTGGTTTGGTTTTACAGTAAGTAGCGGAAATAAGAAAAATGTTACGTTGCTTCAAATTTATATTCCGGATAAGTGGCTCGTAAGTACTCTTCTGCCTTGGATGGGATAATTTTGAAGATGATGAAAATCAGTAGGACAAGAAGGACAAAAAAGAAACTTAAACCTAATATCCAAAAGTCATTTCCAATATACTTTTCAGTAGAATTAAAAATTTGAATAAACATATTAAAGGAGAAAATAATGACTCCAGAAAAACTTCCGTATTGATTTATGATTTCTTCAAATAACCATCTTTTTTGTTTTGCTTGCTTTTTTTCTTTTCTAAATTTATTGTTTTTGAAAATTTCGTAAAATGTAAACAGAATCAAAATGAGGTAAAGCCCCATGACAATCCATTCACTATACTGACTTATTTTTAGAATGCTAAACAATACCAGCGTCATCGCAATTGTCAATACAATCTTAGGGACTCCAAAAAAATCTTTGAAATGGTACCAAACCAAACCGTTATATTTTTTACCCAAAACCGCCTGTCGTTTTTCTACCACATCCATAAAACCAAAAACACCAAATTTCTTAAATTCCTTGTTTAAGACTTCGTCAAAAGTGAGCTTGGGATTTTCTTGCCATTCCGCTTCGATGGCATTCGCCAAATGATCCACTAATTCCGATTGCAAGTCATACCATTCCACATAATGCTGACGGGTGAACGTGAAAAGTTGGTCTATTTGTTCCTTGGAAAGTTTCATGATTTAGAAAAAGATAGTTTTTTCTCGAATTGAAAGTGTTTGTATGCTAATCGCAAACAAAAAATAGAATTAAGAAACAAAAATGAGAGCATCGAAACAAAAAACAATCGCGTTCCAAAATCCCAAATAGTAAATTTCATCGGTAGAACACCTAATCCATAGAACAGCAAAAAAAACATATAAACAGGTGTGCTTTTATTAAAAATAAAACCGAAGGTCGTTTTTATTTTAGAATTCCAAATCATTATTTTGGCTAAAACAATTAAAAATGACGTTAGTAGGCTAATCGTTTTTAAAAATTGTGTAAAAATCGTATAATCATATTTTTCAAAATTTGTTTTGAAAAATAATGTGAAAATTAATGCTGGAAATATTATTATTAAAAGCACTTTTAATTGTTGACGCTTTGTAATTGAAACCCATTTATCTAAAACTATTTTGGGCACAGAATTCATGAGGCCAACCCAAGAAGAAGAACTTGGCCTTAATTCTGGTTTCCATTTCTCAAAAACTTCTTTGAAGATAACTTCAAATGAAATTTCCTCATTACTAATTTTCTCCTCAATTTCTGAAGCAATGTGGTCTAATAATTCTAATTTGACATCTTGATAAACAAGACCGTTTAAAACTAGTGTTTCTTCTATTTGGGCAATTTGTTGGTTGGTTAATTTCATGTTTAAAAAATTAAAATTCTAATTTTGGATTTACTAAACTCTGCATGTTTCTGATAAAGTCTTCCAATTCTGAAAGTCTATTTACCGTTTCAGTAGTTCCTTTCTCCGTCAGTTTGTAATATTTACGCATACGGTTGTCCACTTTTTCTATCTCTACATCCAGTAAACCTTCTGCTTCCAGTTTATGCAAGGCAGGATATAAAGCCCCTTCGGTAATATTGAGTTCACCTTGAGTGATAGACTTTACTTTCTGAGTAATTTCATAACCGTACATCTTGCCGTTTTCCTCCAGCAATTTCATGATTATGGTATTCAAACTTCCTTTGTATAATTGTGAATTTTTCATTTGCCTTTTCATTTTGAATAACAAATATACATAAGATTCTTATACATAACTAAATTAGGTATTAAAATTTCAAAATTTATCACTTTTAGAAAACGTATCGGTTTCCTATCTTTGTAAAAAAATAATCACATGTCTTCATTCCTGAAACTCATTATAAAAGAAGTAAAACGTGAAACTGCAACAGCAGTTTCAATACTTTTCAACGTACCCGAAGAATTAAAACCCAATTATGCATTTATTGCAGGTCAATACGTAAATTTAAGATTAACACTTGACGGAAAAGAAATTCGTCGTGCCTATTCTATATGTTCATCCCCGGAAAGCGGGGATTTACGAATTGCCGTTAAAGCGGTAAAAAATGGTGCTTTTTCTCAATTTGCCAATACAAAACTAAAAGCAGGCGACGTTCTGGAAGTAGGAAAACCAGAAGGGAAATTCACATTTGATCCTCAAGCGGACCGACAAAAAAACTATGTTGCATTTGTGGCCGGAAGCGGAATTACACCTGTACTATCCATTCTAAAATCGGTTTTGAAAAATGAACCTAAAAGCTCTTTTGTATTGGTTTACGGAAATAAATCTCCCGAAGAAACTATTTTTTACCAAGAATTACACGATTTGCAATTACAATATGTAGGTCGCTTTTTTGTGCATTATGTTTTTAGTCAAGCTAAAGCAGAAAACGTATTATTTGGTCGAATAGAAAAATCTGCAGTGAATTTCGTGTTGAATAACAAACACAAGGAACTGGAATTTGATAAGTTCTATTTGTGTGGTCCAGAAGAAATGATTAATCTGGTAAGTAATATTTTAAAAGAAAAAAACGTAAAAGAATCAGCAATAAAATTTGAGCTTTTTACTACTTCTTCGAATGAAAATGTGATAAAAGAAAATCTGGAAGGACATTCAAAAATCACCGTTATGGTGGATGATGAAGAAACGACTTTCGAAATGTCACAAAAACAAACTATCCTTGAAGCCGCTTTAAAACAAGGTCTTGATGCTCCCTATTCTTGTCAAGGCGGAATATGCAGCAGTTGTCTGGCTCGTGTTACTTCAGGAACTGCCGAAATGACCAAAAACTCTATTCTTACTGATAAAGAAATCTCCGATGGATTAATTCTTACCTGTCAGGCACATCCAACGTCAGCTGCAATAACAGTAGATTACGATGACGTTTAATAAAGTGTTCCGTTTGCAGTAAAATGAACTTATATTTTCTTTAGTAACTTATATGGTCCAGAATACTGCAATTGAATCAATTAAACTAAAAAAAAAAGTTTGCACATCGCAAACTCTTTTTTTTGTAACTAAATGATAACAAACTAACAACTAGCAATTCTCTGGTACTCGTCTGCGACGAGTGTCTACTTAAATTAAGAGACAAATTATACCGTTTGCATCGGATAGCTAAAACAAGGGTGTAGCTTTTAGACAAGTGTATGGCTGTTTTTATAATAGAGTTTCTTAAAATCAATATATTTGCAAAAATGTCTGAGAAATATAAAGTTACAAATAATACAGTACCTACTTTTATTTCCATAACGGTTGTCGACTGAGTAGAATCAATTTATAATAGCCGCGTTGTAAACTCGTTATTTCGTTCACATAAATGTCATTAGGAACTCGTTGCAAACGAGCACCAGTTCAACTTGCCGCTATTTATCTGTTAAACGATAAACTGCGACTGAAAACTGAAAAATATTCTAGCGTTAAATTATACAGCAGTAATGAAAGTTGCAATCATTCCTTTACTATTAAGAACAGCATCAATTGTATCGGCTAAGTTTTTTTTAGAAAGGGTAGTCAAGATCAAGTAAAATAAATAAGAAGTGAAAAAGGTTAAAAATGCAGAAGCAAGCTGGACTTTTTGTCCCGAATGTCAGGGACGCGGCAAAAAAAGTCGAGGGCTCAGCATGAAAGCGCGACGCCAATACATGATAGCATTCGATGAATTTGAAAAAACGAATGGCGAAGGGACGAAACCAGTTCATCCTAGAGGCCACCTATACACCTGCTTGAATTGTAACGGCTCCGGATTGCTTCCTTCTGCTAATCCTCCAATAGCAGATAAAGAAAAGTACCCACACCTTGCTATAATTGGTGGTGGGATAGGCGGTGCGGCATTAGCCGTGGCTTGTTTGCATCGCGGAATTCCTTTTACCCTTTATGAGCGCGACAGTAACTTTGATGCTCGATCTCAGGGCTATGGACTCACTTTGCAGCAAGCCAGTAAAGCAATCGAGGGATTGGGAATTTTCTCGTTAGAAGAAGGGGTGATTTCAACAAGACATGTGGTTCATACTACAGACGGAAAAGTGATTGGGGAATGGGGTATCAGAAAATGGATGCAGACTGATGAAAAAACGTATACGAAACGTACAAATGTGCATATCGCACGGCAGTCTCTGCGCTTAGCTTTACTCGAGCAACTCGGCGGACATGATGCGGTACAGTGGGGACACCAGTTAGTAGATATTAAGAAATGCGAGGGTGAAGGTGTTGATCTTACGTTTGAAGTAAACGGGGAGATTCAGCGTTGCAAGGCGGATCTTGTGGTTGGATCCGATGGTATTCGTAGTTCGGTTAGGAGGTTACTGATTGGTGCCGATAGTAACCCTTTACGTTATCTCGGTTGCATTGTGATATTGGGCATTTGTCCTTTGAGCGCTCTCAACGGACTGAATAATTCTTTGCTGGACTCAGCAACTGTATTTCAAACCGCCAATGGCAATGAACGGATTTACATAATGCCTTATACGTCAGACTCAGTGATGTGGCAACTTAGCTTCCAAATGCCAGAAAATGAGGCTAAGGCGTTAAGTGCTCTAGGACCTCAAGCACTCAAGGAAGAAGCGTGTCGTAGAACTCAGTGGCACGATCCCATTCCTCAGATTTTAGCGGCGACCCTGGAAGCGCAAATTTCTGGCTATCCCGTGTATGACCGAGAATTACTCCAATCAGAATTATTGGAGAAAGGCGAACAAGTGACCCTGATTGGAGACGCGGCTCACCCAATGAGTCCATTCAAAGGACAGGGGGCAAATCAAGCACTGCTGGATGCGCTCATGTTAGCTCGGGGAATCTCGAAAGGATGTAACTCTTTATCTCAATGGCGAGAAGCTGGAATAAGAAAAAGTGTATTAACTGAGTTTGAATCCGAAATGTTAGAACGCTCGGCTTCTAAAGTGAAAGATTCCGCAGCAGCCGCACAGTTCCTACATTCCGAAATTGTGCTTCATCAGGGTGATGAGCCGAGAGGACGGTGTCTAAAGAAAAAAGACGCATAAACATAACTTAACTAGTTGGTTTCAACTTGCCACTACTTATCTTCTAAACGATAAGCTGCGACTCAATAGTAGAAACCACTTTCTCTGGTGAAATCGTTCGCATTGCCTCTTCATATCCTTCGACTTTTTTATTTCCATACACCGAAGTAGGTAATTTTGGAAATAATTTTCTATCAGAAACCAACGCGTTTTCTAACGGTTGATCGAAAGGTAAAAATCCCGCATAAGGATGCGTTGCGCCCCAAAGCGTAATGACTTTTACGCCAAGCATGGCTGCAATATGCGCATTTCCGGAATCCATGGACAGCATCACATCAAGATTACTAATAAGTTGCAGTTCCTGCTGAAATTTGAGTTGTCCCGCCATATTAATGACGTTTTCTTTGTTATTTGTAAGAGAATTTAAAATTTCGATTTCCTTTTTCCCTCCGCCAAAAAGCAAAATTTTGTAGTCCGTATTTTTGGCTAATTGATTGATAACCTGTTGCATTAAATCCAATGGATATACTTTAGAATCGTATTGTGCAAAAGGAGCGATTCCAATTAATTTTTTGTTATTTTCTCCAAGAATATTTGAAATTTCTTTATCTAAAACTGCTTTTTTGGGAAATACTATATGAGACAAATCAACTGTAAAACCAAGTTCACTAAACACGTTGGCGTGTCTCTCGAACATGTTGGACAGTTGCTTGAAAACTTTATTTTCGGCTTGTGTCAAAGCCATTTTCTCCGCTCTTCCTTTATCCACCGAAGCCACTTTTTTTCCGCTTAAAGCAAAAAGACTTCTGACGATTTTAGAACGCAAAACGTTATGCAAATCGGCGAAAGCGTCAATATGCAATCCTTTTAAATCTTGGAACAAACGCAACAATCCTGCAACGCCTTTGTGTCTTTCTTTTTCATCGAAAGCAAAAAAAGAAATATTGGGAATTTCTTCAAAAAAAGGTTTAAAAAAAGGTCTGGAAATAACCGTGATTTTAACCTCAGGATGCTGATTTACAAAAGCCCGTAAAACAGGAACCGTCATGGCGACGTCTCCCATTGCGGAAAGTCTCATGACGGCTATATGCTGGATTTTTTTTGACAATTTAAAATGCCGAATTATTTCTTGCTTTGGTACAAAACAGGATTCAATTCGTCATCATTGTACATTTTCATTTGTTTGTACACTTTCATGAATTTATCACCGTTTTCAATATCTTGTAACAAATCATCAATTGCAGTTGACAAATCGGATCTTTGTTCCAATAAAACATTCAATTTTTCCTGACATTTATCTCTGTGCTCTTGAGAAGCTTCGGCACGATTGGCTTCTTCATTCATGTGGTAAATCTTCAAAGCTAAAATTGACAACCTGTCAAATGCCCAAGCAGGACTTTCAGAATTGATTTTAGCGTTTTCTTTTACGGCTACATGACTGTATTTTTGAAGAAAATAACTGTCAATATATTCTACCATATCAGTACGAACCTGATTGGAGGCATCAATTTTACGTTTTAATGTCAACGCTTCAACTGGGTTAATATTTGGATCTCTAATAATATCCTCATAATGCCATTGAACGGTATCAACCCAATTTTTTGAATATAATAAATGTTCGAATTTATCCTTAGGAAAAGGATTATTTATAGGTTGATCAACATTATCAAACTGGTGATAATCTTTAATACTTTGTTCGAAAACGGAATAAGCTAACTTTGAAAACATATCTTTATATTTTATAACGCAAAGATACTTTTTTATACTTTTATAGATTAAAAAAACTTTAGAAGTTTAATTCCCAAATTTAAATCATGCAAATTCATATTTTATCAGAAAACAATAGTGTTCTGAATCATTTTTTAGGACAAATCAGAAACGTCAATGTTCATAATGACAGTATGCGCTTCCGCAGAAATATTGAGCGCATTGGTGAAATAATGGCCTATGAATTGAGCAAGGAATTACATTATTCAACTATTGAAATCCAAACACCACTTGGTATTAAGAAAACGACTGAAATTAAAGATCAATTAGTTTTATGCTCTATTTTGCGTGCGGGATTACCCTTACACATGGGTTTCTTAAATTATTTTGACAGCGCCGAAAATGGTTTCGTTTCCGCCTACAGGCACCATCCAAACAACGATGCTTATTTTGATATTAAAGTTGAATATCAAGCCATCGCTGATATCAATAATAAAAATTTATTACTGATAGATCCTATGCTTGCCACTGGACAATCCATTGTTGCTGTTTTCAACAGATTAGTGGAAAGAGGAACCCCGAAAGAAATTCACATTGCAGTAACTATTGCCGCTCCAGAAGGAATTGCGTTCCTGGAAAAACATTTACCTCATAATTGTCATCTGTGGATAGCTGCATTAGACGAGAAGCTTGACGAGAAAAGCTACATTGTACCGGGTCTTGGAGATGCGGGAGATTTAGCTTTCGGAGAAAAATTATAATTGGGAGAAAAAAGCAAAAAGACTACATGCTATAAGTACAAATAGTACCATTTCCTGTTTCAATTTTAATTGGGCAACTTCAATGTGGCTTGTGGCCATTATTGCCATCGGGGCAAAAGTGAATACTAATAAATCATTGCTTTTATCCGGCGAAACCACGAAAATTAGCACTCCAATAAAAAACGATGCAATTATTTTTTTAAATGAGGTATGTAAAAGCAGTGGCCTGTGCGATATAGTTGCAAACATAGATATTACAAAAAATAAAGCTACCGTTGCATAAATAGATAAAGCACCATTCTGATAATTATTAGTGAAATAATTAATTTCAAAATTAGTTGTTGCATTTTTATTCAAAAATTCAATGATACTCAAATTGAAAATCATCGATAAAAGGATCGAGATAATCCCAACAATAAAAAGGGCGATGAACGGCAGCACCCAATTTTTTAACTCTCTGGAAACATGAAAAAGTATTGATATAAATACCAATACAATAAAAAGAATACTCCAAAAATGAAATAAACTAGCTACAAAAATCCATAATGAGGCATCAAATATTTTTTCATTAGAAGCTTTTAGTGATTGCAGAGAAATCAGTCGACGAAGTGCTAATAAAACAAAGAAATTCGACACAACCAAATTAATATTATCCAATAACGAAGGAAAAAAAAGTAGAAATAAAAAATAGAAAAAGATGGTGTAAGTGCTGTCTTTACTCAATCCATTTTTCTTTGCAACGAAATTAGTAATTAAAACTGAAGCTAATAAAACACTTAATATTATTCCTTTTATTACAATTAAAATACCTGAATTCATCCAAGAAACATCCTGAAACTGGTACATTAAAAAGAAAACTAGTATTAATATAACAACCAGAGAAAAATTTAATGGTGTAGATTTCTTAAAAACACTTGTTATCATAAGGATATTTTATACTTTTGTGACTGTAAATATAATACTTGTTTAAAAGGAACGGCTTTAAGTTCAAAATATTCTTTATGAATAAGATCTTTTGTCTGCCAGTTACTCTTTAAAACAATTAATAAAATTAATTTTATACATTATGAAAGCATTTTTCGAAGGAATACAATACTTATTTGTAAATATTTTATTTGCTCCCCTAGACTTTTTACGCTCATTAGAGCTAAAATCTTGGTTTGTTGCTAACACCATCAACTGGATTTTTATGATTATTTGTGCAGCTGCAATGGTATATTGGATTTTGCAATTGAAACTTCACCAAGATAATGGTGAGGAAAATCAAGATACGACAGCTCACTCTTTCTTAAAATAATAATTTTAAAAAAAAGTGAACAGTTATTATATCTTATTTTAAATCGTTTCCAATATCTTTTCTAAAATACATCTTATCAAAATTTAGCTTGTCTAGGTTTTGGTAAGATTTTTTTATGGCCTCTTCAAAATCATTTCCATACGAAGTTACCGTTAATACTCTTCCTCCATTAGATACGACATTTCCGTTGTCTAATTTTGTTCCTGCATGAAAAACAATCGAATCGGTTATATTTTCTAATCCTGAAATTACTTTTCCTTTTTCGAAATCCTCAGGATATCCTCCAGAAACGACCATAATTGTAGTAGCACTTCTTACGTCAACCTCTAGCGTAATTTCGTCCAGTTTTTCATTGGCTACCGCCAAAAATAATTCAACTAAATCGGTTTTCAATCTTGGAATAACCACTTCTGTTTCCGGATCACCCATTCTCACATTGTATTCAATTACGATCGGTTCGTTATTCACATTTATCAATCCAATAAAAACGAATCCTTTGTACGGAATACCATCTTTCTGGAAACCGTCAATGGTTGGTTTTACAATGCGTGTTTCGATTTTTTCCATCAAAACAGCGTCAACATAGGGAACTGGAGAAACCGCTCCCATTCCGCCTGTATTTAACCCTGTGTCACCTTCGCCAATTCGTTTGTAATCTTTAGCAGTAGGTAAAATTTTATAGCTTTTTCCATCAGTAAGAACAAAACAACTTAATTCTATACCATCCAGAAATTCTTCGATAACCACTTTTGAACTGGCAGCACCAAATTTTTGATGAACCAACATATTTCTTAATTCTTCTTTGGCTTCCGCCAAATCCTGAATAATCAAAACTCCTTTCCCTGCTGCTAATCCATCCGCTTTTAAAACATAAGGCGGTTGCAGTGTCTCCAAAAATTCACATCCATTTTCAACTGTTTCGGCAGTAAAACTATCGTAAGCCGCTGTTGGAATATTGTGTTTAATCAAGAATTCTTTAGCAAATTCTTTACTTCCTTCTAATTGAGCACCAATTTTTGATGGCCCAATAACTGGAATATATTTTAATTCAGTATCATTTAAAAAGAAATCATAAATCCCTTTTACTAATGGATCTTCTGGTCCTACAACAACCATTTCTACTTTTTCCTGAAGAACGAAAGCTTTGATCGCATCAAAATCAGTTGGAATCATATCAATGTTAGTAGCTATTGCGGCTGTCCCTGCGTTTCCTGGAGCTACAAAAAGTATGTCACAAAGCGGACTTTGAATCATTTTCCATGCAAATGCATGTTCTCTTCCGCCTGAACCTAGTAGTAAAATTGTCATGGTGTAGTTTTCTTTAGTTGTGGTGCAAAAATAGTTCGTTTTAAGTTGAAATAATAATTTTTTTTACTTACTTTTGACGTTAGTAACGCTAAAGATATGATAATTTCATTTGGATCTAAAGAAACCGAAAAAATATGGAATGGAATTGTTGTAAGAAAACCTTCAATGGAAATACAGCAAATTGGTAGAAGAAAACTAAGAATGTTAAACAATTCTCTAGATTTGATAGATTTGCGAATTCCACCGTCAAACCGACTAGAAAAATTAAATGGAAGTTTAAAAGACTATTACAGCATTCGAATTAACAATCAATGGCGAATTATTTTCATATGGGATAATGGAAATGCTTCCCTTGTTGAAATTGTAGATTATCATTAAAATAGTTAAAAATGGAAAAATTAAAAAACATACATCCTGGTGAAATTTTATTAGAAGAATTTCTAATTCCTTTGGAAATAACAGCCTACCGTTTATCTAAAGATTTAAAAATTCCGCAAACCAGAATTTCTGAAATTACCAAAGGAAACCGCAGAATTACGGCTGACACCGCTTTGCGTTTGAGTCAATATTTTGGTAACTCCGCTAAATTTTGGCTTGGGCTTCAAGATGATTTTGATATTGAAGAAGAAAAAGAAAATAAGGCACAAGAACTGCAATCTATCAAACGTTTTGATACTCCTAAAGTAGCTTAGATGATTCCGCTTTTCGACTTAACGCTCCATATAAATGGTTTCCCGATGAAGGAAGCCAAAGCCGAATTGCGAAAAATTGTCGCTTTTTCAGAAAAAGAACACAAAGCTTTTGTCGAAAATAAAAAACAAGAAATTGTTGAGTTTCATTTGCAAAACAATCCTTTTTATAAAAAATTAGTTGGTCCAAAAAATTCTAAAAATTGGAATGATTTACCCATTTTAAATAAACAAAATTTACAAAAACCATTATCGGAAAGACTTTCAAAAGGGTATTCCGCTAAAAATAGTTATGTTAATAAAACCTCCGGTTCTAGTGGTGATCCGTTTATATTTGCCAAGGACAAATACTGTCATGCCTTAACTTGGGCTTCTAATATCTATCGTTTTGGCTGGTATGGAATTGATTTTAATAGTTCCTATCAAGCACGATTTTATGGAATCCCAATGGATTTTATTGGTAATAAAAAAGAACGTTTTAAAGATTTATTGAGCCATCGGTTTCGATTCTCCATTTTTGATTTATCGGATGCTAATCTAGAAGTGTTTTTGAAACATTTTCGAACCAAAAAATTTGATTACATCAATGGATATACCAGTTCAATTGTTTTGTTTGCCAAATTTTTACAGAAGAGAAATATTATATTATCAGCAATTTGTCCAACTTTAAAAGTCTGCATGGTAACTTCCGAAATGCTTTTTGAAGATGATAAAATACTGTTAGAAAAACAATTTGGCATACCAATTGTCAACGAATACGGTGCTTCAGAGTTGGATTTAATTGCTTTTCAAAACCCAAATGGAGAGTGGCAGGTAAATTCAGAAACCTTATTTGTCGAGATTTTGGATGATAATAACCAAGTTGTCCAAAATGGAACTTCTGGTCGCATCGTGATCACTTCCTTATTCAACAAAGCACATCCGTTTATACGATACGATATTGGCGATATTGGAATTCTGGACGAAAAAAGCACATTAAAAAAACCCATTCTCAAGAAATTAATTGGACGAACAAACGATGTTGCTATTTTACCAAGCGGAAAAAGATCGCCTGGATTGACGTTTTATTATGTAACCAAAAGCTTTATTGAAGACGACGGAAACGTAAAGGAATTTATTATTCAACAAACAAAAATTGATTGTTTTGAAATTAAATATGTCAGTGAAACCGAATTAAATTTGGCACAAATTCAAAAAATTAAAAAAGCGATTGAATTATATCTGGAACCTGGTTTGAACTTTAAATTTACGAGAAAAGAAGTTTTAGCAAGAAGCAATCGAGGAAAATTAAAACAGTTTAAATCTATGCTTTAATATTTTTTATGTAATGCGGTTTGATTAGCAATTGTGTAAATAAAAAACCCGTCATACAAAGCAATGAAAGTACTAAATTAAACCCGTGAAATCTTCTATAAACGGTAAAATTGTGCTTTAATAAATTAACTTTAGAAGCTGATATGGAGTTTTCTCTAATTCTGTAAAAAGCCAGACTCTCAGGAATAGGTTGTGCGGTTTTTGCTTTTTTTAGAATGGTAAGCCATAACATCCAGTCCTGACGTTTCCTTATTGAAGAGATCGCTATTTTTCCTAAATAATTTACATCATAAATACCTGTAAGATTCCCTACATAATTGCAAAAAAACAAATGTCTATAGGAAAGATTTCTGGGGGCTTCCACTCTTTTATTCAATTCAGTTCCTTGTTCATTGATGCAATCGTAATAGGAAAAAGTAAATGGTAAATTGTTATTTCTTAGAAAATTAACTTGAATTTCCAATTTATTGGGTTTCCATAAATCGTCTGCGTCCAAGAACGAAATATACTTCCCTGAAGCTTTTTCTAAAGCGGTATTTCTGGCAATTCCGGTTCCCGAATTTTTGTCTAGTTTATAAACCTTAACTCTGTTGTCATTATTGGCAATATATTCAGCTATAGAAACCGTTTTATCAGTAGAGCAATCGTCTACAATAATCATTTCCCAGTTCGGAAAGGTTTGATTTTGGACCGATCGAATCGTTTCTGCAATAAATTTTTCAGAATTGAAAGAAGGCGTTATAATTGAGACTAATTCCATTTTAATATGCTTTTTCTTCGCCTTTTAAAACGTTGATAACCGTTTGTGAAATTATCTTCAAATCTAAGATGAGTGACCAGTTTTCGATGTAAAAAATGTCAAATTTTATACGGTTGACCATATCGGTTTCAGTTTCGATTTCTCCTCGACATCCGCTAATTTGTGCCAAACCTGTGATGCCTGGTTTAACGCAATGGCGTACCATATATTTTTTAATTTTCTTCCCGTATGATTTATTTTGTGCCCAAAGATGCGGACGAGGACCAACAACGGACATATCACCTAGTAATACATTAATGAATTGTGGCATTTCATCTATACTTGTTTTTCTCATAAACCGCCCTATTCTGGTTACGCGAGGATCATTTTTGGAAGCCTCATTTTCAGTTGTTCCATTGATTCTCATGGAGCGAAATTTGTAACAAAAAAATTCATTTTCATCAATTCCGGGTCTGCCTTGTTTGAAAAAAATAGGACCTTTGGATTCTAATTTTATTAAAATTGCTAATATTGGCATTAACCAAGATAGAAGAAGAAGCACCACTAATAATGAAAAAACAACGTCAAAAGATCGCTTGAGAACTTTGATAACAGGTTCATGTAAAATGGTTCTCTTTAATGACAGCACTGGAAAAAAATCGTAATAATCAATTTTTAATTTCTTTGAAAAAATTTCTTTTGTATCCGGTATGAATTTAATAGTTCTATTATATTCATCGGCAAAATCAATTAAATCTTTCAAATGCTCATTGGAAATTTCATTCAAGGAACAATAAATTTCATCAATACTATTTTCAAGCACAAAAGGTTTCAAATCAGCCAATTTTCCTCTAATGTTTTGATTTGATTTCTTGTCTGAAAAATATCCAAAAAAACGATAACCGTAGTCATTTCTTGTTTCAAAAAGATCTTTCAATCGAATTGCCTCCGGTGTATATCCTATAATTACAGCGCTTCTATAATTACTCCGTGTTATTATTCGATATTCTTTCAAATAATAAAACAATAAAAATTTAGATAAAGAGACAAGTACTATACTAGAAATCATAAAAAAAGCGACAGCAGTTCCGCTAAAAACAACTTGTTTTTCGAAGGGGAAATAAGCGATAACTATCAATAGAAACAACACAGACTGCTTAAGTATCTTGGAAATAATTTCTATTGGGGTAGTGAAGCGATAAACTTCATAAAATTGAATAAAAACAGCCGCACTGATCCATCCTATAATTTGATAAACAAGATAAAGTTCCGTATTTAAATTAAGTCCTTTAAAGAAAGACATACTCATAACAGAAATGATCAATAGGTCTGTTGTAACACTTATTGGTCTAATGTATTTTGAATATCTTCCTGTTTGAGATGCAGTCATAATGAGCGATGATAACCTATTGGGTTTTCGTTCTTTTCTTTTCGTAAAATTTCCATTGATAATGCTTTGAAATTGTCTTAGGTAATAATCATTATTTATAATCGGTTCACTTTGACTTTCCAACATAATATTTAATTTGTTTTGCAGGCGAACAGCAATGTTAAATAACAACTTACAGAATTAAAAATAATAAAATGTTCTTATTATTGAAATCAAAAGTATGCTACTTAACTACTTTGAAGGAACCACAAAAAATTATAGTACGTAAATATGTTGCTATTTTTCTGTTTGACGAAAAATTAAAAGTATATTAAAACTATACAATACCTTATAAATTAGAAATTAATTCTTAATCCATTAAATTTTCTCCTATTTATCAGACAAATATATAATTTATAAGATTTATAGGTACTAATTCTGCAAAACGAAAAAAAAATTTGGAAAGGAACAAATTCCCTCTCAAAATAAATTTCTTTACTTTATATAACCCGAAAAATCTTTATGTTCTTCTTTCGAAAGTTCTTCTTTGGACAATGATTTAAAATAATCATACGTTATTTTCATTCCCTCGGCACGATCTACCTTAGCTTCCCATCCTAACAATTTTCTTGCTTTAGTAATGTCCGGTTGACGTTGTAATGGATCATTTATTGGCAAAGGAAAATAAACGACTTTCTGGTTCGTTCCTGTCAGTTTTATAATTTCTTCAGCAAAATCTTTAATAGTAATTTCATCCGGATTGCCAATATTTACTGGTAAAACATAATCAGAATGCAATAATCTAAAAATACCTTCGACCTGATCATCTACATAACAAAAAGAGCGCGTTTGCATTCCATCACCAAAAATAGTTAAGTCTTCACCACGAAGCGCCTGACCTATAAAAGCAGGAATAACTCTACCGTCATTGAGTCTCATTCTTGGACCGTAAGTGTTGAAAATCCTGACAATTCTGGTTTCTACACCATGAAAAGTATGATATGCCATCGTAATTGATTCCTGAAAACGTTTGGCTTCATCGTAAACACCTCTTGGTCCTATTGTGTTTACATTTCCGTAATATTCTTCTGTTTGAGGATGAACCAATGGATCTCCGTACACTTCAGAAGTGGATGCAATAAGAATTCTGGCATTTTTTACTCGAGCCAAACCTAAAAGATTGTGCGTACCTAGTGAACCCACTTTTAAGGTTTGTATTGGAATTTTCAAATAATCGATTGGACTTGCCGGTGAGGCAAAATGCAAAATATAATCCAGTTGACCCGGAACATGCACAAATTTGGTGATATCATGGTGATAAAATTCAAAATTCTCCAGTTTGAACAAATGTTCTATATTTTTTAAATCTCCAGTGATGAGATTATCCATTCCTATAACAAAATAGCCTTCTTTGATAAAACGGTCACAAAGATGCGATCCTAAAAATCCAGCGGCTCCAGTGATAAGTATTCTTTTCATAAACATTTTTTGTTTAAGCAAAATAAGGCTATTTATGCGACTTTTTATATTTTAAATCTGATTGTTTTTGATAAATAGCTTCCAAATAAATAATGTTTTTTAAAATATTAAAATCTTTATCAAACGATTTTTTTGCGTTTTTTGATAACTCAATGTGTATCTCCTCGTCGTTCAGTAATTTAATACATTTTTCTTTAAAATCTAATGTGTCATTTTCTTTGATTAAATACCCATTAAAATTGTTTTTAATCAAATCCCTATTTCCATCACAATCTGAAACTATGCAAGGAATTGATAATGCTAAACTTTCGATAATAGAATACGGTAATCCCTCATATCTGGCGGTCGAAATGTAAAATTTTGCTCCATTAATGATATTAAAAACGTCTGTTCTATCAGTCCAATTTAAAAGAGTAATCTCAGTTGACATATCTAATTCTTTTATAAGGCTTTTTACGGAATCTAAATTCTCAGATACCGGACCTACTCCCATTACTACCAGATGAATATTTGTCGTTTTCTTTATTTCATATAAAACCCTTATCATGAATTCAATATTTTTCTGATATGAAGGTCGACCAACGGTACAAATATAATTTTCAGGCCAAGTTTTTTTTATCGCTAGCTCATCTATTACAACAATTGGTCTTATTGCATTGTTAAAAAGCACTACATTTTCCTTATTAAACCCCACTTCATTTAAAGCTCTATCCATTTCGGACTTTGAAGATGCTAAAAGAATGCTATTGCCTTTGGATAATAATTTTTCTATCCAAAGAAAAACTGCTTTTTTAATGGTGCTATTTGAACTTAAATAGGAGAATGCCTGCGGAGTATGCACTACAGGTATCCTTGTTAAAATCCCAACTATCCTACCAATTACCCCGCCTTTGGCGCTATGACTATGAATTAAGTGTGGTTTTTCCTTTTTTATTATTCGGTATGTTTTTACTATCGAGGTGAAATCATTTACAATTGCTATTTTTCTAAAAATAGGGACTTTATATTCTTTGACAAGATTTCTATTTTTATCGTAAAAAAAATCTTTCGTGTCACTAATTCCATGTATTACAATATTATCAAATTCTGTGGGATTAGTATTTTCGAGGATTAGTCGTAAAGACACATCTACACCCCCTACGGAATGAAGAACATGTGCAATTTTAATTTTTTTCATCTTTATATTTTGAAATTATAGAAAAGAGAATTGCGGTCGAATAACAACCTAATTGTCTGTGCAATACGTTTTCCATCAAAAAAAATAAAATTAAAGAAACAGCAATTGAAAAAAAGTAAAAATTTCCAACAGAATATTTCAACATCGAAAATAAAAAAAATAAAAATAAACCTAATCCTAAAAAACCGCCAATGAGAAAAAAATCAATAAACTGATTATGGGAATTATATTTTATATTTAAAAACCAGGCTTTCTTACTTTCATTTTTTATAGTGTCAGAATAGCATTGAACATATTGTTTCTCTATCCAATTAATGCTTTTACTTCCAAAAATAGAATTAAATTCAGTAGAACGAGCAATTTCTGATGCGCAACTCCAAATTACAACTCTTGGTTCATAATCTTTCATGGTTTGAATACTATCACTGACAAAAAATCTGTTTGATAAATTCTTATAGCTTAACAAAGAAGCTAATATCAATGCAAAACTAACCGCTACGACTCCTATTTTTTTCAGAACGGACAGTCCTGAATAAAATAACAAATAAATTATAGCAACTCCTAATAAAGTTATTATAGACAATCTTGCTGCGATAAAAAAAATGAAAATTGTAAAAAATATACTCAAAGCAAAAAGTGTTTTTTTATATTTTGGATACTCTTTTGCGATAAATAAAGATAAAATTAATGCTATCAAGCACATAAAACCCAAGTAAGGTCTTTCTATAATCAATAATTTATTCACTTCTTCTCCATTACTAAAAGGAAGTGTTTTATACTTTAAATAAAAAACAGCAGTGTTTACTAATGCGACTATGACGGCCATGAAAATCGACACAATGAATCCTACAATTATTTTGTTTTTTGGAACCGGAATAAATAATATCGGGAGGATAAGCACCAATAAAAATCGACTAAATAAATTTATTTCATTAGCAATTGAGGAGTTGAAAATTGACTTAGTCAAAAGATAAAAAAAAAGAAATCCAAAAGGGTAATAATACTGTTTTTTAGGAAATGCTGTTTGTTTCTTGTACAGCATTACTATAAAAGCAAATAGAGCAACTGCTAAAACAATATTTGGTATTGATTTTGAAAAAGACAGCGTTAGTAATAGTAATAAAACAATGTTGTTATAAAACTCTTTTATGGAAAGATTACTCATTATTTTAACCTTTTAATTATTTGAATTACGGAATTGGGTAATATATATAAAATTACATTTCTTAAAATTCCATAAACAGGCCAAAACCCAAAATAAAAATTTTCTTTTATAACTCTTACTCTGCTCCAAACTTGTGTCTTTCTTTTTAAAAACGAAATTCCTGACGGATTAATTTCATATTGAACTAAAAATTCTTGCATATTAGCTGTTTCAAATTTATTGACAATTTTAAAAAAAAAGGCATAATCCTCCGCCGCGCTATAATTTGTTGGATAATTTCCTGTAACTGCTAAAATTTCTTCTTTAAACATCACGGTAGGATGAAGAAACATTGCGTTAGTAAACATCCTGTTTTTTATTTTTTTATTCTTTTCCGGAAATAATGTTTTGTATAAAAATTTACCTGCTGGATTTACTGCAATAGCATTCGAACCCACTAATTTTATTTCCGAATTTTCAATAAGAAATTTTTTTTGCTTTTGAAATCGTTTTCCAATACATGTATCTCCACAATCCAGCCGGGCAATAAATTGATATTGATGAGCATTTACAATATAGTCTAAACCATGGTTCAGAGCATGTACAATGCCTTGATTTTTTTTTAAATACAGATACGTAATTTCTCCTTTTGTTTTGAAAGCATTGTTTGTCCTAATTTCATCTATTCTTTCATTAACACTTCCATCGTCCACTACAACTATATCAACATCCTCTGAAGCATCTATTGATGCTACAGACCCTATTAATCCTAACGGGTTATTATAGTGCGGGATTAAAACAACAACCTTATTCATTTATAATTTTTTTGTCATTAGACAGTCGCATCAAAATAGCCAATGAAAGCCAAACACCATAGATTCGAAAAGTATCAATCTGCAACCAATTAATAAAAAGACCTGACAAAGAGATTAAGACTATATATGATAGAATTTGCTTCTCCCCAGTACTTTTTTTTATAACTATTTTTGTTTGCATTAGCGAAAAATAAATTAATGCTACTAAAATCAAAAAACCTATTATACCTGTTTCTGCTAACAATCTCGTATAAAGATTATACCCTGGCGGGAATGATTTTACATTTTTATTTTTATACATCAAATCAAACTCATAATTGTCTTTCGTGGCCCAACTTGGATAATGTGTCCTACTGTGATAGGACTGTTGACCGAAACCTACACCAGCAATAGGATTTTCCTTGAAAACTTGCAAGGAAGCATATTGCAGACCAAACCGAGATTGATTAGATTTATTACTTTTTAAATTTCCAATAAAATCCAATGAAACTATTTTTTCTGAAACGGCATTTATTATTTTTTCTCCATTAAATAAGAGCAGGAGTGAAAATACAATCAAAAATCCATAAAGTGATTTTACAAGATAACTTCTATTTTTCCTGTCTTTGAAAACTATAGTACCAAAAATAATTAATTGAAAAAAAACAACCATTAAACCCGTTCTTGAACCTGAAAAAAAAGTAAGTAATAACACCGCAGTGCCAGGGAGAAACTTCCAACTGCTTTTTTCTGTTAAAATATAACTAAACATCCAACCTGCAATTGTAATCAAATAGATTGCAAAAAATGGTGGTTCATACGCGATTGAAGAGATTCGCCCTCCATTATGAATTGCGACTTCTAAAAACGGAAAATAGTCAAATAATTTTAATGTTGGATATAAAAATCCAAAACCAAAATAAGAAACTAAAATCTCAAAAAAACCATAGACAGAAGCAACAATTAATGACCAAGAAAACACTTTTCTTATTTTAAAAAGAATATCTTTTAGCTCCATTTTTTGGATAACATTATAATAAAAAAGAAAAAAAATGATGCTCGAAAGTAACAATGCAAAATATTGTCTGATAAATCTATTTATTCCTCCAGTATGTTTAAAATAATTAGATTCTACCGTTTGAATATTCAATAATGTAGTAATCAAACACCAGAACAAAAAAATTAATACGATTTGAAAAATGGGGTTTTTAATCGGAATTATTATTTTTTTAGTGAAAGTAGATTCAATAATCAATAGTAAAAAACCCAATAATAAAAAAATTGCACCGGCCTCACTTTTAAACTCTCCGAGTATTGGTATTCCTTCATATTCGTTAAACGAAAAAAAGAAAAGCCCTGTAAAAAAAAGGATTGTATATAATTTTCTAAACAATTTTTTGTTTTTAGGTATTTTGAACTTTAGAACGATTTAAAAAACGAATGGTTTCGGAAATTTTTGGATGGTATACCATTTTAATTGTTAAAACTAATAAATATAACCCAACAATAGACTTATTTTTTATAATTTTCAAAACCAAAAATTCATATTTTCCTTTGTTATATAGTATCTCATCACGATATTGATTTGATAAAGAAAAAACTGTTGGATGAAAAACCATCTTTCTAATATAGTTAATTTTTTTGCTAAAAGAAGTTTTAGCAGTTGTGCATTTATAAATTAAATAACACACCCTGTGGATAAAACGAATGGCTTTTAGTTTTTCTAGTTCTTGATAAGTTACGGAAAGGTTATATTCCTTTTTATAATCAAAAAGAAGTTTTTGAAGTGCTTTGTCAAAATAATCATTTTCTATTGTTTTCCTGGATTCGCTTGTTGTCACTTCTCGATAAAAATAACCACTATAATCTAAAAAAATTACTTTTGAAGCTTGGTTAAATGCCTGTATGTTAAACATATTATCCTCCTCAATAACTCTGCTATTAGGAAACCGAACTTCTTTCTGAAAAACTAAACTACGTTTATAAATTTTATTCCAAACTGCAAATAAATCTTCTTCTCTCAATAAGCTGGTAATAATATATTTTTGAATAAAATCCTGATGATATATTTTTTCCGTTGGAAAAACAGCGTCTTTAATAATGTATTTATGATCCCTGCCTAGAATAGTTTTGGAAACTACAATGTCAAGATTATTTTTGATTGCGTTGTTATATAAAGTTTCAAACATCGTTTCTTTGACATAATCATCGTTATCAAGAAAACCAACATATTCTCCTTTTGACACTTCAATTCCTATATTTCTAGCACTGCTTATACCTTTATTCTCTTGATTAATCAAAACAATTCTAGCATCCTTTCCTCTAAATTTTTCTATAATTTGTTGACTGGAATCAGATGAACCGTCATTGACAAAAATAAATTCACATTCCTGTAGTGTTTGATTTAGTAATGATTGAATACAATCAACCAAAAATTTTTCTGCATTGTATACAGGAATAATAACGCTTACTTTAATTTGAGTCATAGAACTTTATATTAACAAAGTTTAGCAATTTCTTTTCTTGCATAAAACCACATGCCCAATACAATAAAAATCTGTGTAATAGCAAGCGCAGCAGCGGTTCCAAGTTCTTTATAAAAATAAGTTAATCCTAAATTAATACTAATATTTAAAACTGTTGCCCATAAAATGACCCGAAAATATAAATTATCTTTCCCTAAATTTAATAAAATTTGTTTACCAAACATCGTATCTAAAAATGAAGCAAGCGGAATTATAATCAATATTTTAAATAAAATAATTGCAGGATACATTACTTGTCCATACACCAATAGTATAATCTCTTTGGCAAAGAAGAATCCTAAAAGAGCTATAATCGAAAAAAATATAGCGCCAAATATTGTAATTTTATTTATATTCTCGATCGTCTTTGTCTTGTTTGAAATCATTTCAATGGCTAAAAAAGGAAACAAGGTATTCGAAATTGGCGTTTGAAAATTTCCAATTGCTCTGGCTAGCTTTTCAGCTGATGCAAAGTAACCAACTGCTTGATTGCCTACAAAAATCCCTAATATTAATAGGTTCGTATTGGTGAAGATAGAAATTTTTAATTCTGATAAAAAAACATATTTACCTTTAATTAATTGACTCTTAATTTTTTGAAATGATTGTATTTGTAATTTTAAATCGAAGTGTTTTCTAACAAAATAAAAAGAAATAATCCCTGCCGTAATAAAGCCTAAAGCATTAAAAACAGGGACTAAAAAATAGTCTTGTTCTTCTTTTACAAATATAAAAATTGCTATGGTGAAGATGATTTTTGTAAATAAATTAAGATAAGTGATATACCTCATCTTTTGCATACCTTGAAAAAACCAAACTGGAAAAATAGCTTGCCCCAATACAGATCCAAAGGAAAAAAAATAAATTTCCCAATGATTTCTCAATAATTCAAAACTAAAAACGATGATTGACATCAAAACAAAACACAAACCAAGCAGAAATAATTTGGCCGACATAACACCATTAAAAATATCTTGTTGCATTTTTTTATCATGAATAGCAACCGATATATCTCTGGTCGCAATAGAGTTAAAACCAAAATCAGTGATTATTTGAAAATAGGTGATTAACGCAAATGAAAAAGACAATAATCCAAAACTCTCAATACCTAAAACTCTTACCAGATAAGGAAATGTAAGTAATGGTAATATTAAATTTAAACCTTGGAGTATAGCAAGGTAAACAAAATTAGAAACTAGTATTTTGTGCTTTTTATCGTGTAAAATTTTATTAAAAAAACTAAACATTGTTTTGACGTGTTTTTTACAAAAAGAAGGCTATACCTTAATTAGGAATAGCCTTTAAAAAATTTTGTTTTTTTGAACTATAATTTAACTCCTCTCACTTTTTCAAGCTCTATATAAATTGCTTGTTTTGTATTAAAAATTGGATCGTATTTTTCCCCTTTTGAAATAAGCGTTGCTGTAGCAGAAGATTCGTCAAACGTTATAAATTCGTTTGGTGTAAAATATTTTAGTAGATCTTTTTGATCAACTCTAAATGTTCTTCCTTCAAAACTTAATCTAATCGAATTAATTTTAATTGGGCTCTGATCTTTTTTAGAACTGATATCAAAACGAATATCATTTGGCAAAACTCCTTCGGGAATGCTAAAGGTTATGGTTTGAGGCTCTTGTTTACCTTTTAAACCATAATAAACTGTATTTTTTTCGTCAAAATAATTAATAGATGAATCTTTATAAAACAGAATTAATTCATCATCTTTTTTAATAACTAAATCAACTATAACATCAAATGTATTTGCTTTTACTTCTTCAACTGGCACTGCGGTTGCTTTTTTATCTTCATTTTTACAAGAAACGAAGGCTATCGCAAAGAAAAAAATTGCTGTTGTTAGTTTTATTTTCATCTGTGTTTTTTTACAAAAATATATTTTATTTCTTGAAAAGGTATGTCTTTCAATAGTTACTTAATTAACTTCTAATTTTACAATCTTTAGCGGTAATCATAAAAATTACTTGTAGTACTAATTATATTTAATTGCTTTTAGCGATTGATTTCTATAAAAAGCTATAAATAATCGAAAAAGAATGAAGGTTAGAATAAATAATATTGGTAAAATAAACTTAAATCTTCCGTTAACCGCACTCTTATTTTCAATATTTAGTGTTGAACTGTTGTCTTTTACAATTTTATCTAAACCAATCAAATTGATTCTATAGTCTGCTTGTTCATTAATTACTGCTTCTTTAGTTTTAATGATATCATTTAACTGTGTGTTTTCATTATAATAAACCAGTTTGTCACTTTTCAAAAAACCTTTTGCTTTGTTAGAAAATCCGTTCAAGACAACATTAATTTGAGAAATAATAGTGTCATTTTGAACCATCTTTATTTGAATATTATTTATCGTTTCTTTTTGAATCTCCTTATAATAGGATGCATCATTCAAAAAATTTAATAAAGGCTGAACTGTTTCTTTACTATTCGTTATTTTATCAGTGACAAATGATAATTTATGAAATTTATAGTTTTTACTTGTCAAATCATCCTCAACAGCCTTTTTAATATCACCATCTTCAGCCATCAACTTAATTAGCTCAAAATTTTCAGGCTTATTTTCAATAAATTTATAGACATCCGCAATAGGAGTAATTTCTATCCCTTTAAGCTCTTTTGGTTTTTTTATCCCCGCAACTTCTTTAAGAAAAACGGTATCCCCTTCCTTAATTTTAGATTCAATCAAATCAATTTTAGAATACAAATAATCTGTACTTCCAAAATTTGGGGTCACAATTACTTGATTATTATAATTTATACTTTTTTTGTCTAAAAACATTCCCAAACCCACACCAACAATCAATAAAATGGCAATAATAATGGCATTTTTCACAAAAAATTGAATGCCTTTGAATAGCAATGTATTGATTCTTTCAAAAAAGCTTTTTATCTTTTTTGAAATTTGCATTAAATCAATTTCTTGATCTTCAGGATGATGTTGGGGTAAGTTTGCACTCATGTTATCTTTTTATTTTACGTTGAAAATTTGTTCCAATATTTTAATGGTAATCAAATAGGTTGGCTTTACTCCCGTTGTTCCTAATCCGCCAGAGGCCAATGTACTTCCGGTTTCCAGTGGATTATCCGACGCGTAATACGCATACCTTACCTTAACATTTAATGGAACACTTTTTCTGATTTTGGAAGCCGATTGAATGGCTTTTTGATAATAAGAACCCTCCATTTCCAATCCAATTACGCCCCAAGTTGATTCATGGAAAAACTTCAATAAATCCCTGTTCTGTAAGGATGTTCCCAGTACAGTAACCATTGGTCCTGCAAATACTGAAATCCCGTTACCTTCAAACATGTCAGCCGTTAATTCATTCTCGAAAAAATAATTATCTGCAGTTCCTTCATTGATATGAGCATTTGGGATCATGATATCTCCTTTTCCGCCTTCCAGAATTCCCGCTTTTCCCATTATAGAAACGGATTCTACATTCAATAAAGTCTCTTTTTTATACGGTTTCAATAATTCATCGATAGTTTCATAGGCTTGCTCGCCAAAAGCATAATCCATGACTATTAATACTGGTTGTTTAGCTTTTGTATTAGCTTTTGGAAACGAAGTTTTAGCCCAATCCATTTTGGCTGTATCAAAAATTTGAACGTCAATATTCGTTCCCGAGGTGTCCGGCAGCGAAATCATTCCACATTTCAAAGCGACTTCTTCAACTTGATTGCGAACTTCATTTGCGCCTGACTTGCTTAATTCTTCATAAATAAAGAAATCTGATTTGCCTTTAAATTTGGTTTTTAAAACCTCCGTTGCAAAAATAGAGTTCATTACGCTGTGCATATTGGCACTGATAACATGAATCGGACGACCTAAAAGGTTGTTTTCTTTCAAAACTTCCTTGATATTTGTTGCCCATATTTCACCATGAATATGATGTCCTAAACGTTCTCTCAAAATAGGACTAAAAGTTATCGTCCTTTTATTATCATCAACAACTTCTTCAATTGCCAATTTTCCCAACCAAAAAATCACATGCAAAAAGCGATCCGGGGAAGCAGCCGAACCAAACGCATCGTAAATGTCTAGAACTTCTTCAAATGTTCGTCCTAGGATGTTCGCTGCATGTGAAATCGCTTTCTCTTTTTCTATAAGCGTCAGTTTTTTATTTTGGGAAACCGCCTGCTCCAGTTTAAACCAGTCGCGCGATACTTCACCGGCGTCATCCAGCAAAACTCTATTTCTAATTTTATGGGATTCGATGAAAATAAAAGTCAAATGCGTCAAAATATCATAGATATCGGAACGTCCGCGGGTAATTTCCACATTCATTTGTTCCTCATCAATTCGATAGCAATTACGTCTTCTTTTAGGTGGAACAATCGCTTTAAAATGGGATTTAGAATATCCTTCTTCCGAGGTTAAATTGATAAAACGACATTCTTCAATTCCTAGTGGAAGGCGTTCAATAACATATAAAAGTCCGTTTAATTCTACTTTTTCTTCACCAATATTTCCATATATTTCAGGGCGCAGCGCCAATAAAGCTTCTCTTAATGTGTCTCCAGAAATTCCCATTGGTTTATAAAAACCTCTATTAAATAAATGGCGCATGGTGATGTACATTTTTTCAATAGCTGCCGATGATTCCTGTGCTCTGGATCTTGATATATTTCTAGTCTCTTTCATTCTTTTTTATTTGCTAACCCGTAAATGTAATTCTTTTATTTATTGTTTTAATAAATCAACAATACTCCTATCATTAGAAAGTCTTGGTATTTTATTCTGTCCGCCTAATTTTCCTATTGATTTCATATAGTCCTGAAATCCATTTTTTGCCACTTTGGTTACAACTACTTTTTGCAATACATTCCCCACAATCAAATCGTCATAATACATATTCTGTTTTCTCATTGCATTGTCTATCGCTTCTGCAAAAGCTCCGCTGTCTTCCGGTTCGTTCTCGAATTCGATGAACCATTCATGGTACGGCAATCCTTCTGCTGGTGTGATCTGAGGCGCAACGGTAAATTCGTTAATCCGAATAGTACTTCCAGTTATCGCTTCCTGCAACGCGCTTTCTACTTCCTTACCAATCACGTGTTCCCCAAAAGCCGAAATGTAATGTTTGATTCTTCCCGAAACAACGATTCGATAGGGTTTTAATGATGTAAACTGGACCGTATCGCCAATGTTATATCCCCAAAGCCCTGCATTGGTAGAAATAATCAAAACATAGTTTACACCCAATTCCACTTCGCCAATAGTATAACGTCTTGGTCCAGAACCTTCGGGATCCGCATAAAATTCGTCGCTTTTTATAAATTCATAAAAAATTCCCGAATTCAAGAGCAACAGCATTCCCTTTTCTTTTTGGGAATCTTGATAGGCAAAAAATCCTTCGGAAGCAGGGAAAAGTTCTATGCTGTCTACTTTCCGACCTATTAAATTTTCGAATTTGGCGCGATACGGTTCATAGTTGACACCGCCGTAAATAAATAAATTAAAGTTTTTGAAGATTTCACCAACCGGCTTCCCTCCTTTTTGTTGCAGTTTTTCAAAATACATTTGCACCCAAGAAGGAATCCCGGAAATCACCGTCATATTTTCGTTGAATGTTTCTTCGACAATCGCATTTACTTTGGTCTCCCAATCTTCGATGCAATTCGTTTCCCAAGAAGGCATTCTGTTTTTTTGCAGATATTTTGGAACAAAATGAGCTACAATTCCAGATAATCTGCCCAGTTTGATACCGTACTTTTCTTCTAAAATTGGACTTCCCTGAAGGAAAATCATTTTCCCATCAATAAAATCCGCTTTTCCCGTTTGATGGATATAATGCAAAATTGCATTTCTCGCTGCTTTAATATGATACGGCATCGATTCCTTGGTCAGCGGAATATATTTAGCCCCGGAAGTTGTTCCCGATGTTTTTGCAAAATACAATGGCTTTCCTTTCCAAAGCACATTTTCTTCTCCTTTAACTACTCTGTCAACATAAGTTTTTAGTGCTTCATAATCTCGTACTGGAACATTTTTGGCAAAATCAGCACTTGTTTTTATGGTGTCAAAATGATGGTCAAGCCCAAATTGAGTTCCCTTAGCTTTTTTGATTAACTTTTGTAAAACTTTGTTTTGGGCTGCAACAGGATTTTTGGCCCAAGCTTGTGTTTCTTTATATATTTTGTTTGCAAAAAGTTTTGCCGCTACTGATTTTATTGACATTTTTTATGTTTGTACTTTTTAAGAATAAATACTATTGTTTTACTTAGATTTTATTTTTTTAGAAATAGCGCCCTTTTCCTCTTTAGCCACTTGCGCTCTTAAATCAATTTCCTTTTTTGAAGGGGATAAATTTACTGGAGAAGAAACTTCTTCAGTTGCGCCAAGGATGGAATCTTTATTGAATTTAGCAAACTCCAATTCCCCGGTTAATACTTTTTGGATTGATTTGATATATGCTTCATTTTTCTTCAATACAAATGACAAAGAATCCGCTTTTAAAGCTAATTGAGTCGCGTCTTTTTTTAATTTAGAAGACGAATATCCAGGAATAAATTCGCGCAACGGCGTAAAAGCAATGATAAAAGTGGTAACCGTTATAATAATTATCGCTCCCAAACTAGCAAATACAAAAACATTCATCAATGTGAGTTTTAAAGAAAAGGTCTCTTCAAAAGTATCCTCGTTTAGAATTATTAAACGTCTTTTATTGAATAAATTTTCCTTAATTATTTTCCGTTTTTGTCTTTTCTTGGACATATAATTTGATTATTGAACAAATATAGACAATTAATGCTATTGATAGTATTTGTATGCTTTCAACGCTTTTTTCAAAACGGCAAATATATTTTAATAAATTTTTAACGTTGGCAAAACCAAATAATTGCCTTAAAATGAGTTCCTATTAATTTATTATAATTATCTTTGTCCATAGTTTTTATTACAAATTTGCTTCGGCATAAATTATTCAATCATGGGAAGATTAGGTGTTACAGAAATCCTTGTTATATTGGCCGTTGTTTTATTACTTTTCGGAGGTAAAAAAATTCCAGAATTAATGAAAGGTCTAGGAAGTGGAATTAAAGAATTCAAAAACGCTGCTAAAGAGGACCCATCAGCAGATAAAAAAGAAGAAGAAACAAAATAAAAAAAGGCTTTTCATAATTTGAAAAGCCTTTTTTTTATGGTTTAAATTATCATTGTCAGCTGAATCCTCTTTCTGTCTTCATCGACTTCCGTTACTTTTACCTGAACGTGTTGGTGTAATTTCACTACTTCGTTGACATCACTAACAAAACCTGCTTTAAGTTGTGAGATGTGAACTAAGCCGCTTTCTTTTACTCCAATATCGACAAAACAACCAAAATTGGTAATGTTATTGACAATTCCCGGCAAGATCATTCCGGTTTTTACATCTTTTATGGTTTTTACATTCGGGTCAAATTCAAATACTTTAGCTGATTTTCTAGGATCTAATCCTGGTTTTTCGAGTTCTTTGATGATGTCTTTCAATCCCAACAAACCTATTTCGGGCGTGATGTAATTTTCTGGCTTTATTAAACTCGTTTTTGCTGCATTGGTAATCAAATCATTGACCGTTAATTTCAAATCCTTGGCCATTTTCTCTACAATTCCATAAGCTTCCGGATGAACTGCTGAATTATCTAAAGGATTTTTGGCATTCGAAATCCGGATAAAAGCCACACCTTGTTGGTACGCTTTTTCACCCAATCGCGGTACTTTTTTCAATTGTTTTCTATCGGTGAAAGGACCGTTTTCAGAACGATATTGAACAATATTTTCGGCCAGCTTCTCTCCTATTCCACTTACATAACTCAACAAATGTTTACTCGCCGTGTTGATATTTATCCCCACTGAATTCACGCAACGAATCACCGTATTATCTAATTCTTGTTTTAACTTATTTTGATCAACGTCATGTTGGTATTGGCCTACGCCAATAGCTTTCGGGTCAATTTTTACCAATTCGGCCAACGGATCAGATAGTCGTCTCCCAATAGAAATCGAGCCACGAACCGTTACATCATAATTAGGAAATTCCTCTCTCGCAATTTTAGATGCGGAATAAACGGATGCACCAGCTTCGGAAACAATAAAAACTTGTACCGGTTTGTCGAAAGCTATTTTTTTGATGAAGAATTCGGTTTCGCGCGAAGCGGTTCCGTTTCCTATTGAAATGGCATCAATTTTATACGAATTCACCATCGAACGAATTTTTTTCATCGCCATCGCTTCCTCTTTTTGGGGTGCATGCGGATAAATCGTTTCATTGTATAATAAATCGCCTTTTTCATCCAGACAAACGATTTTACAACCACTTCTAAATCCTGGATCAATCGCCAGAATTCGTTTTTCACCCAAAGGCGGAGCTAATAATAACTGTCCTAAATTATTCGCAAAAACCTGAATCGAATTCGCATCAGCCTTAACTTTGGCTTCCTGCAAAGCTTCATTGGAAATTGCCGGATTCAACAATCGTTTGTAACTGTCTTCAATCGCCAACTGTACGTGTGGCGTGGTTTTATTTTGACTTTTTAAAACTAACGCATCAATAATATCATAGGCTTCGTTGATATTTACTTCTACTTTAAACTTAATAAAACCTTCATTTTCTGCTCGCAGTATCGCTAATAATCGGTGCGATGGTGCCTTAGTCAACGGTTCTGACCAATCGAAATATTGATTAAATTTCTGTGCGCCTTCATCGTCTTTTTTTGTTTTTACTACCTTTGTTGTAATAGCTGCTTTACGTTCGTACAATCTTCGAAGTTGTTTTCGAACATAAATATTTTCATTAATCCATTCGGCAATAATATCGCGCGCACCTTGCAGCGCAGCATCTTCATTAATTACATTTACATTCAAATATTTGGTAGAAATAAAATCGACATCATCATTATTTTGCGCCATAATGATTTTGGCTAATGGCTCTAATCCGTTTTCGCGAGCGACATCGGCTTTGGTTTTTTTCTTTTTTTTATAGGGCAAATAAAAATCTTCTAATTCCTGTAAGTCGAAACTGATTTGGATCTTTTTTTCTAATTCCGGACTAAGCGCATTTTGTTCCAGAATAGATTTCAAAATCGCTTCTTTCCTTCTTACAATAACTTCGTAATCCTTTTGGAATTTGGCAATTTGTTCAATAAAAACTTCATCCAGATTTCCGGTTGTATCTTTTCGATAACGGGAAATAAACGGAATCGTACAATCCTCTTTTAATAATTGAACTGTATTTTGAATATTAAGTGCTTCCGTCGAAACATGCTTAGCTATAAATTGTATATTGGTCATCCTGTAATTAGATAATTTTAAATGCATTAATCTGAAAAATTTTTAATTAGAAAAAATGAAATCGTCTAATTAATTTTTAGCTAAAATAATAGCTTTTAACTTCAAATTTATATCAATTATGACTTTATTATATAGTTTTTTGACCTTAAATATTTTAGCTTTTATAATTATCGCTTATGACAAACGATTGGCGATTGTGCAAAAAAAAAGGATCTCCGAAGAAACCCTTTTAACATTCGCTGCTGTCGGAGGCACAATTGGTTCGGCATTAGCCATGTATATTTTTCGTCATAAAATATCTAAAAAATATTATCTCTTTAAGTTTTACAGAATTGTATTTATCCAAATTTTAATTGGAATTGCTGTGTTCTATTTTTATGAAAAAATTTTCGTTTAAAATAAATCTTAACAGCTAATTTTATCCACTCTTGTTTGGTGTCTTCCACCTTCAAATTCAGTATTTAAAAAAGTATCTACCATATCTACCGCTTGTGGAATCGAAGTATAACGAGCAGGAATACTGATGATGTTAGCATTGTTGTGTTGGCGAGCCAAAGCTGCTATTTCTTTCATCCAACATAAAGCGGCGCGAACTTTAGCGTGTTTGTTAGCTGCCATAGCGATTCCGTTTCCACTTCCGCAAATAATAATTCCGAAATCAGCTTTTGCTTCCGTTATGTCATTTGCAACAGCATGCGCAAAATCAGGATAATCTACACTATCTATAGAATCAGTTCCGTAATTAGTTACTTCATGTCCTTTTGTTTTAAGCATTTCAACAATTGCTTTTTTGTATTCTGGTCCGGCGTGATCGTTTCCTATGGAGATTTTCATTTGTAATGAGTTAAGTTGTGTGCTGCAAATTTATATAAAGAAATTTAGTTTTGTTGAATTTAATTCTCGCTTTCTTTAATACAATATATTAATTCAAATTAACTTTCTATAACTACCAGACTGTTACCAAATTAGCACTTATTAACAATTCTTTTAAATGCATAAACGACTAGAAATCAATGTGGATTATATAATAAATTTGTTAATTTTTTACATTGTTAATAGTAAAACGCAATTGCTTGATATTCAGTTAACTTTAAATTAACATATATTGTTTATAACTTTAGATAGAATATTAGAAGTTTTTTTGGGTTGTAACAAAAAAATAAGTAATCCAAAACCCACATTAGAAATCCAAATTTTGTTTGGTGAATTTTTAGAATAGTTATCATTATAAAAAAGTAGTTTATTAACAAAAAATTATAAAATACTTATTTACAAAACTGATTCATTTTACATTATTAACCATTGTTAATTAAAATTTAAAACCGCTTTAAAACTAAACCTTTACTATAAAATAAGTATGTTAATAACTCTATATAACATCCTAAAACTTCATTTCAATACATTTTAAAATAAATTTATTGCCATTATTAACAAGCTATAATAACAACCAAAAAATAATTTAAATTTAATTTTTCTTTTTGTTTATATTAATATATGTTGATAACATTTAAGTTTTAAAAATTTTTAAATCAAGTTTAAGAATTGTAAACGCTATGAATTAATTAAACAATTCTAAGATTGTTATTTAGATTGTCTAAAATATCTTGAACCGCTTGAAAATCGTTTGGATGGACTTTTAGTTTAATACCACCTAACGCTGCAGAATAAAAAGGAGCAACCGCTAGTGTAGTTTCGTTTTCGAAAAAATAATGAATTCCCTCCTGATCTAAAATATGTTTTAGAACAACAATTTCATGTGAATAATTAAAAATAGCAATGGTTTGAAAGTCTTCCATTTGAATCGTTTTTATAAAGATACAACTATTCTGTAAAGTTATATTTTCTTTAATTCTATTAACCGTTTATTGATAACCATTAACTATTTCGTAATTTTATAGCTTATAAGAAAAGATGTATGAGTAAAAGATTAAGAAAGCCGATAAAAAAAGAGAAAGATTTCTCTGATAAAATATTAAAAATATTATCGCAAAGTGCTAATAAAGCATTCAATTACAAACAAATAGGAGCAAAGCTAGAACTCGATGATACCCAAAGCAGAAATCAAATTATTAAAGATTTGAAGATTCTCGCTTCTCAAGATAAAATTATCGAATCAGAACCCGGAAAATATTTAGTTAAAGCAGTAAGTAAAGATTATTACGAAGGTAAAATTGATATGACTGGTCGTAAGACAGCTTATTTCGTTTGTTCTGAACTGGAAGAAGATGTTTTTATTCCAACAAATAATTTGAATCACGCTTTAGATAAAGACATTGTAAAAGTATATGTTTATAACAAAAGAAAAGGTAAAAAACCGGAAGGTGAGGTAATTGAAGTAATTGAAAGAAATAAAACCGACTTTGTTGGTGTAATTGACATTCAAGCTAATTTTGCTTTTGTTTCAACAGCTAATCCTAAAATGTATACTGATATTTTTATTCCAAAAGATAAAATAGGCGAGGCGGAACAAGGAGATGTAGTTTTGGTTCATATAGAAGACTGGCCAGCCAGAGCCGATAGTCCTTTTGGTTCTGTAATAAAAGTATTAGGGAAACCAGGAGAACACGATACCGAAATTCATGCCATTCTTGCTGAATACGGATTACCATCAGAATTTCCTATAGAAGTAGAAACGTTTGCACAAAAAATTGATACATCGATAGAAGCAAGTGAAATTGCTAAACGTCGTGACATGCGGGATACATTGACCTTTACGATTGATCCAAAAGATGCCAAAGATTTTGATGATGCTTTATCATTCAAAAAATTAGAGAATGGCAATTACGAAATTGGAATTCATATTGCTGATGTTTCCCATTATCTTCAAGAAGGAACAATCCTTGATGATGAAGCGTATCAAAGAGCAACTTCGGTTTATTTAGTGGATAGAGTAGTGCCAATGTTACCTGAAGTATTATCAAATTTTGCTTGTTCGTTGCGTCCAAATGAAGAAAAATATACATTCTCCGCTATTTTCGAAATCACCGAAACCACGCAAGTAGTCAATCAATGGTTTGGTAGAACGGTAATTTATTCGGATCAGCGTTTTGCTTACGAAGAAGCACAGTACATCATAGAAACGAAAGATGACGTTATTCCGGAAGAAATTTCTATAACTGGTAGTTCGTATAAAGTTTCGAAAGAAATAGTTGCTGCGACGCTAAAAATGGATGAATTAGCTAAAATTTTCAGAAAAAGAAGAATGGCTGATGGCGCTATTTCTTTTGATAAAGTGGAAGTAAAATTCAATTTAGATGCTGATGGAGAACCTCAAGGTGTTTATTTTAAAGTATCAAAAGATGCCAATCATCTGATTGAAGAATTCATGCTTTTGGCAAATAGAAAAGTAGCGGAATTCATTGGAAAACAAAAGAAAACATTTATTTACAGGATTCATGATGAACCAAATGAAGATAAATTGATTGCCATGCAAACTTTAATTGCAAAGTTTGGTTACAAAATTGATTTTAGAAACAAAGGTGATATTTCAAAATCATTGAATGCTTTGATGGAAGAAGTGAATGGTAAAAAAGAACAGAATTTAATTGATACTCTTGCTATTAGAAGTATGAGTAAAGCCAAATATTCTACCGATAACATTGGGCATTACGGTTTAGCTTTTGAATATTATTCTCATTTTACATCACCCATTCGTCGTTATCCCGATGTAATGGTGCATCGATTATTGCAGCATTATCTGGACGGAGGAAAATCGGCAGATGAAGAAACGTATGAAACGAAATGTGTTCATTCTTCCACGATGGAAGGTTTAGCAACAAATGCGGAACGAGATTCTATAAAATACATGCAGGTAAAGTACATGCAAGATCATCAGGATCAGGAATTTTTGGGTGTAATTTCTGGTGTGACTGAGTGGGGAATTTATGTTGAAATTATCGAAAATAAATGTGAAGGAATGTGTAGAATACGCGATATAAAAGACGATTACTACACCTTTGACGAAAAACAATATGCATTAACTGGCGCAACTTCCGGAAAATTATTACAATTAGGAGATGAAATTTACGTTAAAGTAAAAAACGCCGATTTAGTTAAAAAACAACTGGATTTTAATTTTTTACGAAGAATTGAAGAACCAATAAAATAAAAAAATGAAAAAATTAGTCATTATTGCAGTTGTATTATTAAGCCAATTAACAAATGCTCAGTTAACTAGAAACTTAGGAGATTTTGATGAAGTACGAGTATTTGACAAAATCAATTTAAAACTGATTCCTGGTTTAGAAAATAAAACCATCATTACAGGTAATAGAGCGAATGAAGTAGAAGTGGTCAATAAAAACGGTATTCTCAAAATTAGAATGCCTTTTCCACAATTATTATCAGGTGATGATATTATAGTGAAGTTATATTTTAAAAAAATTGAAGGTATAAGCGCAAGTGAAGGAAGCTACGTTTCAAGTGAAACTGATTTTAAACAAACCATATTGAATTTGAATTCAAAATCAGGTGCAGTTATTAACATTGACATAAATGTTGATAAAGTGAATGTAAAAGCTAATGCTGGTGGAATAATTGAATTATCAGGAACAGCATTAAATCAAGATGTTGTTATTACTTCTGGAGGAGTTCTAAAAGCAAAGGATTTACATACGACACAAACCTCAATAAGCGTTTCTGCTGGAGGAAATGCAGAAATCAATGCTACAGTATTAGTAGATGCAAAAGTTAAAGCTGGAGGCTCTGTCTATATTTATGGAAAACCGAAGCAAATTAATAAAGAAGTTTTCATTGGTGGAACTATCATGGAAAAATAATAGTTTTGCAATTCTATTTGATAAATTTTAAATTTTAATGATAAACGATATTTTATCCGGTATTCCGTGGGGAATTTTTTTAAGTTTTATGATAGGTCCTGTTTTTTTTATTTTACTGGAAACCAGTATTATAAAAGGATTTAGAGCGGCATTAGTATTTGATTTAGGTGTAATTTGTGGTGATATTGTTTTTATAGGAATTGCTTATTTAGGAAGTTATAGACTGATTCAAAGTTTAAAAGATAAGCCGGCTCTTTTTATTTTTGGAGGAATATTGATGTTAGTTTACGGTATTATTTCTTTCATACAATTAAAAAAAGAAGAAAAGGTAAATACTGATATAATTGATAAGGAGATTATAAAGAAGAATTATGGAAGTCTTTTTGTAAAAGGATTTTTTTTAAATATCATTAACATTGGTGTTCTTGGTTTTTGGCTGGCAATTATTATTTCTGTTGGCCCAAAACTGGAAATGCAAACTTCCAGAATGATGACTTTTTTTACAACAGTGATTTTATCTTATTTATTTATAGATTGTATTAAAATTCTATTAGCCAAACAGTTAAAAAATAAATTGACACCTACTAATATTCTTAAAATCAAAAAAGGAATTAGTATTGTTCTAATGATTTTTGGTGTCGTTTTAATTACCCAAGGTTGGTTTCCAAAAGAAAAAGAAATGGTAAAAAATGCCTTCGAAAAAATAGAAAATAAGTAAAGAAGTTTTTAATTCAAAAATAAAGAAAGCCTAAATTGGATAAAAATATTCCGATTTAGGTTTTTTTTATCTTGAAAATTGTCGTTTTAACTAAGTAGAAAAACTAATCTTTAAATGAAATTGCTCCTTTGTCGGAATGACAAAAAATGACAGTTTATTAAATGAACTTATATTCCTTATATGGTTTGAAATTCTAAACATACAAAGCATATAAGTTTTAAAAAAGCACTGTAATAAATTCTGTGTCTGATTGATATTATCTTTAATTTTTAAGAAAAAGTTAAGCAAAAAAAAAGAGATACATTTCTGTATCTCTTTTAGAGGCATCGTCCGGATTCGAACCGGAGTAGGAGCTTTTGCAGAGCCCAGCCTAGCCACTCGGCCACGACGCCAATTATTTATTGGTGTGCAAATATACTAAAAAAGTTAAAAAAGGAAAGCCAATAACCACAAAGTTTTAAAAATTTGTTATTGCCAATTCGTAATTCGTAATTAACCTAACTTCTAGTTTCATCCATTTCTATAGTAACTGCTTCAACATCACCACCAATAGGAGGATTTAATTTTGAAACCTCTAAAATTACTCTGGAAATAGATGGAATTTCTTTGAATGTCCTGGTAATTATACGTTGTGCCACATGTTCCAATAAGTTGGATCGAATGGCCATTTCTTCTTCTACAATTCGATTTAAATGCACATAATCTACGGTGTCATTTAATTCATCTGATAATGACGACTGTCGTAAATCTGTTTTTATTTTTAAATCTACTCTGTAATCGGAACCTATTTTGCTCTCTTCAATTAAACAACCATGATAGGAAAAGGTTCTGATGTTTTTTAATTTTATAAATCCCATTTTTATAATTTTAATCTTGTGGTGTTTGGATTTTGGTAATTGGAGGTTACAGCTTGAATTGAAACAATTTTCTCAAATTCATCAACTGTAAAATGGATTGAATATGGAAATTTTTTAAGAGGTAATATTCTGATTTCGTTATATTTTACTTCAAAAAATGGAATGTTATTTAACGTTAAGGCATAGTTTTTGAACTCTTTATAAAATAATTTACCCAATCCTATTCTTATAGATTCGTAATATTCGGCTGCTTCATTAACTTCTTGTTTTGCTCTAGGAAGAATGGTGGTTTTATAATTTTCTTTTAAAGCCATTTTTTGTCTAATTCTTTCAAAGCGTCTTCTAAAGGAATATAATCTTCTGGTTTAGCGTTTTTCATTCGTTCTAAAACCATTTCTTGTTGCCATAGCGGAACTTCATTCTCTGTGTTGTCATTTATAGAAACGTCAGGAATATGTTTGAAAAAACTAATAAAAGTTTCGTAAAAATCGTCTGGAATTGTAACTGTTATTTGTCTCATCACCTTTAATATTTAAACAAAAATACAAATTTTTGTTTATAGTTTGTTCTTTATGGCGAATCTAACTACAAACCATAAACCACGAACTATAAACTTTTTATATCTTTGCTAAAATTAAGAAAAAATATGTCAACCGAAGAAAAATCGCTCCATTTTATAGAACAAATCATTGAAGACAGTTTATCAGGCGGTTTTCCTCAAGATAAATTACGGTTTCGTTTTCCGCCGGAACCGAATGGGTATTTGCATATTGGTCACGCCAAATCTATTTGCTTGAACTTTGGTTTAGGATTAAAGTACAATGCGCCAGTTAATTTGCGTTTTGATGATACCAATCCAGCCAAAGAAGAACAGGAATATGTAGATGCAATCAAGGAAGATTTGAAATGGTTGGGTTTTAATTGGACCGAAGAATTATACTCTTCTGATTATTTTCAACAATTATATGATTGGGCGGTTGGCATGATTAAAAATGGTAAAGCTTATATTGACAGTCAATCATCGGAAGATATGGCGATTCAAAAAGGAACTCCTACACAACCTGGAGTTGATGGACCTTATAGAAACCGTTCCATAGAAGAAAATTTAACTTTGTTTGAAGGAATGAAAAACGGAGATTTTCCGGAAGGAAGCCATGTTTTACGTGCTAAAATTGATATGAAATCAACTAATATGTTGATGCGTGATCCGTTAATGTATCGTATTTTACACCGTCATCATCACAGAACCGGAAACGATTGGAATATCTATCCAATGTATGATTATGCACACGGAGAAAGTGATTATATCGAACAAATTTCGCATTCTATTTGTACACTTGAATTTGTAATGCACCGTGAATTATATGATTGGTTTTTAGACCAAATTTATGATGAATCAAAAGTAAGACCACATCAGTACGAATTTGCACGTTTGAACTTGAATTACACGGTAATGAGTAAGAGAAAACTACTGCAACTGGTTCAGGAAAATATAGTAAATGGTTGGGACGATCCCAGAATGCCTACCATTTCAGGACTGAGACGACGTGGTTACACAGCTGCTTCTATTCGTAAATTTTGTGATATCATTGGGGTTGCCAAAAGAGAAAATGTCATCGATTTTTCACTTTTGGAATTTTGCTTACGGGAAGATTTAAACAAGACGGCTCCGAGAGTTATGGCAGTTTTGGATCCAATAAAATTGATTATTACTAATTATCAAGAAGATAAAGAAGAATGGCTTGAAGCCGAAAATAATCAGGAAGATGAAAGTGCAGGATTCAGAACAGTTCCTTTTTCAAGAGAATTATACATTGAGAGAGAAGATTTTCTTGAAGAGGCACCAGCTAAATTTTTCCGTTTGAGTTTAGGCAGAGAAGTTCGTCTTAAAAATGCTTATATCATCAAAGGTGAAAGTGTTGTAAAAGATGCTGCTGGAAACATAAAGGAAATACATGTTACTTATGATGAAGACAGCCGAAGTGGAAGTGGGAGTGAAGCCAGTCAGCGTAAAGTGGCAGGAACCTTGCATTGGGTTTCTATACAACATGCTTTAGAGGTCGAAGTTCGTTTGTATGATCGTTTGTTTATAGATGAAGCGCCAGACAGTCATAAAGAGAAAAATTTCTTAGAATTTATCAATCCTAATTCTTTGCAAATTGTAAAAGGATTTGTTGAGCCAAGTTTATTAGACGTAAAAGCGGATGATAAATTCCAGTTTCAACGTTTGGGTTATTTCAATGTTGATAAAGACACAACCGAAGGTAAAATTGTTTTTAATAAAACCGTTGGTTTGAAAGATGCTTGGGAAGAAAAAGGCAAGAAGGAAGAAAATTTATTGATGAATACTCAAAAGGAAATCAATAAATATGTAAAGGAAAAAGAAGAGAATAATGCGGTTTTGATTTTAAATTATATCATTCAAAACATAAAAAGTATTGATAATTACAGTTTAATTATTCAGACAATTGTCAAAAATATCAAGAATGATAATAACTCCCTGTTGTTTTCTAATTTGATTTTGCACTATTCTGATAAAGTTAAAATTAAAGACATAGAGGAAGAGTCATTGACTAAATTGTATTCGATGTCTTTAAAAAGTCAAATGGCTGCTGTCAGAATTTTGGCAATCCAGAATTTGCAAAATGATTTAAATAACTACAGTCTTTTTGAAACTCAACTTTCGGAAATTAAAAATGTTGAAAAAAACGAAAAAGTTCTAAAATTATTAAATGATTTGAAATTATAACGGACCACAAACGATATAGATTTTTTCAATCGAAAGCGCCTTTTATCAGGTGCTTTTTTTATTATAGTAAATTCTTATTAAAGTTGTTAGTACTATAAAATTTATCAATTAAAATAGATGCGCATAAATGAAATTTAAAGCGGTTTTTTAAGTTTCACAGCTTGATTTACGTTTGTTGATTTTTTGAACAACAGCGTGCTTTATTTGGTGTTTTGGTCTTATGGAAAACAATTTAACGGCTTGTTAACAACGGGATGTTAATAAAATCCGTAAATTTAGATTATTAACAATAAAAACAGAAATTATGTCAAATAACGCAGGAAGTACATTATTAGCTTTATTAACTGGTGCAGCTATTGGAGCTGGATTCGGAATTTTATATGCACCAGACAAAGGTTCGAGAACCAGAGAAAAAATTAATGATGGATATGATGAAGCCAAAAATAATTTAAAGCATAAATATGAAAATGCAGCTGAAGAGTTGAAACATAAAATTTCTCTTTTCAAACAAAATAATTTACAGGAAACTTATGATGAGATGCTTTCTAATGTGAGTCATAAAACCGAAGATGTAATTTCTTTTTTAGAAGAAAAATTGGCTAGCTTGAAAGAGCAAAATGCGAAGTTTCAAAAATAATATTGGTTACCAGTACTAATTGATATTAAAAAACAGATATATGGCTTTTGAAGAGTTAAAAGAAAACACAGAGAATATTCAAGGACAGATGCAGTCTTTTTTGGAAAGCAATGTGGCTTATTATAAATTATGGGGTTTTAAGGTTGCTATGAAATCAACTACCATGATTCTTAAGTTCACGTTGATTTTTATATGTTTTAGCATTGTTTTATTATTTTGTTCCATTGCTGGAGCGTTGGCAATAGGCAAATATTTAGACAGTTATCCATTGGGATTTTTAAGCATAGCAGGGGTATACCTTGTCTTAACGGGTCTTTTATTCACAATCAGAGAAAGATTTTTTGAAGGATCAGTATTAGAGAAATTTTCTGAAATATTTTTTAACGACGACTAAATTATGGAAACAAAAAAATATTCATCCTATGCTCAGATTGATAGGGAATTGGAAATATTGAAAATAGAAAAAGAAATCAGTTATCAAAAACTGGTTTACGGGATTAAAAAAACGAAAGAGAGTTTTACACCACAAAACATTGTCAGTGGAGTGATAGGTTCTTCGTTGAACGCTTTTTCAGGTAATTACGGGACGTTAATAAATCTTGCAATTCCATATGTTGTTAAAGCAGTTCCTTTTGTTTCCAAGGTTTTTCCAACGGTTATCAAATGGGTATCAAAATTAAAAAGAGGCAATTAAGCCTCTTTTTTTATGTAGTGTTATATTTCTATTTCAGGTTCTTCCGGAGTGGGAGGTGTTTGATGAGCTGTATGAGATTCCTCACCCGCTTTTGGTTTTCTTTTTTTATTCTTATTTTTCATCATTTCGCCCACTTGATTGGACGCACTGAAAGAAGCCACCATATTATTCAGCATGTCACTTCCGGCTTGGGGAGAATTGGGTAACAATATTAAATTAGAGTTAGCGTCTGCGCCAATGGCTTGCAAAGTATCATAATGTTGCGTCACCACAATAAGAGCCGAAGCTTCCTGAGAGTTTATCCCCACTTTATTTAAAACATCTACACTTTCTACTAAACCTCTCGCAATTTCACGTCTCTGATCCGCGATTCCCTGTCCTTGTAAACGTTTACTTTCTGCTTCTGCTTTAGCTTTAGCCACAATTCTAATCCTGGAGGCTTCTGCTTCAAATTCTGCAACCGTTTTTTCTCTATCCGCTGCATTGATTCTGTTCATGGCATTTTTTACTTGAATATCCGGATCGATATCAGTAACCAAAGTATTGATAATGGTATATCCATAAGTAGTCATTGCCTCGTTCAATTCTCTTTTTACAGCAATTGCAATGTCATCTTTTCGTTCAAAAACATCATCCAGTTTTAATTTTGGAACTTCGGCACGCACGACATCAAATACATAAGAAGTAATTTGGTCATGAGGATATTCCAATTTGTAAAAAACATCATAAACGGTTTCTTTGATCACCATAAATTGTACTGATACTTTAAGTTTTACAAAAACATTGTCTTTCGTTTTGGTTTCGATGATAACATCTAACTGTTGAATTTTTAGATTAACGCGTCCGGCAATTCGGTCGATTAAAGGAATTTTAAGTTGAAGCCCCGATTGCCTCACACTTAAGAATTTTCCAAAGCGTTCAATGATGACGGAGGTTTGCTGTTTGACAGTAAAAAAGGAAGACAGTAAAATAAATAATCCGAAGACAATAATAATAATTAGTGTAATGTTCATAGTATGAATAATTTAATTAATAAGTTACCGTTAAATTACAAAAAAACTTTAGGTTTGTTCTAATTAAATTTTAAAACATGAAAAAGATAGGTTTAACTAGTGTTTTGATACTGCTATCAACAGCCTCTTTTGCGCAATATAATTATAGAGATGCCAATAGGATCGGGATTACTTTTGGAGTAAATCAGTTTACATTGAATACTAATAATTTCCAGACCAATGCTGGTTCAGGATGGAACGGGGGACTTTCCGTCAGAGGAAATTTCTATAATAATTGGGATATGGTTTATGCTTTGCAGTTCAGCGAAAACAATTTTACGGTTGCCACCAAAAGCTTTTTTTTAGCAAATGAAGCCGTGAATTACAAATTACCATCAGCTCAAATATCACTGCAGTTGAGTTATAAATTGATTGAAAATCATTTGAGTGTTGAATTTGGCCCTTTAGTGCAAGTAAACGGAAAATTTAAAATTGATTCTAATAAAGAAAATAACAACATTTCTGGAACCACATTATTGGCCAAAGATATTGTAGATATTTCTAAATTTAATTTCTATCCAACCGTAGGAATAACTGCGGGAGTTCGTCATTTCCGAGTTAACGTTTCCTATCAATATGGACTGAACAATATGTTGGGTAACTTGAACACGAAGAATTTAGGTGTAAATTTCAAAGGAAACCCAGGAATTATTAATGGAGATTTGATTCTGTATTTATAAAAAAAGCTCCCAAATTTGGGAGCTTTTTTGTTTTTATAAAGTAGCTATTGCTTTCTGAATTCTCTTTATCGTTTCATCTTTTCCAATTACTTCAACGATATCAAATAGGTGAGGACCTTTCAGTGCGCCAACCAAACTCAATCGAAACGGTTGCATTACTTTCCCCAGTCCAATTTCGTTTTTCGTCATCCAATCTTTTACGATTGTTTCGATATTCATCGAAGTAAAATCGGTTATTTCCTCTATAACAGAGATTAATTCTTGCATTAATGCAGGAGTTTCTTCCTTCCAGTTTTTGCTTGCTTTTTCATCATAAGCTGTTGGAGCCACAAAGAAGAAATCACATAGTTCCCAAAATTCCGAAACAAAATGAGCGCGTTCTTTGATCAAAGAAACCACTTTTGTCACTACGTTTTCAGAAATTGAGAAACCTTTTTCCGTCAAAATAGGAGTGAAGGCTTTCGCCAAATCGCCATCTTTTTGTTTTACTAAATATTGGTGATTGAACCATTTGTTTTTTTCCGGGTCAAATTTAGCTCCGGCTTTATGTACTCGACTCAAATCGAATGCCGCAACTAATTCTTCAAGCGTATATAATTCTTTTTCCGTTCCGTCGTTCCATCCTAATAATGCCAGGAAGTTGATAACGGCTTCTGGAAAGAACCCTTTTTCTCTGTATCCTGATGAAACGCCTTCTTCGGTTTTCCAATCCAATGGGAATACAGGGAATCCCATTTTGTCACCATCACGTTTGGATAATTTTCCGTTTCCAACAGGTTTCATAATCAATGGTAAATGTGCAAATTGGGGTGCTTCCCAACCAAAAGCTCTGTACAATAAAACGTGCAAAGGCATTGATGGCAACCATTCTTCACCACGAATTACGTGAGTAGTTTCCATTAAATGATCGTCCACAATATTGGCTAAATGATAGGTTGGCATTCCATCGCTTTTAAACAAAACTTTATCGTCTAAAAGATTTGTTTCAAATTTTACGTCACCACGAATGATGTCATGCATATGCAACGTTTCGTTTACCGGAGTTTTAAAACGGATTACATAAGCGGAGCCATCAGCAATTCTTTTGGCAGTTGCTGATGCAGAAATAACCAAAGAAGTGTCTAGTTTTTCTCTGTTGTGGTGATTGTAAATGAAGGTTTTACCTTGTTCTTCTTCTAATTTTCTTGCTGTATCCAAAGCTTCTGTTGTATCAAAAGCATAATAGGCATTACCGGAATTGATTAACTGATCCGCATATTGTTTATACAAATTTTTTCTTTCGCTTTGACGGTATGGACCAAATTTCTCATTTTTTCCAATCGTTTCGTCTGGTGCAATTCCCAGCCATTCCAGTGCTTCCATGATATATTCTTCGGCACCTGGAACATAACGGTTTTGGTCGGTATCTTCAATTCTTAAGAAGAACACACCATTATTTTTTTTGGCAAACAAATAATTGAACAATGCGGTACGAACTCCGCCAATATGTAAAGGTCCAGTTGGACTTGGTGCAAAACGCACACGAACTTGCTTCGACATTTTTGTAAATTTTGTGGCAAAGATACAACTCTAATTAGATAATGAGAAAAGGATTGCAATTAGATAATTCAGACAATTGGTGCATTTTCTAATCTTCTATTTGATAAATTTTCTAATTAAAAATTAGTACTTTTATTGGTTATTACAAATAAGTTAGAAATTTTGGAAACAGGAAATGTTATTTTTCAAAAATTGGAGACTTTTATCAAAAAGTATTACGCCAATGAACTGATACGAGGATTGTTATTCTTCGTCGGTTTAGGGTTGTTGTATTTTTTGTTCACTATTTTTGTGGAGTATTTTCTTTGGCTTAAGCCAATGGGAAGAAGGTTCTTGTTTTGGACTTTTGTTGCTATTGAAGTTTTACTGTTGTTCCGATTTATTTTGTTTCCAATATTTAAACTGTTCAAACTCCAGAAAGGAATTGACTACAAACAGGCATCAAACATTATCGGAAATCATTTTACCGAAGTAAGTGATAAGCTGACTAATTTTTTACAATTATCAAATGATGCAGATCAATCCGAATTATTATTAGCTTCAATAGAACAGAAAGCGAAAATTTTGCAGCCGATTCTTTTTGGAAACGCAATTATCTTAAATAAGAACAAGAAGTTCTTGCCTCTTGCGCTATTTCCTATCGTGGTTTTATCTTTCTTTTATTTGTCGGGTAACAGTACAATACTTTCTCAAAGTTTGAATAGAGTAGTGCATTTTAATTCTCCATTTTTACCTCCGGCACCATTCAAATTCATTCTTTTAAATGATAATCTGCAAACAGAACAAAGTAAAGATTTCGTCGTTCATATAAAAACAGAAGGGAAAGTTGTTCCTGAAAACGCCACAATCTTTATTAACGATGAAAGTTATTTCATGGAAACCACTAAATCGGGGGATTTCCAATTTAAGATTTCGAAACCGGCGAAAGATATTTTGTTTCACGTGGAGGCCAATGGGATTTCTTCTGTGGATTATGAATTGAAAGTAGTGACTGTACCATCTATTTCTAATTTTGAAATGTCATTAAATTTTCCGTCTTATCTGAATAGAAAACCGGAATACATTAAAGGAACCGGAAACGCTATAATTCCGGAAGGAACCAGAGTTACCTGGAAAATGAACACGCAAGCGACTCAAAATGTGGTTTTTAAGGCTGTATCATCCGTTTTTTCTTTTTCAAAATCAGAAGATACGTTCAGTTTATCAAAATATATCCTTCAAAACACAGAATATCAAATTCTTACCTCGAATGATAAAGTAAAAAACTATGAAAAGTTGGATTATCAGCTTTCAATAATTAAAGATCAGTTCCCAACTATCAGAGTCACTACTGCTCCTGACAGTTTGAAGGTGGAAAAAAACTATGTATTGGGTCAAATTTCTGATGATTATGGATTGTCTAAACTTCAGGTGGTTTATTTTGAAAGAGACAGGCCACAAACTGCCAGACGTGGAATAATTGTTGTGAAGGCATCAGTATTTGATCAGTTCGTATTTACTTTTCCTGGAAACCTTCCTGTAGAGCAAGGCAAGTCGTATGATTATTATTTTGAGGTTTTTGATAATGATGCAATCCATCGTTTTAAAAGCACGAAATCATCTGTTTTCTCAAATCGAGTTTCTACAGATGAAGAAAAGGAGGACCAGGTTTTGAAACAACAAAATGATAATATTAATAGTTTAGAGAAGTCTTTAAAAAATCAGGACAAACAAATCTCTGCCATTGAAAAAATTCAAAAGAGCGGAAAGGAAAAAGACAATTTAGAATTTAATGATCAGCAGAAAGTAAATGATTTTATCCAGCGTCAAAAGCAACAAGATGAAATGATGAAGGAATTTGCAGAAAAAATGAAAGACAATTTAGATAAATTTAAAACAGATAAAAAAGACGAACTAAAAGAAGATTTACAAAAACGATTAGATAAAGCCGATAAAGATTTAGAGAAAAATCAAAAATTATTGGACGAACTAAAAGCGTTAAATGATAAAATCAAGAATGAAGACTTGCTGGATAAATTAGAAAAATTTAAGCAAAATAGTAAAAACCAAACAAAAAATTTAGCGCAGTTAGTGGAACTCACGAAGCGTTATTATGTAGATAAAAAAGCGGAACAAATTGCGGATAAATTAAACAAGCTTTCTAAGAAACAAAATGAATTATCGGATAACGAAAAGGAAAATAAATCAGAGAAACAGCAGGAAATAAATGATACTTTTGATAAAATTCAAGACGATTTAAAAGATTTGGAAAAGGAAAATAAGGATCTTAAGTCCCCAATGGATCTTCCAAAAGATACGGAGAAAGAAAAAAGCATTAATGATGATTTGAAGAAAGCTTCTGAAGAATTAAAAAAGGAAAGTCAATCTAAAGCTAAACCTAAACAAAAAAGTGCTTCTAAGAAAATGAAAGAGATGTCCATGAAAATGGAACAAGGGATGGAAGGTGCAGAGAAAGAACAACTGGACGAAGATGTGAAAATGTTGAGACAAATTTTAGATAACTTGTTGGCATTTTCATTGTCTCAGGAAGATGTGATGCTGCAGTTCAGAGGTCTGAAAACGGGGTCTCCTTCTTTTAATAAAAATATTAAAGTACAGCAAAATTTAAAACTACAGTTCAAGCATGTTGATGATAGTTTGTTTGCGATGTCTTTACGAAACCAAAAAATAGCTGAGGACGTCACAAAAGAAATAGGCAATGTACATTATAACATTGATAAATCATTGGAGACTTTGGCAGATTCACAGATTCCAAAGGGTTTGTCGCATCAGCAATATACGATTTCTGCTGCTAATAAGCTGGCGGATTTTTTGAGCGAAATTCTGAATGGCATGCAAATGTCTTTGTCCGGAATGGGTTCCGGGAAACCAAAACCTGGTCAAGGGCAAGGAATGCAATTGCCGGATATTATTAAAAAGCAGGAGGGACTTGGTGAAAAGATGAAGGATGGAATGGAGAAAGGGAAGAAGCCACGAGAAGGACAGAAACCAGGAGAAGGAGAAAAGGGAAAAAAAGGTTCTGGTCAAAATGGTGAAAACGATCAAGAAGGCGATGATGGTGAAGGAGATGCCAATGCTATTATGGAAATTTACAAAGAACAAAAAGAACTGCGTGAAGCGTTACAAAACGAATTAAACAAACAGGGGCTAGGAGGAAACGGCCAAAGCGCTTTGGAGCAAATGAAGCAAATAGAAAAACAGCTTTTGAATAAAGGATTTAAAAACGAGACGCTTCAAAAAATCCTGAATGTAAAACAGGAATTATTGAAATTAAACTCAGCAGTTCAGCAACAAGGACAGGAAAATAAAAGGCAATCAGAAACCAATAAAAAGGAATTTACTAATCAATCTAACGCATTGCCATCCGCATTATTAGATTATTTAAATAGCATCGAAATATTAAATAGACAATCCTTACCTTTGCGCTCGAATTTTAATCAAAAAGTTCAAGAATACTTTAATAAGAAATGATCAATTTTAATTACGAAACCGACTTTACTTTAGGCAACGAAGAAGCAATTGCTGCTTGGTTGACCAATGTTATTACTTCAGAAAACAAGAAAGAGGGAGAGATAAATTACATCTTTTGCGACGACGAGTACTTGCATAAAATTAATTTAGAATATCTCAATCACGATACATTAACCGATATTATCAGTTTTGATTACACTATGGGGAATGAGTTGAGTGGCGATATTTTTGTTTCTATTGAAAGAGTAAAGGACAACGCTAAAGATTTTAATGTTGTTTTTGAAGAAGAATTGAAACGTGTTTTGGTTCATGGTGTTTTGCACTATTGTGGTTATAAAGACAAAGGAGAAGCTGACGAACTATTGATGCGTTCTAAAGAAGATGAAAAGATAGCGTTGTTCCACGTGGAACGATAGATTAAATTTCAAACACAAAGCAGTATTGTTTCACGTGGAACAGTTTTAAATATGATTTGTGTTGGTGTTGAATGTTTCACGTGGAACAATAAATTAAATCAAGGTTTAAGTGGTGTAAAACCTGCTTCAATCTTAATCCTGAGTTTTCTCAGAACAAAATAATAAGAAAATGTTTCAAGAAGAATACGATGTAATTGTTGTTGGCGCAGGTCATGCGGGTTCAGAGGCTGCGGCTGCGGCTGCGAATTTGGGTTCCAAAACTTTATTGGTTACAATGAGTTTGCAGAACATCGCCCAGATGTCTTGCAATCCTGCTATGGGAGGAATTGCCAAGGGACAGATAGTTAGAGAGATTGATGCTTTGGGCGGTTATTCCGGAATTGTTTCGGACAAAACAGCGATTCAATTCAAGATGCTGAACAAATCTAAAGGCCCTGCAATGTGGTCGCCAAGGGTTCAAAGTGACCGTATGCGTTTTGCTGAAGAGTGGCGGATGATGTTAGAAGGAACTCCAAATCTTGATTTTTATCAGGAAATGGTGAAAGGTTTGATTATAGAAAGTGGAAAGATAAAAGGAATTCGAACTTCGCTTGGAGTGGAGATTCGATCTAAATCGGTTGTGTTAACTAACGGGACTTTTTTGAATGGTTTGATTCACATTGGCGAAAAGCAATTTGGTGGAGGAAGAGCAGGCGAGAGTGCCGCTTATGGAATTACCGAAGATTTAGTGAATGCAGGATTTCAAGCAGGAAGAATGAAAACAGGAACGCCTCCAAGAGTGGATGGCCGTTCTTTGGATTATTCTAAAATGAACGAAGAAAAGGGAGATGCCAAGCCAGATAAGTTTTCTTATTCGGATATCACCTCGCCTTTAATTCATCAGAGATCGTGTCATATGACCTATACTTCACTTGACGTGCATGATATTTTGAGAGAAGGTTTTGATCGTTCTCCAATGTTTAACGGTAGAATAAAAAGTCTGGGTCCGAGATATTGCCCGTCAATTGAGGATAAGATTAATCGTTTTGCTGACAAAGAGCGACATCAGTTGTTTGTTGAGCCAGAAGGATGGAATACCTGTGAGGTTTATGTAAATGGCTTTTCTACTTCTCTTCCTGAGGATATTCAATTTAAAGCGTTGCGTTCTGTTGTTGGATTTGAGAAGGTAAAATTTTTCCGTCCAGGATATGCAATTGAATATGATTATTTCCCGCCAACACAGTTGAAACATACATTAGAAACAAAGTTAGTGGAAGGTTTGTATTTTGCGGGGCAAATAAATGGAACTACTGGATATGAAGAAGCAGCTTCTCAAGGCTTGATGGCAGGAATTAATGCGCATTTAAAAGTGCATGAAAAAGCACCGTTAATATTGAAAAGAGATGAAGCATATATTGGGGTTTTAATCGATGACTTAATTACAAAAGGGACAGAAGAGCCATACAGAATGTTCACTTCTCGTGCTGAATACAGAACTTTACTTCGCCAGGATAATGCCGATTTCAGATTAACACCCATGTCATATGAAATTGGGTTGGCTTCAGAAACGCGTTTGCGCAGAATGGAACATAAATTAAATGAATCGGAAAAAATGGTGTCTTTTTTCAAAGAAACGAGTGTTTCAGTTGCAGAAGCAAATCCTATTTTAGAATCAAAGGATACGGCCTTAATAACACAAGGTGACAAATTGTTTAAAGTGTTTTCGCGTCCACAAATTGATTTGGCAGACATCATGAAATTCGAGAAAGTTGCGGCTTATGTTGCGGCAAATGATGTAGATCAGGAAATATGTGAGCAAGCTGAGATTCAGGTGAAATATTCTGGATACATAGAAAAAGAAAGAAACAACGCTGATAAATTGCTTCGATTGGAAGATGTGAAGATTCCAGAAAATTTCGATTATAATAAAATCAAATCGATGTCGATTGAAGCTAAACAAAAATTAAGCAAGATTCGTCCTGTAACTATTTCTCAAGCATCAAGGATTAGCGGTGTTTCGCCAAGTGATGTTTCGGTATTGTTGATTTATATGGGACGTTAAGAAAGTGTTCAGTAATCAGTTTACAGTCGTCAGTTCGATCTGCGACCTATAATGAATACTGCTAATGAACACTGAATCGTAAAAATTGTTCCACGTGAAACTATTAATTAATTTATAAATATAATTTTCAGGAATCGTATTAAACTGACCACTGAAAACTGACCACTGAAAACTAAAAATGGACATTTCAAACAAAAAGCATTTTTTAACCGTTAAAGATTATTCCGTTTCTAAAGAAACATTTGATTTGTATCATGACGAAGATTTGGACATGTTGATTACATCTCCACAACCTAGTTTAGAAAATTTAGGAAAGTACTACGAAAGTGTGGATTATATTTCGCATACAGACAGTAAGCGTTCGTTTTTTGAAAAAGCATATCACTTCGTGAAAAACATTGCGCTAAAAAACAAACTTGATTTGATTAATTCATTACAACCTGATAAAGGAAGAATTTTGGATATCGGAGCAGGAACAGGAGATTTTTTATCGGTGGCAAAACAAGACGGTTGGCAGACAATAGGAGTAGAGCCAAGTGATAAAGCAAAAGTAATCGCAAAAAACAAGGGCGTTTCTTTTGTAGAGAAAACAACGGAATTGGAAAATCAATCTTTCGATGTTATTTCGATGTGGCACGTTCTGGAACACGTCCCTAATTTAGACGAACAAATAAAAGAATTGAAACGTCTGTTAAAACCAAATGGAACTTTAATTATTGCAGTACCTAATTTCAAATCTTTCGACGCAAAACATTACGGAACATTTTGGGCGGCTTATGATGTGCCAATCCATTTTTGGCATTTTTCAAAACAGGCGATACAATCTCTTTTTCAAAAAGAAAAAATGAAATTGATAAAAGTACTTCCTATGAAGTTTGATTCTTTTTACGTTGCCTTGCTTTCAGAAAAATATAAAACTGGGAAAATGAATTTTATAAAAGCGTTTTTCGTTGGATTACAGTCGAATTGGAAAGCCAAGAAGAATTTGGAGTACTCCTCACATATTTATATCATAAAAAACTACTTAAACTAATTTTAAAGATGTTTAAGCGCTTTTCTCGCTTAAAACTAGGTCTGACATTGTCTTTTCGGTGAAATTCTTTTAAAAGAAAGCTATTGAAGTGGGTTTTGATAAAATTATATTATTAATAAATCAATTACAATAACAAAAACTGATACAACAAATAAATGTGCATTTTTTAAACTTTATGTCAATGCTACTTATTTTTTTATATTTTTGTCACACATACTTAAAAAATTAGAAATTTACCAAATGAAATCGAAGATTCACGAATACCAAAAAAGTAATATTAAAAAGATGAGTAAAAAAGCATTATTAATTATCGCACTTTCAATTACAGTACTATCTTGTAACAAACCAGCAACTGCAGTTAAGGAAGTAAAAACAGCTTACGTTGATACTTCAGTGTTAATGAAAGAATATACAGAAGCCAAAGATCTTGAGGCTAAATATAAAGCCAAATCAGAGGAAAAAGGAAGACAACTAGATGCTGAAATTGCAAGATTCAAGCAAGAAGCTGCCGGTTTTCAAGCACAAGCACAAGCAAACGGTCAAGCTTGGGCACAACAAAAAGGAGCTGAATTACAAAAAAGAGAGCAACAATTAGGTGCTGCACAACAACAATTAGCACAAGAGTTGCAACAAGAAAGTGGAAAAGAAATGGATTCTTTAGTTAGTGGTGTAAAAAAATTCATCAAAACCTATGGTAAAGAAAAAGGATACTCTTATATCTACGGAACTGGTGATGCAGCTTCAATTTTGTATGCTGAAGACAAATACGATATCACAAAAGAGATTATTAAAGAATTGAATGATAAATACAAATCTGCAACTCCAAAAGAAGCGGAAGCTAAAAAATAATATTTTTTACTATTAATTCAAAATATAGCCTTCATCTAATATTTAGATTGGAGGCTTTTTTTTGGCAGCTTAATCCCGCTTTTCATTTCAATCTCTCGTTTATAAAGCTTTTTTCTTAACCATAAAAAAAGCTTCCTGCGGTCGCTCTTTTCTGCTTAGAAAAAATTGCGTTCTAAATCTCGAGTATTTCCATTACAATCGGGGCTGAAAAACATTGGAATCAAACCAAAAATATTTTCCAAAAACTTAAATAGTAATTCTATTTTCAATATTTTAGCTATCTCTATACACGCCAAATGCAAACAATCTCTGAAGCCGCAGCTTATACCTTACAATTCATTAATCAAACGCATCGATCGGTGTTTCTTACCGGCAAAGCAGGAACTGGAAAAACCACGTTGCTGCGAGAAATTATCCAAACCACTCACAAGAATACTGTAGTTGTTGCACCCACGGGAATAGCGGCCTTAAACGCAGGGGGTGTTACGATTCACTCGATGTTTCAGTTGCCTTTTGGAGGTTTTATCCCGGAATTCAATGTAAATTCTCAATTTTCCGAAAGCGTAAAATTCGAGTCTAAAGATACGTTGCGCCGCCATTTCAAAATGAGCGGTTTGAAGAAATCGGTTATTCGCAATATGGAATTGCTGATCATAGATGAAGTAAGTATGCTTCGGGCTGATTTATTGGATGCGATGGATTATATGATGCAAACCGTTCGCAAAAGAAACACTCCTTTTGGTGGTGTTCAAGTATTATTTATTGGCGATTTGTTGCAATTGCCTCCCGTAATCCGTGATGAAGAATGGCGCACACTTCGCAATTATTACAAAGGGAAGTTCTTTTTCCATTCGCATGTCGTGCAACAAAATCCGCCGTTGTATATCGAATTATCTAAAATTTTCCGTCAAACGGATGATAAGTTTATCGCTGTTTTAAATAATTTGCGGAACAATCAGATTTCGCAGGAAGATATTCAGGCCTTAAATCAATACGTTAAACCGGATTTTGATTTAAAAGCAAACAAAGGTTACATTACGCTAACGACGCATAATGTCAAGGCAGATACTATGAATGCGCAAGCTTTGGAAGCTTTAGTGGGTAAAGAAGTTATCTATAAACCTGAAATTGTTGGTGATTTTCCCGATAAGATTTTTCCGGTGGAGGAGCATTTGAAACTCAAAATTGGCGCGCAAGTTATGTTTGTCAAGAACGATTTGTCTTTTGATAAAAATTATTTCAATGGGAAAATGGGTGTTATTAAATCCCTTTCGAGCCATGAAATTTTAGTTCATTTTCCAGAGGAAAACAAAACCATAGAAGTCGAAAAATACGAATGGCAAAATATCCGCTATAAAGTAGACGAAACGACCAAGGAAGTTGCCGAGGAAGTGTTAGGGACTTTTGTTCATTATCCCATAAAGCTGGCGTGGGCCATAACGGTTCATAAGAGTCAAGGATTAACTTTTGATAAAGCTGCGCTTGATGTTTCGCAAGTTTTCCTTCCGGGACAGGCGTATGTGGCATTATCGCGTTTGCGTTCGTTAGAGGGGCTTATTTTGCTGTCTCCACTGCGAATGAATGGGATTTCGAATGATCAGGATGTGATGGATTATGCGCTAAACAAAGCTTCTGATGAATTATTAAAGAATGCCTTGCATTTCGAGACTAAAAATTTCATTCATAATTACTTGATAAACACCTTCGATTGGCAAGATTTAGCACAGGAATGGCGCAATCATCAATACAGTTACAACGATAAATCGGAAAGTTCAGCCAAATCAAAACAGTCGCTTTGGGCTAAAAAGCAAACGGAAAGTATCGATCAGCTTTTGGAACCATCCAAAAAATTCATATCGCAATTGAATAAACTCTTTGCCCAGGAAACAGTCGATTTAAATCATGTTTTTGACAGAATACAAGCAGCATTCAGTTATTTTCTGGTTCCAATGGATAAATTAGTTTACGAAATCCTTTGGAAATTAGAAGAAGTAAGACGCATCAAGAAAGTGAAAGCCTATTACGATGAATTAATCGTTTTGGAAGAGTTGCAAACGAAAGCGGTTTTGCGTTTAATGAAGGCCAAATTATTGATAGAAACCGTTGTCTCCGGCGAAACAATTTCCAAAGAAAAACTGACATCAGCAGAGATAAAGCAATATATAACCAAAAAAACGGATGCGATTCGGGAAGAATTCAAAAATGTAAATGTCACTTTGATCGATGATGAAAAAGATATAGAACGATATACTTCGAAAAAGGCAACTAAAAAAGCGCCAAAAAAATCAACCGTTCAGGAAACCTATGAATTGTGGATTGAGAAAAATTCTATTCAAGATATCGCAACCATACGAGTGCTTACAAAACAGACGATTTACAGTCATTTCGTCAAATTGATTCAGGAAAAAGCAATAGATATAAAGGAGGTTTTGCCGCAAGACAGAATTGATGAATTAGCCGATGCTTTTAGAGGATATAAAGAAGAATCGCTGAACGCTTTAATGGAAAAAAACAGCAAAAAATTCACTTGGGATGAGGCTAGAATGTACAAAGCGAGTTTGAATTAAGTATCGTTAAAGAACAGCTATAAAAAAACCTATTCGTTCAGAATAGGTTTTTTTGTTATTATAGTGATTGAATTAATATCCAAGCTTCAGGATTGTGTTTTTTCTGAATTTCTTGTTTTGCTTTCTCTGCTTCTGCAATTGTGGCATAACTTCCGTAAAGTACAGGAAACAATCCGTGTTTATTAGGAGCAATTCGGCGTGCTTTATATCCTAAATGAGTTAATTGATTAAATGTGTTTTGTGCATTTTTTTCTTCTCTGTAAACGCCTGCCATAATATGATAGGACATTTTTACTTCCGTAGCTGATTTAACCGATAGTGTTACAGCCGGGACCGGACTTTCGATAAAAAAAGTAGCTTCCTGTATTTTATTTTGAACCTGTTTTTGAACAGCCGTTTCAACAAGTGTCGTTTGGGTTGCGATTTGGTTTTGGTATATTGGATAACCAACACTTCCGGTTAAACCTAATCCAAGTACAAAAATGGCAGCGTATTTTAAATACGGATTCATTCTTCTTGTTTCTGGAATTAAAACAATTGATTCTTTTTCTTCAATTGCCTGTATCTTTTGTTCGAAGATTTCTCTTTTTACAAGTGGAGAAACAAACGGACTTAAACCAAAAGAATTAGTCAAATAATTGGTTTGGTCGTATGGAGTAAATATTAAATTAGAATCAGCATTCAGGTAAAGATCACCTACATTTTTTATTGCATAAACACCGTTTTCTTCTAATGCTTTTTTCCAATTGAAAACTTCATACTGAATAGCGCTAACAGCATATTCATAAGAAGTTTTTTCAGCTTGGGCGATATGATTGGCTAATAAACCGTCATTGTTTTTAAGGTTGGCATTGAAAGAAATCATTTTCTTTGGAGGAGAAAATGAATTCGAGCTTTCATTCAGTTGAGCCGATTGAATTTCGGTCAAAAAAGCTCCTAAACCCGGAACGGTTACACATTGATAACGGTATAAAAGCTGCGCGATGTATAGTTCGATTTTCATACTTACAAAGTTATACAACGAATATAGGTATCAAAATTTTATTCACAATTTTTATTAACAATCCGCTTAAAATTTTATACATTTCAGTTTCAAATAGTTATTATGAACGAACAAGATTTATTTTATTTATTGGCGTTGCAAAGAATAGAAGGAGTGGGAGATATAATGGCCAAAAAACTGCTTACCCATTTTGGAAGTGCGGAAGCAGTTTTTAATACAAAAGTATCGCAACTTGCTGCTATTGATGGAGTAGGATCTGTTTTGCTGAAAAATTTAAAAGACAAATCGGTTTTCGAAAAAGCGACTCAGGAACTGGAATTTATAAAATCGAATGGAATCAATGCCGTTTATTTTCAGGACGAAAATTATCCCGATCGCTTAAAACATTGTATTGACGGACCACTTTTATTATTCACATCAGGAAATATCAATCTAAAGAATAAAAAAATAATCAGTATTGTAGGAACGCGCCAAATTACGTCTTACGGCATGGAATTCTGTAGAAAATTAATAGAAGATTTAGCACCGCTTGATCCCATAATCGTGAGTGGTTTTGCTTACGGTGTTGATATTGTGGCGCATCAACTGGCAATGGAAAATAATTTGCAGACGATAGGCGTCGTCGCTCATGGTTTGAACCAAATTTACCCAAAAACCCATAAAAAATACGTTGCGAAAGTGGAACAAAATGGTGGTTTCATGACCGAGTTTTGGAGTTCCTCGAATCCGGATAAAGAAAACTTCGTGCGTAGAAACAGAATCGTAGCTGGAATGTCTGAAGCTACCATTGTAATTGAGTCAGCGGATAGAGGTGGTTCCTTAATTACGGCCAACATGGCCAATGATTACAATCGCGATGTTTTTGCCGTTCCGGGACGTGTTACAGACAAATACAGCCAAGGTTGCAATAACCTGATAAAAACCCAAAAAGCAAATGTCCTGACTAGTGCAGCCGATTTAATTTATATTTTGAATTGGGATTTGGAAAAAGAAATAAAACCGATACAAAAACAATTGTTTGTGACTTTAGAGGACGACGAACAAAAAGTATACGATTACCTTTTAAAAACCGGGAAAGAACTGATGGATATTATTGCCTTGCGTTGTGATTTTCCTATTTATAAAATCTCAGGAATGCTGTTGAATATGGAACTGAAAGGCGTGATACGGCCTTTGCCGGGGAAATTGTTTGAGGCTATTTGAAAGAAGAAAAAGCAGTTCCGAAATACGGAAACTGCTTTTTAAATTTAATTTTTCAAAATTTATTATTTTCTTTTGCCATTTTTGCATGCTTCTTATATGCTTCCTTAGCAATTGAATCTAACTCACGACTTGCATAATAATGTAAACATGCTGCAGAAATAAAATTCATTCCAGTAATATCTTTATCATCGATATGAATAAATGGCGGAGGCATTTTTTTAATTATTTTACGTCCTAAAACTCTTGCGCTATCCATTTCACTAAAATCAAATACTTCAGATGCATTAAATAAATCTTTCTTTCCCATTAATTTAAAAATACTGTCGTTTTTATAACCTTCTTTAAGACACGCATAGAAGACTTCATCTTTAAAATTATCAATCCAAAAAGACTCATCTTTATATTTAGAATCACTTCTGAAATAAAAAGGGTCTCGCTTGTATGTGTTACAAGATAATACCAAAAGACATATTGTTAATATTACTGTATTTTTTGCTGATTTCATATATTTTAATTTAAAATCCATATGTCTATATAATCAATTATAGACATAAATTGTCTTTAAAAGAGTACTAAATAGTTGTAAATAAATATATTAAATTTTAAACTATAAAAAAATACCCACTTTTAGCGATATTTTAAGAATATGGAACTGAAAGGTGTAGTTCGGCCTTTACCTGGGAAATTATTTGAGCCGATTTGATTTTAACATATAAGTCATGTAAGCTTTTGTGAATATTACCTTAAACTAAAAGTAACTTTTAAAAAAAAACTTATATGACTTATATGGTTTAAAAAATTGATTGTTAAACCTCAAATCCCAATTTTTCTCTTACTTTTCCCAAAACGCCATTCGCAACAACTGCTGCTTTTTTGGCACCAATTTTTAGCAAAGCATCTACTTCAGGAAAGTTGTTCATATAATAATTGTATTTTTCTCTTTCGGTTTTGAAGGTTTCTGTTATCAATTCAAACAGGGCTTGTTTAGCGTGACCGTAACCGTAATTTCCACCAATGTAATTGGCAGTCATTGTGGCTATTTGTTCTTCATTTGCCAATAATTTATATATGGCAAACGCATTACAGGTTTCTGGATTTTTTGGATCTTCCAGAGGTGTGCTGTCGGTTTCAATACTCATCACTTGTTTGCGCAAGGATTTATCATCCAGGAAAATATTGATAATGTTATTCGCTGATTTACTCATTTTTCCGCCATTGGTTCCCGGAATCAACATACCGTCTTTTTGTATTATCGCTTCTGGAATCACAAACGTTTCCCCCATTTGGTGGTTGAAGCGAGAGGCTACATCACGAGTAATTTCAAGGTGTTGCAATTGATCTTTTCCAACAGGAACAAACTCAGCATCATATAATAAAATATCGGCAGCCATCAGCATTGGATACGAAAACAACCCGGCATTGACATCTTCCAGTCTGTCCGCTTTATCTTTGAATGAATGCGCTAATGTCAAGCGTTGAAAAGGAAAAAAGCAACTTAAATACCAGGATAATTCCGCAGTTTGTGGCACATCAGATTGTCTGTAGAAAACGACTTTATCAACATTCAAACCACAGGCAAGCCAAGCCGCTGCCGTACTGTAGGTATTTGTTCGTAAGGTTCCACCGTTTTTTATTTGCGTTATGGAGTGCAAATCGGCAATGAAAAGAAACGATTCATTTTCTGATTTATTTGATAATGCTATTGCGGGAATGATTGCGCCAAGTAAGTTGCCTAAATGTGGTGTTCCGGTACTTTGTACGCCGGTAAGTATATTTGCCATTGTAATTTTTAACTTTAACCGCAAAGTTCATAAAATTTTTGGCAAAGTTCGCATGGATTGTAATTTTTTTCTAACACTATAGTTGCCAAATTGAATTCTTTTAGCGCTATTTACGTTCGATTCCTTACTTTTGACATTATGAGAGGATTAAAAATTATTTTTTGGACACTTTGGCGCGTATGGTTTTATGTTTTAATGGCTATTCCTATATTGGTTATGTTTCCTTTTTTAGTACTTTCTATTTTGACTGAAAGTGGCTATCCTTACTTTTTTAAGATGGCTCGAATTTGGGCAAAATTCATTCTTTTCGGAATGGGTTTTTACTATAAAATTGATGAAAACCAAGAGCTGAAATCCGATAAAAGTTACATGATTGTGGCCAACCATACCTCAATGGCTGATATTATGCTGATGCTTGCCACAATCAAAAATCCTTTTGTTTTTGTAGGCAAAAAAGAACTATCAAAGATTCCTTTATTTGGATTTTTCTACAAAAGAACCTGTATTTTGGTGGATAGGAATTGTTCTAAAAGTAAAATGGGTGTTTTTAATCGCGCTCAAAAAAGAATAAATCAAGGGCTAAGTATTTGCATTTTCCCTGAAGGCGGTGTCCCCGAAGATGAATCGGTATTATTAGATACTTTTAAAGACGGTGCTTTTCGTTTGGCTATAGAACATAAAATCCCTATTGTTCCCATTACTTTTGCAGACAATAAAAAAAGATTTTCCTATACTTTTTTCAGTGGTAGTCCTGGTTTTATGAGGGTCAAAATTCATTCTCATATAGAGACATTGGGAAAGACAGGGGAGAATAGAAAAGAGATGAGGGAAGAAGTTAGAGACATCATTTATTCTCAATTAGAGGAATTTGAGAGGACTGAAGATGAAAATAAGTTTGCTTTTTATAACTTATATAAAAAAAAGAGTTCACCTTGGTGAACTCTTTTTTAGTTTTATGCTTCTGCTAATTCTTTTATTCTAGCTTTAATTTTTTCTTCAAGCTCATCAGCTAATTCTGGATTGTCTTTTATTAAAGACTTAACAGCATCACGACCTTGTCCTAATTTGGTTTCACCATAACTAAACCAAGATCCCGCTTTTTTGATGATTTCAAATTCCACGGCAAGATCTAAAATCTCTCCAGTTTTTGAAATACCTTCACCGTACATGATATCAAATTCAGCGATTTTAAATGGCGGAGCCACTTTGTTTTTCACCACTTTTACTTTGGTTCTGTTTCCAAGCACGTTATCACCATCCTTAATTTGAGTAGAACGACGAATATCTAAACGTACCGAAGCGTAAAATTTCAGTGCATTTCCCCCAGTTGTAGTTTCTGGATTTCCAAACATTACTCCAATTTTCTCTCTCAACTGATTGATAAAGAAAACAGTACAGTGGGTTTTGCTGATTGTCCCAGTTAATTTACGTAAGGCTTGAGACATCAAACGAGCATGAAGACCCATTTTAGAATCTCCCATTTCGCCTTCAATTTCACTTTTTGGAGTCAAAGCCGCTACGGAGTCAATTACAACAATATCAATTGCTCCTGAACGAATCAAGTTCTCCGCAATTTCTAATGCTTGCTCTCCATTATCTGGTTGAGAAATGATTAGATTTTCAATGTCTACACCCAATTTCTCAGCATAATTTCTGTCGAATGCATGTTCCGCATCTATAAATGCAGCAATTCCACCCGCTTTTTGAGCTTCAGCAATCGCGTGAAGCGTCAAAGTTGTTTTTCCAGATGATTCCGGACCGTATATTTCAATAATTCTTCCTCTTGGATATCCACCAACTCCTAAGGCTAAATCGATTCCTAAAGACCCGGAAGAAATAGTTTCTACTTCCTCAATGGCTTTGTCACCCATTTTCATCACCGTACCTTTTCCGTAGGTTTTATCCAATTTGTCTAGCGTAAGTTGTAACGCTTTTAATTTAGCTTCTTTCTCTGTACTCATCTTCTCTTTTACCTTTTCTTTCATCTATTTGTATTATTTTTTATAATCGTAAAAAACTGACAGGATGAATAATTCCCCTGAAAATTTCATTTTAGAGTCACATATATTTTCGTAAAAATACTTCTTTTTTTGATGTGAAATTTGCCTTTCGAAATTATTTTTCAACCCTCATTTTGTATCATAAGGCAATACATTTATTTCTTTTTTACAAGAATAATGCCTTCAATTCAGTAGCGTCGTGAGGATTCATTTTTCCTGCTAAAACCAAACTCAATTGCTTGCGGCGTAAAGCGGCATCAAAACGTTGTTTTTCCAGTTCTGTTTCCGGAACTATTTGGGGAACCTCGACCGGTCTTCCGGTGTCATCTACAGCCACAAAAGTATAAATAGCTTCATTAGCCTTGGTTTTGTTACCAGATTCCCGGTCTTCTACCCAGATGTCGATGTATATTTCCATTGAACTCTTGAAAGCTCTGGAAACTTTAGCTTCAACAGTTACTACACTTCCCAAAGGAATAGCTCTGTTAAAAGCCACGTGATTTACGGATGCTGTAACTACAATTCTTCTTGAATGTCTTCTAGCCGCAATACTTGCTGCGCGATCCATACGGGCTAATAATTCACCGCCAAAAAGATTGTTCAAAGGATTGGTCTCACTTGGTAAAACTAAATCGGTTAATGTCGTTAAAGATTCGGAAGGATGTTTTGGAGTCATTTTTTTTGTCAATGTAATTATTGTTTGTAATGTAATTTGTGTTTTTTAGTTTAACCAATACACAGCCAGTATAGCGGGGATAAAATAAATAACGATAGTTCTGGCACCATCATAATCTTTAGCCAGTCGCTGTCCGAAAAGTAACATTAGTAAAGTCACGCAAGAAAAAACAGCTCCGTAAAAGCCAAAAATTCTTCCGTTGTTTACAAATAATTCGATACAGCCAACAACACATAAAATACCGGAGATTAATTCTAAAATTAAAATATTTAGCAAGGCTAAAGGCACTTGGTTTTTTAATGGGGTTTTTGCAAAATGACCTTTTAGCCACTCCACATTATCTTTCCAATAAAACAGTTTGTCGTAACCGGATTGAAGAAAAGTAATGGCCAAAAAAATTAAAATTAAAATAGAAGTAATGTTGTTCATGTTTTTATTTTTTGTGAATTAAGCGGGTAAGTTTGATTGATAAATCGGTTAAAATTATTTTTGCATTTCCGTTGCGCTCAATGTGATACATAGCATCCGAAAGTTCCTTAAAGATATCATTTATATTATTGCCATTGACAAAGGGCGCAAAATTCTCGAGTTTGAACTTCTCTACTTGCGGCTCCATGTAAACTAAACTTTCAGTTTGGTAATTTAATAATAAGGCCTGACGGAACATATCGATACAAAAGTGTAAAAACTTCTTTTGAGTCTCTCTTCCCAAACCCGCAATCTGCTCGCTCCACTGAATCAAATCCTGAATGGCTGCGGTATTTCCTTTGGCTCTAAAAGCGGCACGAACCCAGTCAACAAACCATTTTTCAAAAAAAACAGTTTCGCTGTCAGGTTGCAATAATTGTAGCGCTTTGTTATAATTTCCTTGCGCTTGGTGCGCTATTTTTACAGCCGTTTTAGATTCAATATTTTCTCTTGAAACTAAGGCTTCAGAAATAATTTTTTCTGGCAAACCATTAAAATGTAAAACTTGGCAACGGGAACGAATCGTTTGAATAATATCTTCTTCGTTTTCCGAAATTAAGATAAAAACAGTTTTATCAGTAGGCTCTTCCAGTAATTTCAATAATTTATTGGAAGCGGCAATATTCAATTTATCAGCCATCCAAATAATCATTACTTTGTATCCGCCTTCATAAGATTTTAAAGCCAAAGATTTCAGGATTTCCTGTGCATCGTCTACTCTAATTTCACCCTGTTTATTTTTAACGCCAAGAGTTTGATACCAATCAAATAAGCTTCCGTAAAGATTTTCGCTTAAAAACTGCCGCCATTCTGTAATGAAGTCAATACTTTTTGGTTTTGTTTTCACCTCTTCGGTGCTTACGGTCGGGTAAATAAAATGCAAATCCGGATGCGAAATTTTATTGAATTTCAGGTTACACGCTTCATTTGGACCGAAGTTATCAGCGTTCTGGTTGCTGCAAATGATATATTGCGCATAAGCGATTGCCATAGGTAAAGTACCGCTTCCTTCAGGACCAACGAACAATTGTGCCTGAGGAATTCTGCCCAGATTAGCACTTTTTGTCAAATGACTTTTAATATGTTCCTGACCTAAAATTTCTGAAAATTGCATAAAGCAAAGATAGCAGAAAATGGTTTAGTCTAAAATTTTAGTAGGCAAAGTTTCACGTTAGGAAGTTTGTAAAATAACAGTTGAATAAAGATGTTTTTTAGTTATTTAAATTAACATATTTCAGGATTAAAAAACAGTTATACTAATAAAAAGAAACATTTTTTATTAATTTACATCGATTTCGTTACTAAGAATGGGATTTATTTGATTTCATCAAATTTATTAGTAGTCTAAAAGTTCTATATTTGTTATCATTTCAAAAACATACAAACTAAAAATAGACCTAATGAAAACTTTAAACGATTTTGATTTCAAAAATAAAAAAGCCATAATCCGCGTTGATTTCAACGTGCCTTTAGACGAAAATTTTAATGTAACAGATGCTACTCGTATCGAAGCAGCAAAACCAACAATTGACGCGATTCTTGCTCAAGGCGGAAGCGTAATTTTGATGTCACATTTAGGAAGACCAAAAGGAGTTGAAGAGAAATATTCATTGAAACATATCTTAAAAACTACATCAGAAGTGCTTGGAGTTCCAGTTCAGTTTGTTTCAGATTGTATTGGTTCTGCAGCTAAAGATGCAGCAGTTAAATTACAGGCTGGAGAAGTTTTATTATTGGAAAATTTACGTTTTCATAGCGAAGAAGAAGCTGGAGATGTTTCTTTTGCAAAAGAATTAGCTTCACTTGGTGATATTTATGTAAACGATGCATTTGGAACAGCGCACAGAGCACACGCTTCGACTACAATAATTGCTCAGTTTTTCCCAACTGAAAAATGTTTCGGATTGTTGTTAGCTAAAGAAATTGAAAGCTTGAACAAAGTTTTGAAAAACAGTGAAAAACCTGTAACAGCAGTTCTTGGTGGATCTAAAGTATCTTCTAAAATTACGGTTATCGAAAACATTCTGGACAAAGTGGATCACATGATTATTGGAGGTGGAATGACATTTACTTTCGTGAAAGCTTTAGGAGGTAAAATTGGAGATTCTATTTGTGAAGATGACAAACAAGAATTGGCTTTGGAAATTTTGAGATTGGCCAAAGAAAAAGGTGTTCAAATTCATATTCCGGTTGATGTTGTTGCAGCAAATGCATTTTCAAATACTGCCGATACTCAAATTGTTGACGTAAAAGAAATTCCTGATGGATGGCAGGGACTTGATGCTGGGCCAAAATCGTTGGAAAACTTCAAAAAAGTAATCATGGAGTCTAAAACTATTCTTTGGAATGGTCCATTAGGCGTTTTTGAAATGGAAAGTTTTGCTAACGGGACAATTACCCTTGGAAATTTCATTGCTGAATCAACTGCAAACGGAGCTTTCTCTCTTGTAGGTGGTGGAGATTCAGTTGCTGCAGTAAAACAATTTGGGTTAGAAGATAAGATGAGTTATGTTTCTACTGGTGGAGGTGCTATGCTTGAAATGCTGGAAGGTAAAGTATTGCCTGGAATTGCTGCCATCTTGGAATAATTATAATACAAGTTTGAAATTATACTAGCCGATTATAAAACAGCGGAATATTTTATCTGTTCGCAATTTCAGTCCTGAAAAATGGAATGATATTCGCGGGGAAGATATTAAACCCGGAATGAAGCTAAAAATAAACGGATAGTACAATTAACTTTTATAAATTTGGGTTTTATTTCATAATTAAATTATAATGAATAAAGCCCTTTTTTTATTTCTGTTTATTTTCTTTCTATTCTTTTCGTGTGCAAAGAAAAGTGATAATTTACCTCGAAAAACAACTGGAAAAATTAATACGATTTCTGTTATTATTGATGACCAGTTGTGGAATGGTGAGGTGGGAGATAGCATCCGTAATAAGTTTGCCGCGCCAGTCATTGGTTTGCCCCAGGAAGAACCCCTTTTTTCCATAAATCAATATCCTATTAAACTTTTGGAAGGTTTTATGACCGACAATAGGACAATTATAGTGGTGAAAAAAGGAGAAGATAATAAGTTTGAAATAATTAAAAATCAGTACGCATCCCCTCAAAATGTATTTCATATTTCAGGAAAAACAAGTACTGATATTATAAAAAGCATTGAAAAAAATGCAGCCAAAATGATTCGATTGATCAAGCAAATGGAAATAGCCGAAAGCCAAAGAATTAACAGTCAATTGCTAATTGATCCTAAAATTATTGCCAACAAATTCCAGATCTCGATAAAAATCCCTTCTGCATACGCCTACGTTCTCCATAAAAGTAAATTTATTTGGCTGAAAAAGGAAATAATCGGTGGTAACACAAGCCTGTTAATTTATGAAGTTCCTATCAGTTCCTTAAAAAAGAACTCAAATTTGATTAGCAGTATTGTTAAAATGCGAGATTCAATTGGTGCTTTATATATCAGTGGTACCGAGCCGCAGTCTAATATGATTACAGAAGAGGCCTATGCACCCTATATATTCAAGATTACCCTTGACGGAAAAAAAACCTATGAGACTAAGGGAACCTGGGAACTAAAAAATGATTTTATGGCAGGACCTTTTATTAATTATGCAATTATTGATAGAAATAATAATAGAATCTTGGTTTTAGAGGGTTTCTGTTACGCGCCTTCAAAAGAGAAACGGGATTTGATGCACGAATTAGAGTCCATCATAAAATCCGTCACTGTTTTGAAAAACTGATTTTTATTTTCTTTAATTTGCATTCTATAAAATAGTATAAAAACCACACGATGTTAAAATGGAGTATAAAGCCTTTTGAGGCACTTTCTGTTCACGAACTATACGATTTACTACGGTTACGAAGCGAGATATTTGTAGTGGAACAAAACTGTGTTTATCTTGACCTTGACGGTAAGGACAAAGTGGCGTTGCATCTTTTTGGAGAATTCGAAGGAAAAATTGTGGCTCATGCCCGACTTTTCAAGGCTGGAATCAGTTTTGACAATGCCTCTATTGGCAGAGTAACCGTTGATGCAAATTATCGCGACAGGAAATGGGGTCATGACTTAATGCGTGAAGCTATTGCTGGTGTTCTACTTTATTTTGGCGAAAGCCAAATTACCATCGGAGCTCAATTGTATCTTAAAAAATTCTACGAAAGCCATGGATTTGTTCAAACTAGTGAAATGTATTTAGAGGATGATATTCCGCATATTGAAATGAAGAGAGGATAATTATATTTTCAAAATAAGAAATTCTACTCTTCGATCAAGTGCTTCCCCTTTTCCAAGAGGGAATTTATTACCACAACCTTTATAGCTCATTCGAAGACTATTAATATTTTTAGATACTAGATATTTAAACACATTTCTGGCGCGATTCAACGAAAGTTTCCTTTCATGCGTGGCTTCATCAATTGCATCGTCAAAAGAACTGGGCGTGCAACAGACATGGCCTCTAATTTCAAATTGAAGTGTTTGATGTTTTTGCAAAAGCAAAGCAATTTTATCTAATTCCTTTTTTGATTGTAACGTGAGCTCGCTTCTTCCTAATGCAAAAAGAATGTTTTCTAAATAGATACGATCACCAACTTTGTGGTTTTCTTGAAAGGAATTATAAATATCTTTACCGTAGCTATTTTTCTTAACAACAAACAAGTCAACTCGTCTATTTTTATTTCGAATTTCCGTTAGGTCCTCAATGGAGTCTTTTTGAATAATCACACGTCCCTTTCCTTCAATAATAACAATTTTATTTTTGCTAAAACCGTTGTAAGTTAGGATGTCTTGAACCGTTTTCACCCTGCTTTTTGACAATGTATAATTATAATCATTGGCTCCGCGGTCATCACAATAGCCGTAAATTTGGATAGATTCTATTTTAGAAGTATCAGCATTTTTTGCAAAATCAATGATGGTTTTGATTTGGGAGTTGTAAAGATCGGATTTGTCAAATTCAAAATAAACCGTCTCAACCGGTTTTACTTGGGCTGATAGATGGCAAAAAAACAGTAAAACTAGTATTCGGAAAATAATATTCATTAAATTTTCAAAATAGATTTATACTCTGAATTGTTATCTAAAATAGTAATAGCTTTTTTAACCTCTGCATTGTTTTTGATGTAATATTGATACAAACCCTCTTGGTATTGGTATCTTTTTATAATTTCATCTAAAATAAGATTTTTTATTTCTTTCTGATTTTTATCCAATAATTGGTCTTCACTTTTTTGAAGTGCACTTAGCAATTGTTGGTATTCTAAAGCAATAGATTCGTCTATTTTTTCTTTTTTGGCTGTAGCCAAAGTATTTTTCAATGCCAACTCGGTTTCGGTGTCAAAATTGAATTTTTGGGCTTTTAAAAATTGTTTAAAATCTAAATAATCGGAATCAGAAATTGACGGGATGCGATCCCCTAAAGTTGAATTTTTGTAATAATAACGAGTTACATAATTAAAAATCCCATCATTTTTGATTAAGGCCGTGGTGATTGGGCTTAATTTTGTTTCATTAAGTTCTACATCTGGTTGAATCCCGCCTCCATCATAGACAGTCCTTCCTTTTCGGGTTTTGAAAGCATTAAAGTTTTTTTCTTCCGTTCTTACAGCTACGCCATCTTTGTCTTTATGTGCATAATCTAACGCTTGAATGCATCTTCCCGAAGGCGTATAATAGCGTGCAATTGTTACTTTTAGTTGCGTCCCATATGTTAAATCAACCGGTCTTTGCACTAATCCTTTTCCGTAACTTCTACTTCCCAATACCACCGCGCGATCCAAATCCTGCAACGCACCAGCAACAATTTCAGAAGCCGAGGCACTTTTCCCATTTACAATAATTATTAATGGAATCTGAGTGTCAATAGGTTCTCTGGTTGTTTTGTAGGTCGTATTGTGTTTCTCTATTTTTGATTTTGTGGTGACGATGATCTCATTTTTTGGAACAAACAGATTACAAATATTTACGGCTTCATTCAAAAGTCCTCCTGGGTTGTCTCTTAAATCCAAAATAATTCTTTCGGCACCTTCTCTTTTTAGTTGATCTAAAGCTTCTTTGGTTTCAAGAGAAGCCTTTTTATTGAAATGCGATAAAACGATATAGCCTGTCTTTGCGTCAATTTTTCCGAAGAATGGCACCGACTTGATTTCTACCTCGTCCAGTACAATTTGGGTTGTATTGGTTTTTCCCTGACGGATATACTTGATGTCAATTTTGGTGTTTTTTGCACCTTTAAAGAGCTGTGAGGCATCTTCTTTGAAAGCAGACAAAAGGACATCGCCTATTTGTATAATTTCATCACCGGGCTTGAGACCGGCTTTATAGGCAGGGAAATTTTTGTAAATTTCTTTTACCGTAAGTTTATCCTCTTTTCGTGTTAACAAAGCACCAATTCCGGTATATTCTCCGGTATTGTTTATTTTAAATTTAACTACATCCTGTTCATTGAAATATACGGTGTAAGGATCAAGGCTTCCTAACATTCCATTGATGGCTTTGTCCATTAATTGACCAGGATTGGTCTCGTCAACATAATTCTTATTCAATTCCTTAAAAAGCGTAGTGAATATCTCTATTTGTTTTGCAATTTCAAAAAAATCGTCTTTGAAACTCGTTCCAATAAATAGAAATGCCGAGGCAACAACCGGAATTATGAATTTTTTTTTGAAAAAGAAGTTCATGGCTTTCGTTTAACTAAATTTGTTACCGCTAAAATAAGAATAAATAGCCAATATTAATTAAAGTATTGTATGTAAAGACTATAATGTAACCCGTTGGGTGTAATTATTTAAAGCAAAATAAATTGATTAGATATTGGTCAAGATACTGAAATTCAGTATCTTGAAGTCGCTAAACAACCAATATCTATGTCAAATATAGTAAA
>NZ_JBHZPY010000014.1:0-116562 GCF_042787235.1 Flavobacterium zhoui
TTTACTATATTTGACATAGATATTGGTTGTTTAGCGACTTCAAGATACTGAATTTCAGTATCTTGACCAATATCTAATCAATTTATTTTGCTTTAAATAATTACACCCAACGGGTTAGAACTTAAATTTTCAGAACGCCAAATTTTTAGAATTAGAATCATTAAATTCGGTTAATAATTTGTAATTTTAAACAAACTAATCCTCCGATGAATCCCATTTTTATTGACAAAATCGAAATCCTAAAACTCTATAAACGCGTTGATACACATACTCACAAAGGCATTCAGGGTCACGCTTTAATCATTGGCGGAAGCTATGGAAAAATTGGAGCTGTTTGTCTTTCATCCAAAGCGGCTCTTAAAAGCGGTTGCGGTTTAGTCACTGCTTTTATTCCAAAATGCGGGTATGAAATTGTGCAAATCTCCATTCCCGAAGTGATGGTTTTGACTGATGTTCAGGAAAAATTCATCTCGAATATCACTTTCGATATCAAGCCACAAGCGATAGGAATTGGTCCGGGAATAGGGCAGGAAGTTGCCACGCAAACAGCTTTTCATGAATTCCTAAAAACCAATAAAACACCTTTGGTCATTGATGCGGATGCGTTGAATATTCTATCCCAAAATAAATCTTGGCTTTCTTTATTACATCCTAAAACCATTATTACACCACATCCCAAAGAATTGGAGCGATTGATAGGAAAATGGAATTCAGAACCTGAAAAAATCGAAAAAACAATAACTTTTTCAAAACAATATCATCTTATTATTGTGATGAAGGGCGCTCCAACTCATATAATTGATGGCGATACAATTTACGAAAATACAACAGGAAATGCGGCTCTGGCCACCGCAGGATCGGGCGATGTTTTAACAGGAATGATCACCAGTTTATTGGCCCAATCCTATGAACCAATAAATGCAGCCATATTGGGTGTTTACCTTCACGGATTAACTGCTGATATTGCTTTGCCCGAAACCGGTTATCAATCCTTTGTTGCTTCGGATGTTATTGCAAATATTGGGAAAGCCTTTTTGAGTTTAGAAAACAAGGATTAGTATTTTGTTTTCCATTTGTCATTCGTGACAAATTATACGCAATCATTCTACAAAATTGTAATTAAATTCATCCTACTTATTTGTAAGTTTGTAGTCAAGAAAAATAGCTTTATCCAATTCAATTATGGAAAAAACACCCCATCTTAGAACCGTAAATGTTACAAGATACATCACTCCTTTGCGGGAAGGAGGTTCCTTACCTGCACTTGCGGAAGCCGATGACGATTTTAAATATGTGTTGAAATTCAAAGGTGCCGGTCACGGTGTAAAAGCCTTAATCGCCGAATTAATTGGCGGTGAAATAGCCCGTGTTTTAAACCTAAAAATGCCCGAATTGGTTTATGCCAATCTCGACGAAGCTTTCGGACGAACAGAAGCCGACGAAGAAATTCAGGACTTGCTTCAAGGAAGTCAGGGACTTAATTTGGCTTTGCATTATTTATCGGGTGCCATCAATTACGATCCTGTTGTAACGGTTGTTGATCCTGTTTTAGCGTCTCAAATTGTTTGGTTGGATGCCTTTATTACTAATGTCGACCGGACATTCAGAAATACAAACATGTTGATTTGGCACAAGGAATTGTGGCTGATTGATCACGGTGCAAGTCTATATTTTCATCATTCTTGGACTAATTGGGAAAAGCATGCACAAAGCCCTTTTGCACTGATAAAAGACCACGTATTATTACCTCAGGCTTCTTTGCTAAAAGAAACGGATGCGATATTCAAAGAAATATTAACTGACAAAGTGCTACAGTCCATTGTGAATCTTATTCCGTTGGAATGGCTGCAATGGGAAGATACGGATGAAACTCCCGAAGCCATCCGGGAAGTTTATTTCCAGTTTTTATCCATACGCTTAAACCATTCCGAAATTTTTATAAATGAAGCCCAAAATGCAAGAGAAACACTTATATGAGTATGCCGTAATCCGGGTTGTACCAAGGGTAGAACGCGAAGAATTCCTCAATGTGGGTATTATACTCTTTTGCAAAAAAGCCAAGTTTATAAAAGTGCTCTGTTCAATTAATGAAGCTAAACTTCAATTGTTTTCAGCCGATTTAGATTTGGAACAAATGCATTTAAATTTGCAGGCATTTGAGAAGGTGGGACATGGCGAGAAATCGGGTGGGCCAATAGCGCAATTCGATATTCCGTCCCGTTTCCGTTGGTTGACCGCCATTCGTAGTTCGGCTATTCAAACCTCAAGACCGCATCCGGGCATGTGCGATGATTTGGAACAAACAACACAACGCCTGTTTGAAGAAATTGTTTTGTAAAAGAGATTTAAACTCAAAAATTGTAGTCATAATTTGGGCGTAACCCCAAAGCAGAAAATCCCGTTTTATATTCACGAATTTGCGGCTTTGGGGTCGGGCTTTTGGCTCTATCTTTATTTTTTGAAAGAAAAAAAATAAAGGATACCGCCGCAATCCCTTACGCGAGCAGCCGAAGATTAAGAGAAATTTTACTTATCGCTAGATTCTATTTTCTTGAAATAACTTTTCCAATTGTTCAAGGCAAGCAGTAATACCTTGCTCAAAGCCCATTTCTATTATGGTCTTTATTTCTTCTTCACTTGAATAAATCATCTTGAATTCAACCAAAGTACCATTGTTTGTTTGAGTAAAAACAATTGATCCAGTTGAAACGGGTAGGGAAGTGTTTACATTTCCTTCTGCATCACAAAAACTATCTTTGATTTCAAAGCTTTCGTGAGGTCTTATTGCAGTATAGTCCATTCGTCCCCAGTGTTTTTCATTTTCAGGACTTACCATAGCATACAACCAATATCCACCAACTGAGAAGTCCATTGTTTTAGTTTCGGCTTTCCAAGGTTGTGGTGCCCACCATTGTTCCAGTAATTCACTTTCCGTGTAAGCACGCCACACTTTTTCAAGCGGAGCATTAAATTCTCTGGAAACAAGAACTGATTTTTCCTCTAAATCTTTTATTACTAGTGTTTTGTTGCTATTTTTCATTTTGAATTAAGATTTGTTTATAACCAGTTAACCATTTTTGTAAATGGACTATGAAATTACGCTATTTTTTTCTCTAACACAATTAATTCCAAGGGTTGTTCGGAGATTGAAATATGAACATCGCTTGCAGGGAACGGTTCTCTTGCTCCTGTATCTGCATAACCATGACGTTTGTACCATGCTATCAATTCCTCCCGAACGGAAATCACTGTCATTACAATTTTTGGTAATCCCAGAGTTGAAGCATGAATTTCGGCCTGCTGCAATAATTTTTTGCCAATGCCACTGTTTTGTAATTCTGGCGAAACGGTCAGCATGCCTAAATACAATTTTTGTTCTTTCTCCACCAACAACACACAACCTATAATCTGTTCGTTCTCCGTAAATTTCAGAATTGTATTTTTTGTATTCTGAATGATTTCAGCAAGTTCTTGTTCATTAGTTCGGAGTCCTTCTAGAATATTGGCTTCAGTGGTCCATCCTTTTTTAGAAGATTCCCCGCGATACGCTGAATTGATTAATTTATTTAATAAGGAAACGTCTTCTAAAGTTGATTTTGTAATCATGAATACTAATGTTATATTTTTTTATTTGTCTTTTTCAAAGGTAGAAAAAAGGATAACACAATTAGATTTTGGTATTATAGAACCTAGAGGAATTGGAGAAATCCCAACTATCGAGGTTGAAAGCTAAAAATACTTGAAAGCAAAAGTTCTAATTTCAAAAAAGTAATTCTGAAAGTAAAAGCAATAATTGTGTAACATTCCTTCAAAGTAATTCTGTTAATTTAGTTTTGTGTGATAATGACCTGATAAATCGAAATTTATATTATCTATAGTATTGATAATCAATGCTAAATTGAATTTTTTAAGGAATTTATCTTAACTTTGAATAAAGAAATTTAATACTAATTTAATAGCTGTAATATATGAAAAATTTAAAGATTATTTGGATAATACTGATTGCTTTTGCAATAAACGTAACACCTACATTTGGGCAATCGACTGCTAGAAAAAATAAAGTTATTGCAGACAGTCATACCGCCAAAGCAGAGTTCATTAAAAGTGATCCTTTAATGAAAGGACTTTTTGAAAAAGCGGCAGGTTATGTTATTTTTCCTAATGTTGGTAAAGCAGGATTTGGTATTGGAGGAGCAGCTGGAAACGGTGTTGTATATGAACATAACACGATGGTCGGTATGGCTAAATTGTCGCAATTGAGCATAGGATTTCAGGCAGGCGGACAAGCGTACCGAGAGGTAATATTTTTTGAGACAAAAAAGGAATTGGAACGGTTTAAAGAAAGTCGATTCGAGTTTTCCGCTCAAGCTTCAGCAGTTGCCGTAACCGAAGGTGCCTCCGCAAATGTAAAATATACAGAAGGCGTCATGGTATTCACCATGCAAAAAGGGGGACTCATGTACGAAGCATCGATTGGCGGGCAGAAGTTTAAGTTTAATAAATTGTAAGATTCTTTACTATTTCAAATTCGAGCGATTTAGTTTTAAACTGCTCGAATTTGATATATTAGAATTATTTAAAACAAAACGGCTGAGAAATTTTTCAGCCGTTTTTGTCTTTTTAAGAGGGAGCTATAGAAACTAGGCTAAAAACGCTTTCAATTCTTCATACGTTTTAATCTTTACACTTACTTTCTCTTTTCCTAATACACTTTCAATTTGTGTTGGAATCGGCAGTTTTACGTTTAATGTTGGTTCAACTGTATCCAAAAACTTAATAGGATGGGCGGTTTCTAAGAATATACCTATAGCATTTGGGTGGTTTTGTAATTCTTTTTTCAATCCTAGATAACCAACAGCTCCGTGAGGTTCTGCAATATAACCATCACTATTGTAAATGGTTTTCATGGCTTCTAAAGTCTCTGCATCAGAGAATGTAAACGAAGAAAAATCTTTTTTAAATTGCTCTAAATCATTGTCGTACATTTCCTGAATTCGGATGAAATTACTTGGATTCCCCACATCCATCGCATTCGAAATCGTAGCGATAGAAGGTTTTGGATCGTAAATTCCATTTTCTAAAAACCTCGGAACAGTATCATTTACATTCGTAGCGGCTACAAAATGCTCAATAGGCAATCCCATTTTTTTTGCAATAATCCCCGCACAAACATTTCCGAAATTTCCACTTGGACAAGAGAAAACTAAAGGTTTATCTTGTTTTTTTAAGACTTTATACGCAAAGAAAAAATAAAACATTTGCGGCAACCAGCGTGCAATATTTATCGAATTCGCCGAAGTCAGGTTTTTATGTTTTAGACTTTCGTCCAAAAACGCTTTTTTGACCATATCCTGGCAATCATCAAAAACGCCATCCACTTCAAGCGCTTTAATATTCTGACCCAAAGTGGTTAATTGTCGTTCCTGAATATCGCTCACTTTTCCTGATGGATACAGTATTATCACTTCAACGCCTTTTACGCCAAGGAAACCGCTGGCCACAGCGCCACCAGTATCACCGGAAGTTGCTACAAGAACTGTGTTTTTACTGTCTTTGTTATCTTTATTGAAATAACCTAAACAACGTGACATGAATCGTGCGCCTACATCCTTGAAGGCCATGGTTGGGCCATGAAACAATTCAAGGGAATAAATGTCTTTTTCCACTTCAACGAGAGGGAAATCAAAACATAAAGTTTCGGCAATGATTTGCTTTAAAGTTGATTCTGGGATTTCGTCACCCACAAATTGTTGAATCGCTTCAAAAGCAATTTCCTCGTTGCTTAATTTTTCGATAGCATCAAAAAAAGCAGGTGCTAACGGGGTAATGGTTTCCGGGAAATACAATCCTTTATCGGTTGCTAATCCTTGTATTACGGCTTCTTGGAAAGAAACTTTGGGTGCGTTATGGTTTAAACTGTAATATTTCATTGTGATTTTTGATTTCTGATTTAAGATTAACGGTTTTTTATTTGTTCTCGAAGATAAGCTACATCTGAAATGCTTCGTCAGTTCGTTGACGCTTGGGTCAAAAATCGTTAATCAAAAATCTTAAATGTTTCATTTTAAGTGTTCTCCTTTAATTTGTGCTATAAAATTTTCATTCCTTCATCGTTCACTTTAGAAACATGAATTTCATAAGGTAAATTCATGTCGTCGTAAACAGCGCTCATGGCTTTTGCAATTTTATCAGCGGTTTCCTTTCCTTTGCTTAAAGCAAAAATTGAAGGACCTGAACCTGAAATTCCAGAACCTAAGGCTCCGTTTTCGTAAGCTGTTTTTTTGATTAAATCAAATCCTGGAATCAATACACTTCGCAACGGCTCTACGATTTCATCATGTAATGAACGTCCGATTAATTCATAATCTTTGGTGTACAATCCGGCAATTAATCCGCCTACATTTCCCCATTGCGTAATGGCACTTTTCAAGGAAACCGTTTGTTTCAATACGGAACGTGCGTCCGAAGTTTTCAACTCAATTTGAGGATGTACCACAGTGGCGTACAATTCTGATGGACTTTCTATTTTAATAATGTCTAATGGATTTGAACTTCTCACCAACGTAAAGCCGCCCAAAAGTGCAGGAGCAACGTTATCAGCATGAGCGTTTCCGCTGGCTAATTTTTCGCCTTGCATAGCGAATAAAACCAATTCTTTTCTCGTAAATGGACGTCCTAGTAATTCATTGATTCCAAAAACAGCACCCGCTGAACTGGCGGCACTGCTTCCAATTCCGCTTCCGGCTTTGATGTGTTTGTAGATTTCGATCTCAAAACCAAATTCCGTTTCAACGGCTTCGAGCAGCGCCAAAGCAGATACTCCGGCCACATTTTTTTCGGTTTCCAAAGGCAAATCAGCACCCACAATTTTAGTGATGCGAATCCCTTTTATGTCTGATTTTCGAATAATCATTTCGTCACCCGCAGTTTCTAAACACAGTCCGAGGACATCAAATCCACAAGAAAGATTGGCGATTGTAGCGGGGCAAAATATTTTTATTTCATTCATGATTTCTTGTTTCATGTTTAAAGTTTCAGGTTTAAAGTTGTTGCCAGTTGTAGAACTTGAAACTTTAAACAAAGAAAACTTTAAACTATTTCTTATACGTTTCCAATTCTAATCACATCAGCAAAAATTCCTGAAGCCGTAACTGCAGCTCCGGCACCTGCACCTTTTATCAATAAAGGTTGGTCCACATAGCGGTCCGTAAAGAATAAAACAATATTGTCTTTTCCTTCCAAATTGTAAAAAGGATGGTCTTTAGGAATGAATCTTAAACTAACATTTGCTTTTCCGTTTTCGAATTGTGCCACATATTTTAAACGAGAATCTTTGCTTAAAGCCTCCTTGTAAATAGTTTCAAAATGTGCCGCATGAATTTTCAGGGATTCGAAGAAAGCTTCATTTGAAGTTGTTTCGAGACATTCAGCCGGCATAAACGATTCATTCGCAATTTCGTCAATTTCCATTTTGTAACCGCTTTCTCTGATCAGGATTAATATCTTTCGGGCAACGTCAATTCCGCTCAAATCAATTTTAGGATCCGGTTCTGTAAATCCTTGTACACCAGCTTCTTTAACGACATCATGAAAAGTGTTTTTTTTATCAAAATTATTAAAGATAAAGTTCAAACTTCCTGATAAAACAGCTTGAATTTTATTCACTTTATCACCAGAGGCAATCAGGTTTTTTACGGTATCAATAATTGGTAATCCAGCTCCAACATTAGTTTCAAACAGAAACGGAGCGTTGAATTGTCTGGATAGTTTTTTTAATTTTTTATAATTGTCATACTCCGATGCACAAGCAATTTTGTTACAAGTGACTACGGCAATATTTCGTTTTAAATATTGTTCGTAGGTTTTAGATACACTTTCATTAGCTGTGATATCCACAAAAATACTGTTGCGTAAATTCAGTTCTTTTACGTTTGCAATGAACTTTTCTTTGTCAGCAGGTTCTCCGGTTTCCAATAAAAATTGCCATTCTTTTAAAGCGATTCCGTCCTCGTCAAAATACATTTTTCGAGAATTGGACAACGCAATAACGCGCAGATTTATTTTTAGATTTTCTTTTAGGAATTTCTTTTGTTGGTGAATTTGCTCGATGAATTTCTCCCCTACATTTCCAACACCCATCACAAACAGGTTCAACTGCTTTGTATTTTCTTCAAAAAAGTTTTCGTGTAAGGTATTCAACGCCTTCTTAACATCTCTTTCGTTGATAACCGCCGAAATATTTCTTTCGGAAGCTCCTTGCGCAATCGCTCTGATGTTTACGTTATTTTTCCCCAAAGTACTAAACATTCGACCACTTAAGCCTTGGTGATTTTTCATGTTTTCACCAACTAAAGCAATAATGCAAAGGTTTTTTTCAACAATACAAGGGTCAATTTTGTTTTGTAATATCTCAATTTCAAAAGCTTTATTTATAGCTTCTTCGGCAACTTCAGCATCAGAATTTAAGATTCCAATACAAATTGAATGCTCCGAGGAAGCCTGAGTAATGAAAATTACATTGATATTTTCATGCGACAATACTTCAAAAAGCCTTTTAGAAGAACCGCTGACACCAATCATTCCAGATCCTTCAAGAGTTATTAAGGTGATGTTATCGATATGGCTAATTCCTTTTACCGGATTAGTGTGCGCCATTTCTTGATTTGAAATATAAGTTCCTTCGGCTTTTGGCTCAAAAGTATTTTTGATAAGAATTGGAATATTCCTTTTCAATACCGGTTGAATGGTTGGCGGGTATAAAACTTTGGCACCAAAATGCGACAACTCCATCGCTTCTTGGTAAGAAATGAAAGCAATAGGCTGTGCTTGTTTTACAATTTTTGGATTGGCGGTAAACATACCGTTTACATCTGTCCAAATTTCTAAGTCGGAAGAATTCAATGCTCCCGCCAGAATTGCAGCTGTATAATCGGAACCACCACGGCCCAAAGTAGTATTTATGCCATCAAGTGATGCGGCAATAAATCCGGGCATTACAACCACTTGATTATCATTCGATGCAAAAAAATCAGCAATTAATTGATTTGAAACTTCAAAATTTACTGTGGCTTTCCCGAAATGATTATCAGTTTTTATTAATTCGCGACTGTCTTTATAACCGCTGTTTTTTAGATTTTGTTTTAATGCTTCTGCGATAATGTAAGAAGACAATAATTCTCCAAAACTTAGAATAGTATCAGAAGTTCTATTCGATAATTCACCCAAAAGAAAACAGCCGTCCAATAAAGTTTCCAGATGGTTTACGATCCTTTTTACATGGCTTAACAAGCTGCTTTGTTCACTTACAGGAATAAATTCTTTTAAAGCATCTAAATGTTTTTTCTCTATTTCGGCAAGAATATCTTTGAAGCTTTCATCACCCGCAGCCGCTTTTTGGGAAGCGAGTTGCAGTAAATCCGTTACTTTGCTAAAAGCAGAAACTACTACTATTAATTTTTCCTCTTGTGCTTTATTAATGACTATGTCCAGAACTAGTTTTATATTTTGTGCATTGGCTACCGAAGTTCCGCCAAATTTTAATACTTTCATTTTGTTTGTTTTATTTTAAAAAAAGGAAATGCTATTTATACATCCAATATCTTTCCTTCTTTAAAAAAAAGAAAAATACAAAATAGGATTATATGTTAAATGTATACCCCTAAGGGGTAGTAGATGTTGTAGTTGTAAACGTAGAAGCAACAGAAATTGCAACCCAGATTTGAGTTGTTATCGAAGATTGATATGTTGTTCTATTTGCTTTCATTATTGTTTTTCAAAAGTACAATTTTTTATAAAAAGTGGAACACTTAATGCCTTTTTTGCGAATATTTTAAAAATTCAATCGCAACTGGATTAAAATTAGATATTGTTTAAAAATACTAGCTATTTATTGAAGCTATTCTTATTATTGTTTAAAATTCTGATCTATTGGTGAGTAGATTTAAGTGTTTTTTTTAAGGATAAATGCGAACTTAATAGCGTTTTATGCCTGATAGCCTAAATTTTTATTTAATTTTAAACAAAAACAAGTTTGAATTTTATATTGCAGATTCTAATCATTTGAAAATAAATAGAAAGGGATTTGAACAATAATAGTAAAGATAGGATTATTTGCATGAAATCTATTTATTGGGTTTTTTTATAGTTGAATTTTAAATTATCAATAAAATATGTTGCTTTTTAATATTGATTTATTCAATTTTGGGCAATTAAACAGAACGTGAAATGGACAATACACATTATATAAGTACAGCTGTACTTTCTTTAGAAGCTTTGCACGAAATTATCGCTCATCATAAATCTTTGGAGTTATCTGACGAAGCAAAAATTAACATCCAGAAATGCAGGGATTATTTAGATAAAAAAATGGAGACGCACTCAGCGCCTATTTATGGAATAAATACAGGTTTTGGGTCACTCTGTAATGTAAAAATCTCAAACGAAAATTTATCAAAACTTCAGGAAAACCTTGTAAAATCGCACTCTTGCGGAACAGGAGAAGAAGTACCAAATGAAATTGTCAAACTGATGCTGTTGCTTAAAATTCAATCTTTGAGTTATGGTCATTCAGGAATACAATTGCAAACAGTTGAGCGTTTGATTGCATTTTATAATAATGATATTTTACCTATAATATATACGCAAGGTTCTCTTGGAGCTTCGGGCGATTTAGCTCCATTGGCACATTTGTCCTTGCCTTTATTAGGCGAAGGAGAAGTGTTTTTTGAAGGGAAAAAAGTCCATTCCAGTGTAGTTTTAAAACAGTTTAACTGGGAACCTATCGTTTTAAAATCGAAAGAAGGTCTGGCTTTATTGAACGGGACACAATTTATGAGTGCTTATGGCGCACATATAATTATGAAAGCCAATAAATTCTCTTATTTGGCAGATTTAATAGGCGCCATTTCCCTAGAAGGGTTCGATGGAAGAATTGAACCTTTTAATGAATTAATCCATTTTATTCGACCTCATAAAGGTCAAATTGTAACTGCTAATCGTATAAAAGGTATTCTTGAAGGAAGCGATATTATAGAACAAGTAAAAATTCACGTTCAAGATCCATATTCTTTTAGATGTATACCTCAGGTTCACGGTGCATCAAAAGATGCCATTGACTATGTGAAAAAAGTTTTTAAAACAGAAATCAATTCGGTGACGGATAATCCAAATATATTTGCCGAAAGTGATCAAATCATTTCCGGAGGTAATTTTCATGGGCAACCATTGGCATTAGCCTTGGATTTCATGGCAATTGCTTTGGCTGAATTAGGAAGTATTTCTGAAAGAAGAACCTATCAATTGATTTCAGGTTTACGTAATCTTCCTGCATTTTTGGTTGATAATCCAGGACTGAATTCGGGTTTAATGATTCCTCAATATACAGCGGCCAGTATTGCAAGTCAAAATAAACAATTAGCAACACCTGCAAGTATAGATAGCATCGTGTCTAGTAACGGACAAGAAGATCACGTAAGTATGGGAGCTAATGCAGCTACAAAAGCATTGCGAGTTATGGATAATTTAGAGCGAATTTTAGCTATTGAATTGATGAACGCTTCGCAAGCCATCGAATATAGAAGACCGTTAAAATCGAGTGATTTTATAGAAATGTTTCTAGGTGCGTATCGTGAAGAAGTTCCATTGGTAAAAGAAGATCGCATTTTACATTACGATATAGAAAAGTCAGTGTCTTTTTTGAATAGTTTTCAGATCGAAGATGATTTGTTAACATTATAATAACATTAGCATATAATAAAGAAGTAATTTTGCAATCTAAAATTAATAAAATGTCATTAAATAGTATTTTCCAATTTTTGGTTCCTAAGGATAAAAAGTTCTTTCCTCTTTTCGAACAAGCTTCAAGTAATTTAATTGAATTGGCTTCCAATTTGCATGAAGCAGTAAATCTTCCGTTAAAGGAGCGTGAAGTTCTTTTTCAAAAAATAGATACCTTAGAACAAAAAGGAGAAGATATAACACGTCAAACCAATCTTGAGCTAAGCAGAAATTTCATTACCCCATTTGATAGAGAAGATATTCATTCCTTAATTACTTCAATTGACAATGTGGCTGATTATCTTCACGGAGCCGCCAGCAGAATGCGCTTGTATCAGGTAGATAAAATTACTAAGTCTATTAGAAAACTGACAGAAATCAATCTTGAAGCTTGTCAACATATTGATGTAGCGGTAAAGGAACTTAGAAATTTAAAAAATATCAAAAAGATTACTGATGCTTGCGCAAAAATAAATAAGTTAGAGAATAAATCTGATAATGTTTACAATAAAGCTGTTTTCGAAATCTTTGAAAATGAAACTGATGCAAAAAATATTATTAAGTATAAAGAAGTGTTGTCAGTTTTAGAATCAGCAACTGATAAATGTAAGAGTGTCGCAAGTGTTTTAGAATCAATTTCTGTAAAACATTCTTAATCTTTCAGTTTCATTTTAAAAATTTATTATGACTTTACTTATTGTTATTATAGTTTTGGCTTTAATTTTTGATTACATAAATGGTTTTCATGATGCTGCTAATGCTATAGCTACAGTTGTTGCTACAAAGGTATTAACTCCTTTTCAGGCCGTAATTTGGGCCGCATTTTTTAACTTTTTGGCCTATTGGGTTTTTGGTTTAGGTGTCGCAAATACGGTCGCAAAAACCGCTGAAACCAGCGAAATTAATCTTACTGTTATACTGGCAGGAGTAATCGCTGCTATTGTTTGGAATCTAATTACATGGTGGCAAGGAATTCCTTCCAGTTCTTCACATACACTGATAGGTGGTTTTGCTGGAGCTGCATTGGCGCATGCTATTGTTGTTCATGGTTTTGGTGACTACATGGTCCTTGAAGAAGGTGTTGCGCATACCAGACACTGGTATAATATCGTAAGTTGGTACAAAGCAGGTAAAGACGGTGGAATGCCATCTGGGGTTTTTATCATTGTTGCTTTTATTGTTTTGGCACCATTATTAGGAGCTTTAATTTCCTATTTAATCTCAATATGGCTTTTAAACGCCTCCAAAAAAAGTATTTTTCCTAAAATTTTCACGTTGTCTTTAATGGTATTGACAATTTGGTTTGTGCAAGGCCAAATGGTGAATTATGCTGATATTGAGAAACCACGTTTTGATTCTCATTTTTGGAGCTTTGTTTTTGAATCTCATAACATAAAATGGTTTTTGGTTGCATTTATTATCTTAACAGTAAGTTTATTTTGCTTAATATTTAGCAGTCTAAATCTACACCAAGCCACAGCCTGGTTAAAGAAAATGCAATTACTTTCATCCGCGGCTTTTAGTTTAGGGCACGGTGGAAACGATTCGCAAAAAGTGATGGGTATTATTGCTGCTGCTGTTGCAGTATACATAAATACCACTGGAGCAGATATTTTTACTCTTCCAGAGTGGTTACAAGTGGTTCTTCCAAATGAAGACAAAGGCATCAAAGGCGCAATGCCAGGTTGGATTCCCTTAGCTTGTTATACTGCAATTGCTGTAGGGACTTTAAGTGGCGGTTGGAAAATTGTAAAAACAATGGGTTCCAAAATTACTAAGGTTACCTCCTTTGAAGGAGTAGCTGCCGAGACTGCTGGTGCATTAACGTTGTATTTCACGGAGCATTTCAAAGTGCCGGTAAGTACAACACATACGATTACTGGGTCCATCATTGGAGTAGGGCTTACTAAAAGAGTTTCAGCGGTACGTTGGGGAATGACCGTAAGTTTATTATGGGCATGGGTTTTAACCATTCCTATTTCAGCTATTTTAGCGGGCTTGGTATACTACGCTTTAAGTTTATTTCTTTAAAATATTTCGATAGTTATTATTCATAAAAAAACCATTCCTCGTGAATGGTTTTTTTATGAATTAAATAGTCTTTAAAAACTAAAAAAAAATTAAAAATGACTTTTAAACCAAAATTTTTTTTCTTCTTATTTTTCGTTTATATTGGGTTTGTCTAAGGTCTTGATTTCCAGAAATGATGCTTATATTCCCATCGATCTCTAACATAGCTAATTTTACATCTTTAAAATATTCTAAGCCATGTTCGCGCATCGCTTCTTTTAATTCGTCAGCCGTGATGTTTAATCTACTTAAAGATTTAAAGTCTAAATTTCCGTCATGAATTAGAATCTCTGGTTTTTCCTGCATAAAATCGCTGAAACCTTTATATTTGTACATCAATTTCTTCAAAACAAAATTGATAAAGAAAAGTACGGTTGCCGCCGCTAATCCTCCCCAAAGTGTAGTGTCCTTGCCTACCATGGCGTTCTGCACAGAGTTACTAATTAATAAAATTAGTATTACATCAGCGGTATTCAGTTGTGATAATTCTTTCTTGCCAAAAATCCGTAAAGCAATAATCATAAAAAAATAAACGGATATGCTTCTCAATATAATATCGATATATGTATTCATTTTTTGCGATTATAAAATTAATTAAACCAATTTAAAATTCTTCTCAATGGCTTTTATCATTTCGCCAGCAATGTCTTTATTAGTAGCACCTTCAATACCTTCAAGTCCCGGCGAAGAATTAACTTCTAATAGTAAAGGCCCTTTTGCAGAACGAATAATATCTACGCCTGCGACTTTGAGATCCATGGCTTTAGCAGCTTTAATTGCGATGCGCTTTTCTTCGCTTGTTACTTTTATAATGGAGGCCGTCCCGCCGAGGTGTATGTTGGCTCTAAATTCACCTGGCATCGCTTCTCGTTGGATCGCAGCTACCACTTTACCGTCAATGACAAAACAACGAATGTCTTTTCCGTTGGCTTCTTTGATAAATTCCTGAACTAATATGTTAGCATTCAAGCTTTTGAAAGCATTAATAACGCTTTCAGCGGCTTTTTTTGTCTCCGCCAATACTACACCTTTTCCTTGCGTACCTTCCAGTAATTTTACAATTAGGGGAGAACCACCAACCATTTTAATTAGATCATTGGTGTCCAAAGGAGAATTTGCAAAACCAGTGGTAGGAATATCTACACCATGATTCAGTAATAGTTGCAAAGAATATAATTTATCTCGTGATTGCGTAATTGCGGTGGAAGAATTTAAACAAAAAACTTTTAAAGCTTCAAACTGACGCGTCAAAGCACAGCCATAAAAGGTAATACTAGGTCGGATTCTAGGGATGATAGCATCAAATTGATTTAGAATTTTCCCTCCACGGTAGTGAATTTCCGGCGTTTTTGCGTCTAACTTCATGTAGCATTCCTTAATATTCAAAAAGTGCATCTCATGACCACGCATTTCACCTGCTTCCATAATTCTCTTATTGCTATACAGGTCGGGATTACTGGCTAAAAGGCCTATGCGTAAACCAGAACTCGCTTTTTCAGAATTTTTATAAAGTTCCTTCAAACTTTCAGCTGTAGGTTGGCCTAAAAGATATTTTTGTTCAGGATCAACAAGAACTCTACCGCTCATGGCTTCACGGCCTAAAAGCATTCTAAAACCCATGGAATCCCTATTGGTCAATGTCATTTCTATTGGCCATATCGATTCTCCAATTTTTAAATTGGTTTTAATAACATAACGCTGCTCTCTAAATCCACTGGAACTTTTTACTATACGTTTGTCAACCAAAGGTGCCTCACAATGAATAACAGTTTTTAGGTTATTCTGAATGGGATTGATATCAAATTTTACCCAGTTGGCTTCATTTTTTATAAATGGGGCAATATTTATAGCGTGTAAGGCGGATGTTTTTGCACCTGAATCGACACGTGCTTTTATTGTTGGAATTCCTAATTCAGGGAATGAACACCATTCTTCGCTACCCAGGATGACTTTGTTTTGAGACATAAATTGATTTTATTTAACCTGTTCTTTTGAAATCAAATGTAAATATTTGTTTTCGAAAAAATAAGAATTTATGTAAATAATAAACCCGCTATGTCATAAAAACGTAACGGGTTATTAAGTATTTAAAGTTGAGATAAACTATAGATTGGTTGGTTCACCAGCCTTATGAACTTGTACCGTCAATTCTTGGGCTCCATCTTCAATATCCATAAAAATTTCATCTCCAGAAGCAATTTTTGAAGTAATAATTTCTTCAGCAAGGGTATCTTCAACATATTTTTGAATGGCTCTTTTCAATGGTCTGGCCCCAAATTGTCTGTCAAACCCTTTTTCCGCGATAAAAGCTTTCGCTTTGTCAGATAAACTTAGTTGATATCCCAATTCTGAAACACGAGCAAATAATTTTTTCAATTCGATTTCAATAATCAAATCAATATCATGTTTTTCTAAAGCATTGAATACAATTACATCATCGATTCTGTTTAGGAATTCTGGAGCAAAAGTTTTTTTCAACGCATTCTCAATAATACTTTTCGAATTATCATCGGCTTGGGCTACTTTGGCAGCAGTTCCAAAACCAACTCCTTGACCAAAATCTTTTAATTGTCTGGCTCCAACATTGGAAGTCATAATAATTATAGTGTTTTTGAAATCAATTTTTCGACCTAAACTATCGGTTAAATAACCGTCATCAAGAACCTGTAATAACATATTGAAAACATCAGGATGCGCTTTCTCAATCTCATCTAAGAGTACTACACAATATGGTTTTCTTCTAACTTTCTCTGTTAATTGTCCGCCTTCTTCATAACCTACGTATCCCGGAGGCGCACCCACAAGTCTAGAGATAGAAAATTTTTCCATGTATTCACTCATGTCAATTCGAATCAATGCATCTTCAGAATCGAATAGTTCTTTTGCTAATACTTTCGCTAATTGCGTTTTACCAACACCTGTTTGTCCTAAGAAAATAAAGGAACCAATTGGTCGGTTCGGATCTTTCAATCCGGCGCGATTTCTCTGAATAGAACGAGCAATTTTCATTACTGCTTCTTTTTGACCAATAACCTTACCTTCAATAAGTTCCGGTAATTTCGCAAGTTTGTTACTTTCGGTTTGAGCAATACGATTTACTGGAATACCAGTCATCATCGAAACTACATCGGCAACATTGTCTTCTGTAACTTCAATTCTGTTATTTTTGGCATCTTCTTCCCATTGTTCTTGGGCAATTGCTAAATCTTTTTCTATGCGTTTTTCGTCGTCACGAAGTTTAGCGGCTTCTTCATATTTTTGTTTTTTGACAACAACATTTTTCAATTCGCGAACATCGTCTAATTGACGTTCTAAATCCAGTATGGCTTTTGGAACTTCAATGTTTGTGATGTGAACTCTTGAACCTGCTTCATCTAAAGCATCGATAGCCTTGTCCGGTAAGAAGCGTTCTGACATATATCTGTCCGTTAATTTTACACAAGCTTCAATAGCTTCTTGTGTATAAGTAACATTATGATGGTCTTCGTATTTGTTTTTAATATTGTTCAAAATTGTAATCGTTTCCACAACGGATGTTGGTTCTACGATTATCTTTTGAAAACGTCTTTCTAGTGCTCCATCTTTTTCTATATATTGTCTGTATTCGTCCAAGGTCGTGGCACCAATACATTGGATTTCGCCTCTTGCTAAAGCAGGTTTAAACATATTAGAAGCATCAAGAGAACCGGTTGCACCACCAGCGCCAACGATCGTATGAATTTCATCAATAAAAAGAATGATGTCGTCGTTTTTTTCCAATTCATTCATAACCGCTTTCATGCGCTCTTCAAACTGTCCTCTGTATTTTGTTCCAGCAACAAGGCTCGCCAGGTCTAACGTAACCACGCGTTTGTTGAACAATATACGAGATACTTTCTTTTGAATAATTCGCAACGCTAAACCTTCGGCAATAGCTGATTTTCCTACTCCGGGTTCTCCTATAAGCAGTGGATTGTTCTTTTTACGACGGCTCAAAATTTGAGAAACACGCTCAATTTCTTTTTCGCGCCCCACAACTGGGTCTAATTTTCCCTCTTCGGCCATTTCTGTTAAATCTCTCCCAAAATTATCCAAAACTGGTGTTTTAGATTTTTTGTTTGACTTGTTGGCGGGATTATTAAAAGTTCCTTCTTTAAGACTGTCATCTTGTCCTGAATCGTCATTATAGGATTCGTTTCTTGGCAAGTTTTCTAAAAATTCTTCGTCATTTGGAGTCATATTTAAATATTGTTCTTTAGCTATATCATAATCAATTTTAAGTTTATTCAATAGCTTGGTTGTGGGATCGTTTTCGTTTCTTAAAATGCATAACAATAGGTGCGCTGTACTAATCGAGGAGCTCTGAAATACTTTTGCTTCAAGAAAAGTGGTTTTCAGCGCTCGTTCTGCCTGACGTGTCAAATGCAAGTTTTTCTTTTCTACATTGACTTCAACGCTAGGGCTTGCCGGACTTAGAATTTCTACCTTTCTGCGTAAATGATCTAGATCGACAGATAAGTTATTCAAAATTTGAATTGCTTTCCCATTACCATCTCTTAAGATCCCCAGCATCAGGTGTTCTGTTCCTATAAAGTCATGACCCAATCGCAAAGCTTCCTCTTTGCTATAGGTAATAACGTCTTTTACTCTTGGTGAAAAATTATCATCCATAATATATATTTGATACTGTAAATTTAGTGAATTAGTGATTGAAAAACAAAAATCGTTCCCTTAACAACTACTGTCAGCTAATAGACAAAAATATTAATAATATTAGCGTTAAATTTTATATAATTTATTAACTAAAAGGAAAGAAAAATTTGTTAATAAATCATTGAAATAAGTAGTCTGAAATAGGTTCAAAAATTTCAAAAAGACGTATATTGGCACGTTTTGAAACTAATATAATTTTTTAATATAACAACTTATGTCTGAAGGAGAAAAGTTAATTCCTATTAACATTGAAGATGAAATGAAAACAGCTTACATCGATTATTCGATGTCAGTAATTGTATCAAGAGCACTTCCAGATGTCAGAGATGGCTTGAAACCAGTACATCGAAGAGTACTTTATGGAATGCATGATTTGGGAGTAAACTCTAGATCTGCCCACAAAAAGTCAGCAAGAATTGTCGGGGAAGTTCTTGGAAAATATCACCCCCACGGAGATACGTCTGTTTATGATGCCATGGTTCGTATGGCACAGGAATGGAGTTTGCGTTATTTATTGATTGACGGTCAGGGTAACTTTGGTTCGGTGGATGGCGATAGTCCTGCAGCGATGCGTTATACTGAGGCTAGAATGCGTAAGATTTCAGAAGAAATTTTGGCGGATATAGATAAAGAAACGGTTGATTTTAAATTAAATTTTGATGATACCTTAGAAGAGCCAACGGTTATGCCAACACGTGTTCCTACCCTATTAATCAATGGGGCAACAGGAATAGCAGTGGGTATGGCAACTAATATGCCTCCTCACAATCTTACCGAAGTCATCAACGGAACATTAGCCTATATTGATAACAATGATATTGAAATAGATGAATTGATGAACCATATTAAAGCCCCGGATTTTCCGACCGGAGGGATAATATATGGATATGAAGGTGTTCGTGAAGCATTTAAAACCGGTAGAGGACGTATTGTAATGCGTGCTAAAGTTGGTTTTGAAGAAGTGGATGGTCGGGAGTGTATTATCGTTACCGAAATTCCATACCAAGTCAATAAAGCGGATATGATTAAACGTACTGCTGATTTGGTGAATGATAAAAAGATAGATGGTATTGCTAATATCCGTGATGAATCGGATAGAAACGGAATGCGTATCGTTTATATTTTGAAACGTGATGCTACACCAAACGTAGTTTTAAATACGCTTTATAAGTTTACACAATTACAATCTTCGTTCAGTGTAAACAATATCGCAATTGTAAAAGGGCGTCCGCAAATGTTGAATCTGAAAGATCTTATTCATTATTTTATTGAGCACCGTCATGACGTTGTGACCCGCAGAACGCAATTCGAATTAAGAAAAGCAGAAGCACGAGCTCATATTTTGGAAGGTTTGATTATCGCTTCTGATAATATTGACGAAGTTATTGCTTTAATCAAAGCTTCAAAAAGTACGGAAGAAGCAAGAGAAAAATTAATCGAAAGATTCAAATTATCAGACATTCAGTCTCGTGCAATTGTAGAGATGCGTTTACGTCAATTAACTGGTCTGGAACAAGATAAGTTAAGAACCGAATACGAAGAAATTATGAAGTTAATCGAGCATTTGAAAGCTTTGTTAGCCGATGTGAATTTAAGAACCGCGCTGATAAAAGAAGAACTGGAAGAAATTCGCGATAAGTATGGCGATGAACGTCGTTCTGTTATTGAATATTCAGGAGGAGACGTAAGTATAGAAGATTTAATTGCCGATGAAAATGTGGTAATTACCATCTCTCATGCAGGGTATATTAAACGTACGAATCTAACGGAATACAAAACACAAAATAGAGGAGGAGTTGGTCAAAAAAGTGCTGGAACAAGAGATCAAGATTTCTTAGAGCACATGTTTGTAGCAACGAATCATCAATATATGATGTTCTTTACTCAAAAAGGAAAATGTTTCTGGATGCGTGTTTATGAAATTCCAGAAGGAAGTAAAACCGCAAAAGGTAGAGCAATTCAAAATTTGGTAAACATAGAAAGCGACGATAAAGTAAAAGCATTTATTTGTACTCAAGATCTCAAAGATAAGGAATATATCAATAGTCATAATTTGATTATGGTAACTAAAAAAGGTCAGGTTAAGAAAACATCTTTAGAGAAATATTCTAAGCCTAGGGTAAATGGTGTTGCTGCAATTACCATCAAAGAAGGAGATGAATTATTGGAAGCTAAACTGACTAATGGAGAAAGCCAAATAATTTTGGCTGTAAAATCAGGTAAATTAGTTCGTTTTGAAGAAACTAAAACCCGTCCGATGGGAAGAACAGCTTCTGGAGTTCGTGGAATTACTCTTAAAGATGAAACCGATGAAGTAATTGGCATGGTTACTGTAAACGATATGAGCAGTGAAATTTTAGTCGTTGCTGAAAATGGTTACGGAAAACGTTCAAGTCTTGACGAGTACAGAATTACAAATCGTGGAGGTAAAGGAGTTAAAACTTTAAATATTACGGAGAAAACAGGTAAACTTATTTCTATAAACGCGGTTACGGATGCTGATGATTTAATGATTATCAACAAATCTGGATTAACTATTAGAATGGCTGTTGAAGATTTGAGAGTTATGGGTCGTGCTACACAAGGAGTAAGGTTAATTAACATAAAAGGAAACGATTCGATTGCAGCGGTTACAAAAGTAATGAAAGACGACGTTGCTGAAGTGATTGTTGATGAAGACGGAAATGTTATTGAATCAGAAGCTATCGAAAGAGTTAAGCCAGTATTAGAAGTTCTTGAGGATGAAAGAACGGAAGAAGATGATGACGAGGATGATTCTGAAGAGAGTGAAGAGGATGAAGAAGACGCTGACGACGACGCTGATGATGAAGCTTAAAAATTAGAATATAAACAAGAATAATTATTAAATAAAAATAGAATATTATGAAAAGTAAATATGTAATACTTACATCAGCATTATTGATATCAGTAGCTACTTTTGCTCAAAAAGACCAAATTAAAGCTGCTGAAAAAGCGATTAAAGGTGGTAATTCGCAAGAAGCAGTAAATATTTTAGTAGCTGCAGAAGCCGCTTCGGCAACTGCTCCAGATACTGAAAAAGCACAATTTTTCTTTATTAAAGGAAATGCTTATTTAGATTTAGCGAATAAAAAAGTCGATACAGATAAAAATCTTTCTTTTGCTGCAAAAGCATACCAAGATTTAATCTCAGTTGAAAAAACTTCAGGGAAAATAAAATTTTCTACTCAAGCAGCAGCTTCTATTACTGATATTAAATTTAAATTAATAAATTCTGCAATTGCAGATTCTAAAGTTGACAAGCATTCAGATAGCGCTAAAAAATTATATGATGCTTATCTATTAGATAAAAAAGACACTATTAATTTATATTATGCGGCTTCTACTTATGTAAATGCAAAGAATTATGATGAGGCTCTTAAGTTATATGAAGACTTAAAAACTTTGAATTATTCTGGAAAGGGAACTAGTTATTTAGCGGTAAATAAGTTAAGTGGGGAAGAAGATCTTTTTACCACAGCTACAGAAAGAGACAGAATGGTAAAATTAGGGACTCACGAAAAGCCAAGAACTGAAGTTATACCTTCAAAACGAGGAGAGGTATATAAAAATATGGCTTTAATTTTAGTTGAGAAAGGAAAAACAGAAGAAGCTAAAAAAGCAATCGCAGCTGCTAGAGTTGCAAATCCTGAAGACACTTCATTAATTCTAACGGAAGCAAATCTGTATTTAGAAACAAAAGATTTTGATACTTACAAAAAATTAATTTCAGAGGTATTGCTAAAAAATCCTAATGATGCTGATTTGATATTTAATTTAGGAGTAATCAGTTATAATGCTAAGAATAATGCTGATGCAGAGAAATATTATTTGCGGGCAATTAAAATCAAGCCTGATTATGTAAATGCTTATTTGAATTTAGCAATTATGAAATTAGATGCTGATAAAGCACTTTTTGAAGAAATGAGTAAATTAGGAAATTCTGAAAAAGACAATAAACGTTATGCGGTTCTGAAAAAGCAAAGAGAGGTAGTTTTTACAAGTGCTTTGCCTTATTTAGAAAAAGCAAGTGAATTGGATCCTAAAAATACAGAAGTAAAAAATACCTTATTAGGTGTTTACGGAGCTTTAGAAATGACTGAAAAGAAAAAAGCATTAAAAGCAAAAATGTAAATTTTGCTTTAGAGAAAAAAAACCTATCAAATATCTTGATAGGTTTTTTTTTAAATAATTTTTTTGATAACTCGAAGTTTGTGAGTATGCTTATTTGTTTCGGAATTAAATATTCCTAGATGATCTAATCGGTCAATTCGAACTTTTCCACTTGCATGAATAATATAATTATCATCCATAATTATCCCTACATGGATTATGTTGCCTTCCTCATTGTCAAAAAAAGCCAAATCGCCAGGTTCACTTTCCTCGATAAAACTTAAAGCTTCTCCTTGTGTTGATTGCTGTGAAGCATCTCGTAGTAATTTGTAACCATTCAGTTTATAAACCATTTGAGTAAACCCAGAACAATCAATACCAAAAGGGGTTTTTCCTCCCCAAAGGTATGGCGCGTTCAAATACATGAAAGCGGTAGAGATTAAGTTTTCTTTATTCATTTCTCCACTTGTTTTTGTTCCTTCAAAATCAAAACCTGATGTATTTATCTCATTATGATTTATAAAAGACAAGGAAGAACCCAAAGGAATTGGCATCAATAAGTTGGATGGACCAGTTATATATTCTATTAAATCTGCATTTAGAATGATAGCTTCAGTCGATAACTGATTGAAACTTGATTCAGAAATTATTTGGAACTGCTTAGAATCTACCCAGCCTTCATAACCATCATATTGCATTTTGATAAGGGACCACTGCCTTTGTTGTTCCAAAATTTCAAAATGTTCACCAAATAAAACTTGTGAAACAATTTCGCTTTTATCACTGGCTTCAAACCGAAGAGGTATCATTGCTAGGTTACAAATTCCAAACATTTATGTTAATTTATGAGTGAAGAAATGTGAGTTATAAGTTGTAAAACTCATAACTCACAATTCATAATTATTTAGGCTCTTTCGATAACAATTGCTGAAGCTCCACCGCCACCGTTGCAAATTGCAGCTGCACCAATTTTACCATTGTTTTGTTCCAAAACATTCAATAATGTTACAATGATTCTGGCGCCAGAGCAGCCTAATGGATGTCCTAGGGATACAGCACCGCCATTTACATTTACTTTAGTGTCTTCTAATCCTAGAATTTTGGCATTCGCCAATCCAACGACAGCAAATGCTTCGTTAAATTCAAAATAATCAACATCGCTTATGGCTAATCCTGCTTTCTCTAAAGCCTTAGGAATCGCTTTTGATGGACTTGTTGTAAACCATTTAGGTTCTTGCGCAGCATCAGCATAACTTCTTATGTAAGCTAATGGTTTTAATCCTAATGAAATTGCTTTTTCTTCGCTCATCAAAATGATTGCAGCGGCACCATCATTTATTGTAGATGAATTAGCGGCAGTTACCGTACCATCTTTTGTAAATGCCGGGTTCAATGTTGGAATTTTATCTAATTTTACGTTTGTAAATTCTTCGTCTTTAGAAACAATAATTGGATCACCTTTTCTTTGCGGAACTGGAACTGAAACGACCTCATTGTCAAATTTCCCGTCTTTCCATGCATTTGCACTACGCTCATACGATTGAATTGCGAAGTTATCTTGTTCTTCTTTGGTAAATTTATATTCAGATGCACATAAGTCAGCACATACGCCCATAGCATTGTTATCGTAGGCATCAGACAATCCATCTCTTTGCATTCCGTCAATCATGGTTGTTGGACCAAATTTTGTTCCATTTCTCAAATGCATATAGTGTGGAATCATACTCATATTTTCCATACCACCGGCAACAACAATTTCGGCATCACCGCACATAATTGCTTGTGCACCTAACATTACTGATTTCATTCCGGAAGCACACACTTTATTAATAGTAGTGCAAGCCACAGTATTTGGTAAACCAGCAAATAAGGCCGCTTGACGAGCAGGAGCTTGTCCTACGCCAGCTTGAACAACATTACCCATAAACACTTCATCAATTAAATTTGGATCTAAATTAATTTTATCCAAAGCTCCTTTTATAGCAACCGCCCCTAATCTTGGTGCAGGGACTGCAGATAATCCTCCCATAAAACTTCCGATAGGTGTTCTAACGGCAGACACAATAACAACTCTTTTGTTCATGATATATATAATGTTAGTTTATGTAGCAAATTTAATCTTTTTTATAGAATTTCATATTTTGATTGCATCTTAATATATTTTAAATATTTATTGAACTCTATATGTTTGATTGTGAAGTGTTTTTATAAAAAGGTCAAAAAATATTAAAAAAAAAGCCTTCAAATACTTGTGAGTAACGTAAAGATGTCTTAAATTTGCAACCGCAAAACAGGACACGTTTCCTTGAGTTTGGAGGGGTGCCAGAGTGGTAATGGAGCAGTTTGCTAAACTGTCATCGAGTAATCGGTGCCAGGGTTCGAGTCCCTGTCCCTCCGCTTTATATTTTGTTTTTCGGGGTGTAGCGTAGCTCGGTTATCGCGCCTGCTTTGGGAGCAGGAGGCCGCAGGTTCGAATCCTGCCACCCCGACTAGATTTTTTTACATGAGCAATGGAGGCATAGCTCAGCTGGATAGAGCACCTGCCTTCTAAGCAGGCGGTCGAAGGTTCGAATCCTTCTGCCTTCACAAAAACCGATACTTTAATTAGTATCGGTTTTTTTGTTTTTATATCTGATGTAAACCCCTAAATTATCTTATTTTTATAAAAAAATCATATTTATGACTTCCTACTTAAAATCAGGTATTCTTTTTTGTTTTCTTTTGGGAATGGTTTCCTGTAAATCACAAGTTGGAAGTACTAAAATGGAAGAAAAAATCATTTCTATTAGTGATACTGCCTTCGTGAATTTAAAAGACTATAATCAAGATTTTGTGTATGACATGAAATACGCGACAACTGATAATTTCTTAAAAGCAAGAGTGTATGATTGTGCGGAATGTTTTCTACGTTTAAAAACGGTGAAAGCATTGATTGAAGCGAATACGGCATTCAAGAAAAAGGGCTACAAAATCAAAATTTTTGATTGTTACCGCCCTTTGGATATTCAAAAAAAAATGTGGAAGATTGTTTCTAACCCGGAATATGTTGCAAATCCCGCCAAAGGTTCCATTCATAATAGAGGAGGAGCAGTCGACATAACTTTGGTTTCTATTGATGGAAAAGAACTAGATATGGGAACTCCTTTTGATTTTTTCGGCAAAGAAGCAGGGCACAATTTCACTGACTTAACCCAAGAAGTGAAGGCAAATAGAATGTTGTTAAAAGAAGGAATGACAAAGGCCAACTTTAATTCATTCGATTCTGAATGGTGGCACTATAACTTGAAATCAGGGTTGAATGATAAGATTTCAAATGTTAAATGGAACTGTGATTGATTATTCGATACATGGGATGGTGTTGATAAAGAATTTTTCAGGCTGGTAAACGATATTGTTTAATTCAGAAGTAAATTCTTTTTTGACCACATAATCTTCCGTATCGGTTAAATATTTAATCCTCATCAACGATACAGGTGAATTTTTTAATTCTTCAAAACTATCTTTCATAAACATAAAACTCCCTGTAATTACTCGATTGTCAAAATTTTTGTCATCCCGAATCAACGAGCCACAGTTTTCTTCATCGATATGAATTAAGGTGATTATTTTTCCATTGTTTAACTGTAAAAATAATTTCGAATTTTTATCAAAACAATTTGCTTTCAAGAATCCTTTGCTTTTTTGAAGCATTTGAACATTCAAGGTTGGTAATCCGTCTGTTAAAGCTAATGAAAAAAAGATATAGTTGGTATTACCGGCAAAATTTTGCTCGGAAATAATATATTCTTTTGTTGATTTATAAGTACCTATAGAATCGGTAACATCTAAGTTGAACTCACATGGTTTTTGAGCAAATGAAGTAAAGCTTATAAGTAATAAAGTAAGTGCGATCAGTTGTTTCATTTTTATTTTATTTTGGTGCAAATTAAAACTATTTTGCGATTATTTTCATCAGTTGTAAAAAAAGTAAAAACATTTCCTCCGTCTTTTATTTTCCATTTTTTTCGAATACTTTCCACTGCATCAGGAAAATTTCTAATCGTTATATTGGCTTTTTTGTTTTCTAAATGTGTTTTCATCTCTGTTTTATGGTACGGTATCGTATTTATAATTTCAAAAATTCTTCCTGGGAAATCTAGTAAATTTTCGGAGGTATATAAATGAGAAAACTTATGAAGTTTATTAAGCTTAAAAAAAGTACTCACTTCATCAAAGCCCCCAGATTTCATAATGGCGCTATTGGGCTCATACAGATATTTTTGAGGTAAACTAAAATGGGGTAATTTTGATTCCTCGTTTAATACAAATTCAAAAGTTTCTAATTTTTCCTTAACGATATTTACCGTTTTGATTGTAATTGCTCCATTATATTCTTTGTGTAATTCCCACAGCAGTTCTTTTACTTCGTTTTCTAAAGCAACAATATGAATAGTTTTTACATTATTAAGTTCTAATAAACCTGCCGAAATATCGAGCAATGGCGCTGTTTTTATTAAAATTGAATCCGAGTTTTTAAAATAGAAGTCTATATTTTCGGGAACATTTGGTAAGCAATCTTTTAGCATAAAAACTTTGCCTTTGGCATCATTCCTTCTGGAAGGATCAATATAAATCCAGTTCCATTTTTTGTTTAACAATGTTAAAGTTGCTAAGCTGTCTCCTGCATAGCAAGTGATATTCTTTGCTTCTAATTGTTCAAAATTATGTTTTACCAAATCTGATAAATCTGCATTAATTTCGCAATGAGCAACAGCTTTTAATTTTTTGGCAAAATAAAAATCATCTACACCAAAACCTCCAGTCAAATCAATTAAACTATCTCCATAAACAATGGTCGATTTGTACAAAGCTGTTTTTTCGGAAGAAGTTTGTTCAATGGAAATTTTAGCGGGGTAAATAATATTTTTTGTTGAAAACCAAGTTGGGAGTTTGTCTTTACTTTTTGTTTTGGCTTCTATTTGATTCAAAATTGAAATCCATTCTACTTCTGGAAAAGGATTCTTCTGCAATGCTAATTTTGAAATAGAGATTCCGATATTTTTTTTTATAAATTCTTGAATTTCAGAATTTAGAATATTTACATTCAAAATTAAATATTTTTAGTTAGCAATTGAATCACTTTATTTTCTGGGAAAAATTCTTTGCCAATTACTTTTAGTATAGTATAAAGTGGTACTGCTACAATCATTCCTAAAATGCCAAACAAAAAGCCAGCCATCAATATCACAAGAAATATTTCTAATGGATGCGAGCTGACACTTTTTGAAAAAATAATAGGTTGAGATACATTATTATCAATAATTTGAACAATCCAAAAGCCCAATAAAACATATAGAGTAGTAGGTAAAATTTCAGATTGAAAATCACTTCCTAAATTACTAATCATAGTTAGAATCGCTGCTAAAATAGAGGCTATTAATGGTCCAATATAAGGAATGATATTTAAAACGGCACATAAAAAAGCAATGACAATCGAGTTTGGAATCCCAAAAATGAGTAAAACAACAATATAGGACAGGAAAACGATAAATAATTGAATTAATAAACCGATGAAATAGCGTGACAACAAGTGATTTATTTTTTCTAAAGAATTCAAAATTTGGTCCTCGTGGCTATCTGGTATTATTTTTTTTGCTCCTAAAATGAATAATATTCGATCTTTCAAAAAGAAAAATGTAATAAATAAGACAGAAGCCAGTCCCATGCCAAAACTACTAATTGTTCCAAGGATTACATTTAAAAAATTAGGTATTAGATTAAAATTTATTTTAGAGGTAATATCTGCTTCTTTTAAAATTCTTGAGGAATCAATCTGGTGGCTTTCTAGGAAAATGGAAATTTGATTGATTAATTGAACAATGCTTTTTTCAATCTCAGCTGTATTTAAAAGAGATAAATTCTGACCTTGAGATAATATCAAAGGAATAAACATCATAATAAACCCAGCAATGATAAGAATGAAGAGGAATAAAGTTATAATTGTTGCGAATGTATGATTGAATTTTAATCTTCTTTTAAAAAAATCTAAAATTGGATTCCCTATTAATGTAAGAATTAATGCTATTACAAGGTAAATCAGCACCGATTGAATTTGATATAGAAAATAAAGAAACAGAGCAACTGAAACCAGTACGATTACTGCTCTCAATATTCCATTGGCTATAATTTTTGATGTGATCATTTATACTTTTTAGGATATAAAGATAAAAAAACTCGCTAACAAGTAGCGAGTTTTAAAATGTAAAATCTTAAAAATTATATTCCAAAAGCTGATCTTACACCACCCGAAACAAATAAAGCAGACATTCTTGCTTTTTGACCAGTAGTAAACATGTACATTCCTCTGTCGTCAGTGTAATCCATATAATTCATTGTCATTTCATTGTGATCTGGTAAACAGGCGCTTACATATGGATACGTTGGTGCACCAAAATTTGCAGTTTTGTGAACCGGAGTGTCAGAAACTAAGTCGTTCCCACATGAAGCATCACCCCAAATATGTCTAAGGTTCATCCAATGGCCTATTTCGTGAGATGCAGTTCTACCTAAATTATACGGAGCACTTGCCGCGCTTGATAAACCAAAGTAGAAAGAATCGATAACAACTCCATCAGTTGCTAAAGAACCTCCAGGAAATTGTGCATATCCTAAAATGCCACCTCCTATAGTACACGCCCACATGTTTAAAGTTGTGGTTGGAGAAGTAGGATCTAATCCTCCTCTTTTTGAATTTTTCATGGCATCTCTGGTCCCCCACGAAGTTTTAGTAGTTGATTTTCTATTAATCTTAACTAATTCAAAAGTGATACCAACATTTGCAGCTACACCAGCAAACTCAGCAGGAGTGCTACTGAAATCAGGGTTTGTTGCAGTAAAGTCTTTATTTAGGACATCAATTTGCGATTGAATTTGAGCATCAGAGATATTTTCAGTAGTAGTCCTGTACAATACATTAACAACTACCGGAATTGCTACTTTACCATTTACTAGACGGTTAACTAAAATTGATTTTTTTGTAAAGTCTTCAATTTCGTTCATTCTTAAAGCTAGAGCTGGATCAGCTTTCAATTGTTCTGTTAGAACGTCTTGTGACGCACATGTTCGTTTTAGGATAGCGTTTGTTGCGGAGGATGTTAATTCTGCTTGGTCATTTTGACAAGAAAATAACATCAAAAATGCTGCTGCAATTAAAATAATTTTTTTCATAATAATAGTTTTTAATTGTAAATGACTGTTTCCCAACTGAATACTAAGCAATTTACGATAATTATTTATGAAAAGTGGATTTACAAGCCTTAAATTATGATATGCCACTATCGGAGAAAAATGATGATTCTCTAAAAGTAAAGCAAAAAAAAACTCGCTAACAAGTAGCGAGTTTGTAAATCTAAAATCTAAAAAATTATATTCCGAAACCAGATCTTGCTCCACCTGAAACAAATAAAGCAGTCATTCTAGCTTTTTGACCATTAGTAAACATGTACATACCTCTATCGTCAGTGTAATCCATGTAGTTCATTGTCATTTCATTGTGAGCAGGTAAACATGTACTTACATACGGATAAGTTGGTACACCAAAGTTTGAAGTTTTGTGAACCGGAGTATCAGAAACTAAATCGTCTCCACAAGAAGCATCTCCCCATATGTGACGAAGATTCATCCAGTGACCCACTTCATGAGAAGCAGTTCTTCCTAAATTATAAGGATAGCTTGCAGCACTTGATAAACCAAAATAGTTAGAATCAATTACAACTCCATCAGTTGCTAATGAGCCTCCAGGAAATTGTGCGTAGCCTAAAATTCCTCCACCAATTGTACAAGCCCACATGTTTAATGTTGTTGAAGGTGTTGTAGGATCTAATCCTCCTTGTTTTGTTTTTTTCATTGCATCTCTAGTTCCCCATGATGTTTTAGTAGTTGATTTTCTATTAATCTTTACTAATTCAAAAGTGATATCAATATTTGCAGCAACACCAGCAAACTCAGCAGGAGTACTACTGAAATCAGAGTTTGTTGCAGTGTAATCTTTGTTTAATACATCGATTTGTGATTGAATTTGAGCGTCAGAAATATTTCCTGCGGTAGTGTTGTACAATACATTTACTACAACTGGAATTACTACTTTACCATTTACCAAACGGTTAGTTAACATTGATTTTTTTGTAAAAGCTTCAATTTCGTTCATTCTTAAAGCTAAAGTAGGATCAGCTTTTAATTGTTCAGCCAAAACATCTTGTGATGCACATGAACGACGAGCTGTAGCATTTGTTGCAGCAGCAGTAGATTCTGTTTGGTCATTTTGACAAGAGAAAAGCATTAAAAATGCCGTTGCAGTTAAAAGAATTTTTTTCATAATTAATTGGGGTTACTTGTTATAAAAGATAGGTTTTGGTTAATAATAATGCAATTCTATAATAATTTTTTGAATAAAAAAAATATATTTAAAAGAAAAATCTACCGACTATATCGTTTTCGTAAAGTTAATTTATCTGTTATGAGGTTTTACCTTACAATTAAATAATTAATGTGACTTTTTAACTGAATACTTGTCAATGATTATCGTATTTAGTGCCCTAATTAAAATATAATAAGAATATTTTAAAAAAAAATGTAATGTAGAGACATTCGATTTACTTGGTTTTTTAACCATAATAAAGTAAAGATTTTATTATTATCAGAAAACTAAATTACAGTGAAGGGATTAATTTAAGATCTTATTTATTATTGAATGTAAAGTGTTTTATTTTATGTAATGATATTATTTCCATTGACTTATAATTAATAAAAAACTCGCTAACTAGTAGCGAGTTTTAGAATCTTGAATTTTAAAAATTATATTCCGAATCCTGATCTTGCACCACCTGATACAAAAATAGCAGCCATTCTTGATTTTTGCCCATTTGAAAACATATACATTCCATTATCATCAGTATAGTCCATGTAGTTCATAGTCATTTCTACCGGAGTTCCTGAACATGTACTGTAATGTGGATATGCAGGAACACCATAATTTGCATCGTTATGAGTTGGTGTGTCAGATACTAAATCACTTCCACAATTAGCATCACCCCAGATATGACGTAAATTCATCCAGTGTCCTACTTCATGCGTCGCAGTTCTTCCTAAGTTGTAAGGAGCACTAGCAGTTCCGGATAATCCAAAATATTTTGAATCAATAGCTACTCCATCAGTTGAAGATGCTCCACCTGGGAATTGTGCATAGCCTAAGATCCCACCACCAATTGTACAAACCCATAAGTTAAGTTTTGTAGTAGGTGAAGTAGGAGCAAGTCCACCATAAGTTGTTTTTTTCATGGTGTCAGTAGTTCCCCATGAAGTTTTAGTTGTTGATTTTCTAATTACTTGATCTAATACAAATGTGATTCCAACATTTGCTTTTACACCTGAAAATAAAGAAGGAACTTTATTGAAATCAGAGTTTGTTGCGTTAAAATCTTGATTCAGTACATTAATTTGAGATTGAATCTGTGTTAAAGAGATATTTTCAGCAGTTGTTAGGTATAAAACATTTACCACAACTGGAATCTCAACTTTCCCGTTTACTAAACGATTGGTCAGCATAGCATTTTGGGTAAAAGCTTCAATTTGGTTCATTCTTAAAGCTAAAGTAGGGTCAGCTTTTAATTGAGCAGCTAATACATCTTGAGATGCACAACTACGTTTGGTAAAAGCAGTAGCATTTTGCGTTGTTGATTCAGTTGTGTCATTTTGACAAGAGAAAAGCATTAAAAATGCAGTTGCGGTTAAAAGAATTTTTTTCATAATAAATAAGGGCTTTTGTTATAAAATATTGGTTTTGGTTAATATTACTGCAATTATATAACAATTTTTTAAATAAAAAAATATTTCTAAAAATAATAAAAACGAATGGGTAACGTTGCATCACCTATTTCCACAGTTCTTAAATAATCATATTTAATTCCTTCGTATTAGGTAAATTTGTATTACAACACTTTCTTTTGTTGTAATTCGTCAATGGTAGCTTTGAAAAGCGATTAAAAGGAGAGAGGAGAATTGTTTATAAATACTACAATAATTCTAGATTGAAAACCAAATGTTTGGACAAACGAATGAATTAAAAAAAAAACTATTTTAAGAAAAAGAAATATGAAAAGTTATGATTGTGCTTTTTAACTACCAATTAAAGATATAATTTATGATATTAGCCCCCATTTTTAGTGCTTTTTCACGAACTTCTATTGGATCGTTATGTACTTCGGGATCTTCCCAACCGTCGCCTAAGTCACATTCATAGGTATAAAGCAGTACTAATTTGTTTTCTACAAATATTCCAAAAGCCTGTGGTCGTTTGCCATCATGCTCATGTATTTTAGGTAATCCACTAGAAAAAAGGTACGGTTTCTGAAAAATGGCATGATTTGAAGGGATTTCTACTAAATCAGTACTAGGGAATATTTTTTTGATTTCCTTTCTAATGTATTGATCCATGCCATAATTATCATCAATGTGAAGAAAACCGCCAGCTGATAAATAATTTCTAAGATTAATTACATCACTATCACTAAACACTACATTTCCGTGTCCAGTCATATGGACGAACGGATAGGAAAGCAAATCGGGACTGCTGGGTTCAACAGTTCCTGGCTTCGGTTTTATTTTAGTGTTTATATTCGCATTACAATATTTTATTAAATTGGGCAATGAAGTTGGGTTAGCATACCAATCTCCACCGCCACTATATTTTAATAAAGCTATTTCTTGCGAAAATGAAGAAATAGATACTAGAAATACTATGTAAAATATTTTTTTCATGACTCGCAAGAAGTTATTAATTATTAATTTTCATTAACAAAAACTACGCTATGACACGCAACAATTGCTGCAGTTTCTGTTCTTAATCGGGTATTTCCTAAAGAAACCGGAATATAATTTGAATCAAGTGCTAATTCGATTTCCTTTTCTGTAAAATCTCCTTCTGGACCTATGAGTATTGTAACATTTTCATTCGGTTTTAAGGCTTTTTTTAAAGTTTTTTTATCTGTCTCCTCGCAATGAGCTATAAAATTTAATCCTTGTTGTTTTTGTTTCAAAAAGTCTTTGAACGATATAGCATTATTTAATTTAGGAAGAAATAATACATTAGATTGCTTCATGGCAGTCAATAAAATTTTATCAAATCTTTCTGTATTAATTACTTTTCTTTCGGAACGATCGCAAATAATAGGGGTGATTTCATGAATACCAATTTCGGTAGCTTTTTCTAAAAACCATTCGAAACGATCATTCATTTTGGTTGGAGCTACTACTAAATGCAAATGAAATTTAGGAGTTGCTGATTTTTCAAAAGAAATAATTTTCACTGTGCATTTACTGTCAGAAGCTAAAGTAATTTCGGTCTTAAATAATAAACCTAAACCATTGGTAACATAGAGAATATCAGTATCTTTTTTTCGTAATACTTTAATAATATGTTTGCTTTCTTCTTTGTCAAAAGAAAAGTTTTCAGTGGTTTCATTAATATTTATGTTATAAAATAATTGCATAATCTAGAATTGTATTCTTGCTTTAGAAACGACAGATGAAGTTTCGAAATTTTCAGTTAAAAATTTTTGGTAACCTACAATTCCAATCATTGCAGCATTATCCGTAGTGTATTCAAATTTAGGAATAAATGTTTTCCATCCATATTTATTCTCCGTTTCTTTTAATGTTTTTCGGATTCCTGAATTGGCAGAAACACCTCCTCCAATTGCGATTTGTTTTATTCCTGTTTCTTTTACAGCTAATTTTAATTTATCCATTAAAATTTCAATTATTGTAAATTGAATAGAAGCACAAATATCATCCAAATTTCCTTCAATAAAATTTGGATTCTCAAGCTTTTTCTTTTGTATAAAATATAAAATAGCCGTTTTTAATCCCGAAAAACTAAAGTCTAATCCTGGAACTTTTGGTTTTGTAAAAGCAAAAGCCTTAGGATTTCCTAATTGCGCATGTTTATCAATTAAAGGACCGCCGGGGTAGGGAAGTCCGAGTATTTTAGCACTTTTATCAAATGCTTCACCAACCGCATCATCAGTGGTTTCTCCTATAATTTTAAGGTCAAAAAAATCATTAACTCGCACAATTTGGGTATGTCCTCCGCTAATTGTTAACGCCAAAAACGGGAAAGTAGGTTTTTCAAATCCTTCTTCATCGATAAAATGAGCTAATATGTGAGCATGCATGTGATTTACAGCAATCAAAGGAATTTTCAATGCTAATGCTAATGATTTTGCAAATGAACTTCCAACCAATAAGGATCCCATTAATCCAGGTCCTTGGGTAAATGCGATTGCTGATAGCTGTTCTTTTTGTATCTTTGCTTTTCGGAGTGCAGCATCTATTACCGGTACTATATTTTGCTGATGTGCCCTAGAAGCTAGTTCCGGAACTACGCCGCCATATTGAGTATGAATTAACTGATTAGCAACAACATTTGACAAGACTTTATCGTTTTGTAAAATAGCAGCAGCTGTATCATCGCATGAACTTTCGATAGCAAGAATAAAAACCTCTGGATTTTGCATAAAAAGGCACAAATTTTGAATTATATTTGACGAACTGATTTTAAAATATTTATTTTTACGGCGGAGCCAAAATTAAAGAATTTTTATTAAAAGAACCGCTGTTTCTAAAAGCAAAATAAAATATTATAAAAATTAAAAAAATAAACAAGTATCAAAAAATTTAGAAAAATAGTATTTCGTTCTATACTTGGACTTATCCTACTTTTATTGGTGCTTGGTATTGCATTGACAACACCTTTTGTTCAAACAAAAATAGCTCAATATTTTGTCCGAAGTCTTAATAAAGATTTTAACACTGATATTGCAATTGATGGAGTTGCAGTATCTATTTTTGGGGGTGTAAAGTTTAAAAAGGTTTTGATACTGGATCATCATAAAGACACTTTGATTTATGCAAATCGAATTAAAACCACTATTTTAGAGGGAAAAAAACTATTAGATGGTGATTTGGTTTTTGGAGATTTACGTTTAGATGGTTTAATTTTTAATTTAAAAACGTATAAAAACGAGAAATTCTCCAATATTGATAAGTTTATTGCCGCCTTTGAAACCGGAAAAAAGTCAAAAAAACATTTTCTATTAAAATCTTCTAAACTTCATGTTTATAATGGTCATTTCATTTTAACAGATGAGAATAGGGCGACCCCGGTATCAGTTAATTTTACTAAACTTAATGCCTCTGTCGATGATTTTCAATTGTATGGCTCAGAAGTCACTACCATAATCAACAAAATGTCCTTTCTGGATCATCGTGGTTTATATGTTGAGAATTTAAGTTCAAAATTTAGTTATTCGAAGAAGAGTATTAAACTGGAAGATCTTGATTTATTAACTAGGGGATCAAAGGTAAAGGGGACGGTCTATTTAAATTATAAAATAGAGGATTTCTCCAATTTTACGGATAAAGTTCAATTTAATATAAAATTGGATACGGCGTCAATTGCGTCAAATGACATTCGATTTTTTTATAAAGAGTTAGGGAAAAACCAACATTTTTTTACCAAAGCAAATATTAAGGGAACGCTGAATGATTTAAGGATAACAAATTTAAATTTAATTGATTCCAAAAACACTCAGATAATAGGTGATGTAAATTTCAAGAATTTATTTGCAAACAAAGAGCATGGTTTTTACATGTATGGTAAATTTGATAAACTTTATTCCAGTTATGACAAGCTGATAGTTATACTTCCTGATATTTTGGGAAAAAAGCTACCAACCACACTAAAAAAATTAGGAAAATTTTCTGCCAAGGGTATTACACATATTACTACTACGACAATTGATGCTGATTTTTCAATGGTAACAGAATTGGGAAAAGTGACTTCTAAATTACAGATGAAAAATATAGACGTGATCGACAAAGCGTCTTATATAGGAAATGTTATTATTGAAGATTTTGACATAGGTACTTTATTTGATCGAAAGGATATAGGAAGAGTAAGTTTCGATTTAGATGTGGACGGAAAAGGGTTTAAAGAAAAATATTTAGATACTTCGATAAAAGGAGATGTGAGTCAAATTGATTACAATAATTACACCTATAATAATGTAGTCGTAAATGGTAATTTTAAAATGCCTAATTATAAAGGACAACTTTCAGTAAATGACCCTAATTTAAGTATGACATTTGATGGTTTACTGGATTTAAGCAAAAAAGACAGCCGATACGATTTTCATATTAATGTTGAGAACGCTGATTTACATAAATTAAATTTTGTAAAAGATTCTATATCTATTTTCAAAGGAGATGTAGTGGTTCAAGCTTCCGGTAATACTATTGAGAATCTTCAGGGAGATTTGTATGTTAATAAAACTTCATATCAAAATGTAAAAGGAACCTATAATTTTGATGATTTTGCTATAAAATCAAGTTTTGATCAGAATCGAGTACGAACTATAGTTGTAAATTCTCCCGATGTTATGGAGGGTGAAATTGTTGGTAAATACGAGTTTAGTCAATTAAAAAATATGATAACTAATTCGTTAGGAAGTCTTTATACGAATTATAAGCCCAATAAAGTAAAAAAAGGACAGTTTCTTAAATTTGATTTTACCATTTATAATAAAATTATTGAAATATTCTATCCTGAAATTTCTATTGGACCTAACACTATTGTAAAGGGAAATATTAACTCAGACAATCAAGAGTTTAAATTAAATTTTAATTCACCGCAGATTAAAGCATCAGATAATACCTTTGATAACATCAGGATTTCGGTAGATAATAAAAACCCACTTTATAATGCTTATATCGAATTAGATAGTATAAAAAATAAGTATTATAAAATCAGAGATTTTAGTTTGATTAATGTAACTATGAAAGATACCTTGTTCTTTCGCTCAGAATTTAAAGGAGGCGATAAGGGGGAAGATTATTACAATCTAAATTTATACCACACGATTAATAAGAATAACAAGAATGTGGTTGGAATTAGTAAATCAGAAGTTAAATTTAAAGATTATTTATGGTTTTTGAATGAACAAGAGGCACCGGATAACCAAATTGTTTTTGATAAATCATTTAAAAATTTCAATATTGATAATATAATTCTGTCACATGAAGATCAAGCAATCTCATTGATGGGAGATATAAACGGACCGACTTACAAAGATTTAAAATTGAGTTTCAAAGATGTCGATTTAAATAAGATAACGCCCGAGAATGTGAAATTTGTTTTTAATGGTAATATTAATGGGGAAGTACATTACAAGCAAAATAAAAATGTTTATCAGCCAACAGCGTCAATTGAAATTGATCATTTAAACGTAAATAAAACTGATTTAGGTCTTCTAAATTTTAATATTGAGGGAGATGAAAACTTTAAAAAATTTACGATTAATTCTACCATTGAAAACGAAAATATAGAATCTTTTAATGCTAATGGAAATTTTGAAATTGTAAATAATGAGACGGTTCTAGATTTAAAATTAAAATTCGATAAATTTAATTTGGGAACATTAAGCTCTCTTGGCGGAGATGTTCTGTCTAATATAAGAGGTTTTGTTTCGGGAAATTCAACAATTCAGGGAAATCTTAAAAAGCCAGATATTAATGGTCGTCTCTATGTTGATGATGCTGGATTGACCATTCCTTATTTGAATGTAGATTATGCATTGAAAGATAAAACAATAATTGATCTTTCTGATGAGCGGTTTTTGTTTAGAGATAACACATTGACAGACACAAAATATGGAACAAAGGGGTCTTTAAACGGAAGTATTCAGCACAAAAATTTTTCGGATTGGAAATTAGACTTAACTATAAATTCAAAAAGGCTCTTAGCATTAGATACTAAAGACAGTGATGATGCAGCTTATTACGGTACCGTATTTATAGATGGTACGGCAACCATAAAAGGGCCTACAAATGGACTTTTTATAAAAGTTGATGCAAAATCGGAGAAAGGAACAACGATTAAAATTCCTATAAACAATGCGCAAAGTGTTAGCGATAATAGTTTTATTCATTTTGTTACTCCTAAAGAAAAATTTAATATCGAAAAAGGAATTTTTGAAAACACTAGAAATTATAAAGGACTCGAATTAGAATTTGATTTAGATATAACCCCAGATGCCGAAGTAGAAGTGATTTTAGATCGAAATACCGGTCATGGAATGAAAGGAAAAGGTTTTGGATCTTTGTTGTTTAAGATAAACACATTAGGTAAATTTAATATGTGGGGAGATTTCCAGGCGTATGAAGGAAGCTATAATTTTAAATATGGCGGACTTATCGATAAGAAATTTGCCGTAAAAAAAGGCGGGTCAATTACATGGGAAGGTAATCCTATGAAAGCACAATTAAATTTAGAAGCAGTATATAAAACGACTGCAAACCCTGCTGTGCTTTTAGAAAATTCGTCCTTTAATTCAAAGGTGCCAGTTGAAGTTATAATTGGTGTTCGAGGCGATTTGACGAGCCCGGAACCGGATTTTAATATTGAATTTCCAACGGTTAGTAATGTATTAAAATCTGAAATTCAATACAAATTAAATGACAAGGATGTTAGACAGACACAAGCTTTGTATCTATTATCGTCTGGTGGTTTCTTAAGTCCGGAAGGAGTAAATCAATCGGATTTTTCAGGAAGTTTGTTTGAGACAGCTACAAGTTTGTTAGGTGGTATAATACGTACTGATAATGAGAAATTTAAAGTTGGATTTAATTTCGTTTCTGCTGATAGGAGAATTGGAAGAGAAACTGACGGAAGATTTATAGCTACCATTTCATCAAAAATTAATGAAAGGATTACAATTAACGGAAAAGTAGGGGTTCCTTTTGGAGGGATTAATGAATCAGCAATTGTAGGCGATGTAGAAGTGCTTTATAGAGTTAATGAAGACGGAAGCATGAATTTGCGTCTTTTTAACAAAGAAAATGATATAAACTACATAGGACAAGGAATTGGTTATACACAAGGTGTAGGGGTTTCTTACGAAGTGGATTTTGATACCTTTAAAGAATTTGTCAATAAAATATTCAAAAGCCGTAAATTAAGAGTTGAGCGCAGCCCGAATCCTGCTTTAGAAGATCAGGACTCTGATTTAGCTCCTGATTATATTAATTTTTCGAATCCCAAAAAATCAAAAACTAAAAAACCGGACATCAATCAGGAAGCTTTAGCACCCGAAGAGGATTAATTCAACTTGATTATCATATTTCGATAAAAGATTTTGGATTGATTCGGTTGTACTTTGTTGTAAAATATTTCCCCTTACTTTTACTTAATTTCTCATAACTCATTTCTTAAATATTTAATTATTAACTATCTTTAACTGTTAATAATTAAAAAATAATTGATTTTTTTTAAATTTTGTTAAATAAAACCAATATTTTTTTGCTTTTTTAAAAACTTATTAACGAAAACGTTTGAATTTAAAGGACTGTCCTAATTTATTAAAAACTCAGCTCTATAAGTGCTGAATGTTTGTTAATTTTACACTTTAATACTTAAATAATGCCAAAAACAATAAAAAAGGTTGGCGTTCTAACCTCAGGCGGAGACTCGCCAGGAATGAATGCAGCGATACGTTCAGTTGTTAGAACATGCGCTTATCATAACATAGAATGTATAGGAATTTATAGAGGATATCAAGGAATGATTGAAGGAGACTTCAAAGAAATGGGGCCTCGAAGTGTAAATAACATAGTCAATAAAGGAGGTACGATTTTAAAATCGGCTCGCTCTACTGAATTCAGAACGCCAGAAGGCAGAAAAAAAGCACATGAAAATCTTATAAAAGCTGGAATTGATGCTTTGGTGGTAATTGGTGGTGACGGAACTTTTACAGGAGGTTTGTTATTTAATAGTGAATTTGATTTTCCAGTAATGGGAATACCAGGAACGATCGATAATGATATTTTTGGGACGAGTCATACGTTAGGTTATGATACAGCTTTGAATACCGTTGTTGATGTAATTGATAAAATTAGAGATACCGCAAGTTCTCACAACCGATTATTTTTTGTAGAAGTAATGGGTAGAGATGCAGGTCATATTGCTTTGAATGCCGGTATAGGTGCAGGAGCAGAAGAAATCCTTATTCCTGAAGAAGATTTAGGATTAGAAAGATTACTTGAATCCCTGCAAAAAAGTAAGGCTTCCGGTAAATCATCTAGTATAGTTGTTATTGCTGAAGGTGATAAAATAGGGAAGAACGTATTTGAATTGAAAGATTATGTTGATGCTAATTTACCGGAATATGACGTACGTGTTTCAGTTTTGGGTCATATGCAACGTGGTGGTTCACCATCTTGTTTTGATAGAGTTCTGGCAAGTAGACTAGGAGTAAAAGCGGTTGAATCGTTAATAGAAGGGAAATCAAGTTACATGGTTGGCCTACAAAATGATAAGGTAACGTTGACACCATTAGAGCAAGCTATTAAAGGTAAAACAGAAATAGACAGAGAATTATTAAGGGTTTCAGACATCATGTCTACATAAATAAAAAAATGAAGTTTATTGTGAGGAAATTAGACTTTAAATGAAGTTACAGAAAATAAACAAAAAATCAATTAAAATGTCAAAAGTAAAATTAGGAATAAACGGTTTTGGAAGAATTGGAAGAATTGTATTCAGAGAGTCTTTCAATAGAGATAATGTAGAAGTTGTAGCTATAAATGATTTGTTAGATGTAGATCATTTAGCTTACTTATTAAAATATGATTCAGTTCACGGTCGTTTCAATGGAACTGTTGAAGTAAAAGAAGGAAAACTTTTTGTAAACGGAAGAAATATTCGTATCACAGCAGAAAGAAATCCTGCAGATTTAAAATGGAATGAAGTTGATGTTGATGTAGTTGCTGAATGTACCGGTTTCTTTACTACTATTGAAACTGCAAATGAGCATATAAAAGGTGGAGCCAAAAAAGTAATAATTTCTGCTCCTTCAGCTGATGCTCCTATGTTTGTAATGGGTGTTAATCATGAATCGGCAAAAGCGTCTGATTTAATCGTTTCTAATGCTTCTTGTACAACGAACTGTTTAGCTCCATTGGCTAAAGTTATAAATGATAATTTCGGAATTGTTGAAGCATTAATGACTACTGTTCATGCTACAACTTCAACTCAAATGACTACTGATGGTCCTTCTAGAAAAGACTGGAGAGGTGGACGTGCTGCTTCATGTAACATTATCCCTTCTTCTACAGGTGCTGCTAAAGCAGTAGGGAAAGTTATTCCTGCATTGAACGGAAAATTAACAGGTATGTCAATGCGTGTTCCAACAACTGATGTTTCTGTAGTTGATTTAACTGTAAAAGTTGAAAAAGAAACTTCTTACGAAGAAATTATGGCAGTATTGAAAAATGCTTCTGAAACTACAATGAAAGGTATCTTAGGATATACTGAAGATTTAGTTGTTTCGCAAGATTTCGTTTCTGATTCAAGAACATCTATTATTGATGCTAATGCTGGAATTGGATTGAACTCTACTTTCTTCAAAATCATCTCTTGGTATGATAATGAATATGGTTATTCTAGCAAGTTAATTGATTTATCTGTACATATTGCAGGTTTAAAATAATTCTTTATATTTACAAATCCCGTTATATTATATTTAACGGGATTTTATTTTTTGCGCACTTTTCAAAATCCAAATTTTATGCTGTGGGTATTTTAATTTAAATTGCTCAAAATTCAAAAACCAAAAAAACCAAAAAAAAATGAGATTATTAGTTGATAGTGGTTCTACCAAAGCCGATTGGATTGCGATAGATGATGATGGGAAAGTATTGTTTACAACACAAACTTTAGGATTAAATCCTGAAATTTTAGACGGAGACGAAATAATTGAACGTTTGAATGACCGTTTTGATATTTTGCAAAATAAAAAGGAAGCTACCCATTTGTTTTTCTATGGAGCAGGGTGCGGAACTGAAAGAATGAAAATTTCTCTCTCACAAATCTTTCAAAGCTATTTTCCAAACGCAATTATAGTCGTTGAAGAGGATACTTATGCTGCTGTATATGCCACTACTCCTAAAGGTGAAAAAGCTATTGTTAGTATTTTAGGTACTGGGTCTAACTGCAGTTATTTTGATGGGAAAGAATTACATCAAAAAGTGCAATCATTAGGCTATATAGTTATGGATGACTGTAGCGGTAATGTTTTTGGAAAAGAATTAATTAGAAAGTATTATTTCAACAAAATGCCTAAGGAATTAGCTGTTGAATTTGAAAAAGAGTACGATTTAGAGCCTGATGCAGTTAAAAGTAAATTATATAAAGAAGCAAATCCAAACGCTTATTTAGCAACATTTGCAAAGTTCCTAATTCAACATAAAGACAATGAGTTTTGCAGAAAAATTATCTTTAAAGGGATGAAATCTTTTGTAAAAAATTACATTAAACAATACGAAAACTGTAAAGAAGTTCCTGTTCATTTTGTAGGTTCCATTGCCTTTTATTTGAAGGATGAATTGCAAGAGACTTTTGATAAATATGAATTGAAATTAGGAAATGTTCTTAGAAGACCAATTGACGGACTTATTGCTTATCATATAGCAAATAAATAGTTTTAAGAAGGATTGTTCCGTTTTCCATAAATAAAAAACACTACTGATTTACTTGTAAAAAAGTAAATCAGTAGTGTTTTTTATTTACAATCAATTTTATTACTATGCTAGCTGTATTAAGAAATGGAACTGATCTCAAGATTACTAAAAAATAGCAATCATAGAAATTTCCACATTTACATTTTTTGGCAAACAAGCCACTTGAACTGTTTCACGAGCGGGCGCGGTTTTTTCGTCAAAATAAGCGCCATAAACGGTATTTATTTTTCCAAAATCATTCATGTCCATTATGAAAATAGTTGTTTTCACAACGTTTTCAAATGTCATTCCGGCAGCTTCCAGAACTGCTTTCATATTTTGCATCACTTGTTCGGTTTCGGACTCAATAGTATCCGTAACTAATTCTCCAGATTTTGGATTTATAGCAATTTGTCCTGAAGTATAAAGCGTATTTCCTTTAAGGACGGCTTGGTTATAAGGACCAATTGGAGCTGGTGCATTTTCGGTAAAAATTATGTTTTTCATAAAATGAATGTATTAGATTTTTAAAGGTTTTTTTGGAAATTAATCAAATGTGATTCATTAGTTTCTGTTTGTAAAGATGTAAAATCCTTGCCTATTTTCTGTTTGAAATTAATCGTAATCAAAAAAAATAAGAAACTATCGATTGGTTCTACTACGTTTATCCCATTTAATATCGCTTAATACTCCGGCTTTGATCCCAATAAAGAATCCCCAGTTAGCATTATCTCCAAATGGTGTCCAATTGAAATCCATTCTCCAGCTCAGTAAATCTCTTTCGAAACGAAACTGTGTAAATGTTACTCCTTTTTGAACAAAATCATAACCTGTAGATACACCTGCTTTCCATTTAGGTGTAATGTCTGCATTAGCTGAAATCATTAATGAATTCCCAATAATTTTCTTTTCTCTGTTGTTATTCCCATAAGTGAGTGAATATGCAAATGTCATATCCCAAGGTAACTTAGCACTAAAAAACTCCGATATTTTGTCCTCTTCATTTTCTTCTTCCTCACCAAATTGACTTTTTCTGCTATCGCCTAAATCTGTGTTTGTTCCAAATAAATCATCTTCACGACCACCGTTTCTTTCACTTTGAGTGTTTTTTTCTTTCTTAGGTTTATCCTTTTCCTTACTTGATATGGCGTAATTCAAAGTCATATTTGCACTTGTCATTCGGAATAAACTTCCTCCATTGTCAATATTGAACACATTAATTCTGGTTCCTGAATTATTGATGGCATAAGGATCTAATGTGGCGCCAAAATTCACATTCATCTTATTTTTTAATAGTTGTGTACCACCGCTAACTCTAACTGGTGCAAAAGCAAGAGAGGTAACTCCGTCAGCGTTTAGGTTGTAACTTGTAGAAAGATTCAAATTGTTAAGAAGCATTACTTTTTTAGGTTCAATTTTTGTCGAATCCTTATCAGTGACTTTTGCTTCAAATGTATTACTCAAATCGAAACCAAGCGTGTTAGAGTTGCTGTTTCCAGGTGCTCCAAAGATCCCACTTTCAAATCGGGAATATTGTTTAATCATAGTTCCAGTAGCATCAGAAGCGTAACTATCATAATATTTTTCAAAACTTGGAGTGTAGCCATAGGAAACAGAAGGTCTCATGACGTGTCTGATGGATTTTATTTTTTTATCATCACCAAAATTAAAAGTACCATAAATTGTAGTTCCTAAACTGGATGAAAAAGAATACGTTCTAAAAGCATCAAAACCATTGATCGTATTATCTACCACTTTACTTTGATCTATATCGTAATTTCTTGAAATCGTTTTGGTGTACCATACTTCTCTGTAATTGAAGGAGCTGGAAGCACTGAAATATTTAAATAATTTAAAATTAGTACTTAGCGGAATCGTGTGTTCAATACCCGTTTTAGCATCTCTAAACATTTGTGGTTTAAAGAATAAAGAATCAGTCGTTACAATACTGTTTTTTCCACTTAAATTATATTGTAGGTTGATATTCTTGAAAAATCCTTTTTTGACACCGTCTTTACCAACAAAAGGATAAATACGATCCATACTTACCTGAAGAGTAGGCAACGTCATGTTAATTTCTTGGGTTTGCGTGTTTTGCGAATGGGTTGCAGTCAACGACATTCTAACTTGAGGAACTGTATTGAATGTTTTACTGTATGAAATCGAGGAACTTAATGTGTTATTCAGGTTTGATCCCACATTTGCCTGATTGATAGACTGCCTAAAATATTTACTGCTCCCTAGATTTACAGATGCCGAAAAACTTGAATTCGGATTCGATTTTGAATCCTTCGCATGTGACCACTGTATGTTGTAAATTTTTTGCTTGGAGTAATCAGGATATCCTCTTTCACTGTTAATTAAATTTTCAAATCGAACATTGAAATTACCTCTAAATTTATACCGTTTGGCATAACTGGATTCAAAACGCATCCCATAACTACCATTGGTATAGTAATCACCTAAAACAGTCAAATCATAATTGTCGCTTAGCGCAAAATAATATCCAGCATTTTGCAACGAAAAACCTCTGGTGTTAGAATCATTGTAACTAGGTAAGATTATTCCTGACAGGCTGGTTTCTTTACTCATAGGAAAAAAAGCAAAAGGCAATGCTATTGGTGTTGGAACATCAGCGATAACCATATTAGTCAATCCCGTGACTACTTTTTTGCCCGGAATAAATTTTACTTTTCTAGTTTGGAAATAATATTCCGGATTATCTACATCTTTTGATGTTGTAAATCGAGCATTTTTCAAGAAATAAACAGAGTCATTTTCTTTTTTTGTGATTTCTGCTTTTATTTTAAATTCCCCTTGGTCAGATCTTGAATTCCAAATTAGTGCTTTTTTAGTTTTAAAATTAAAACGAATGGAATCAGGTTCAACAACGTTACTTCCTTGTTTAAAATTTGGATATTGCGTGTATACTCCTGAAGAATCTTTTAGTCGACCTGCATATACTTCATTCTTTTCATAGTCCATCACGATAATACCAGATTTTAGTTCTATGTCCTGATAATATAGCTCAGCCTTGTTATATAAGGTGATAAGTTTTTTCTTTTGATCAATCTTAGCGTAGTCTTCGGCTTTGTATTTTACTTTACCTTCCAGAAATGCTTTTTTTTGCTTTATAGTATCGATTTTTATTGAATCGTTTTCCTTTTTTATTGTGGTTGCTGATTTTTTACTATTAGGAACAGCAGTTTTAGAGCTATCTGTTTGTTTGCTAGTAGGTATAGTAGTTGTTTTTTTTGTTATACCTTGAGAATATAATTTTCCTGATCCTATGGTTAGGAAAATTGATAATAAAACGATATTAAATAAGTTTGTATGCAAAGGTTTAAATGCTATTTTTGTAAAATTATGGCCTGTTTTTTGACACGTCAAACTTACATATAATTTTTTGTCAAAAATAATCAATTATAGAATTTATAACCCTAGAGTTTTAATTAAATTAATTTTAAGAATTATGAATATTACATTTAAAATTAAAATGCTAGTCACCTTCTTTTTAATGGTAGTTACTTTTTCTGCCTATAGTCAGTCAAATGTCTTTAAAGTAACATTAGATGCAGGACATGGAGCTCATGATTTTGGAGCAGTGTATAATGGTCACGTTGAGAAAAACATAGCTTTGGCTGTTGTTCTTAAAGTAGGAAGAATTTTGGAGGCTACTCCGCAAACAAACGTCATTTATACTCGAAAAACTGATGTTTTTATTGATTTAGTGGAGCGAGCTAATATTGCTAACAGAGCTGATGCCAATATTTTTGTTTCGATACACTGCAATGCAAATAGAAATACTGCCGGATTTGGTACGGAAACGTACGTTATGGGTATGACAAAAGTGGCTTCAAACTTAGAAGCGGCTAAAAAGGAGAACTCCGTTATTACTTTGGAAAAAGATTATAAACAAAAATATGAAGGGTTTGATCCTAATTCTCCTGAGACCATGATTGGTATGACGCTAATGCAAGAGGAATACTTAGATAATAGTATTTCTTTGGCCAGCAAAGTTGAGGATGCTTTTGGAGCTCTTGGTAAAAAAATTAGAGGAGGAGGAGTAAAACAAGCGCCTTATATGGTACTTCATAAAGCGTACATGCCCCGAGTTCTTATTGAAATGGGCTTTATTTCTAATTTTGAAGAAGGGAATATTTTAGACTCTGAAGAAGGTCAGAATGAAATTGCAAAAGCTATTGCATCGGCGATTATTAGTTATAAAAATGAATATTACGGAAGTGGCGAACCGGAAACCTTTGATACTAAACCATCACAGAAGATCATTGAAAAACCAATTAGAGATACAGTTACGGCGGTCAGACCTAAATTGAATTCTAATTCTTCTGAACAAAAAAAAACTCTGAAAGGAACTGATAACTCAGCCGCACTATTTAAAGTGCAACTTTCAGCAAGTATTAAAAGAGTTGAATTGCAACCAAGAAATTTCAAGGGGTTGAAAAATATATCTGTAGCCTATGATAACAATGTCTATAAATATATGTATGGGGAAACTGCTGATTATGAAGAAGCAAAAAAGCAATTGCAAGAGGCTAAACAAAAAGGCTATGATTCTGCATTTTTAATCGCCTTTAAAAATGGCGAAAAAATCAGCGTTGAAGACGCGATTAAAAATTAGCATACTAGAATAGGTTTCCAATTAAAATAAAAAAAACTCCCTGAATTTTGAAAATATCAAAAGAAATTAATGTCAAGTTCCTGTTTATAATCCTATTTTTTTCTTTAAATATTATTTCTCAGTCCAGTCGCAATTTTGTTATTATACTAGATGCAGGACACGGAGGCAAGGATCCAGGGAACTCTTATAATGGTTTTGTAGAAAAAGATATTGCCCTTAAAACTACTTTAAAAGTTGAAAAATATCTTCAAAGAGATCGAGACATTCAGGTTATTTACACTAGAAAAAAAGATGTTTTTATAGAATTAAGAGAAAGGCCAAAGGTTGCAAATAATATTGATGCTAACTTGTTTATTTCTATACATTGCAATTCTGTTTCCAATGCAACTCCATACGGTACTGAAACTTTTGTAATGGGTTTGGCGCGCAGCAACACTAATTTTGAAATAGCGAAAAAAGAAAACTCGGTAATATTATTGGAAAAAAATTATAAAAAATCGTATAAAGGTTTTGATCCTAATAAGCCTGAAACACTTATAGGACTGAAGATTATGCAAGAAGAATACCTGAATAGAAGTATTAGTCTGGCATCAAAAATAGAAAAGAATTTCACTTCTAAATTAAATAGAAAATCGAGAGGAATTAAGCAAATGCCTTTGTGGGTTTTGGATGCTGCATATATGCCAAGTGTCTTGATTGAATTAGGTTTTTTATCCAATAAAGAAGAAGGACTTTACCTGAATTCTGAATCGGGGCAAGAAAAAATGGCAGAAACCATTGCTGGTGCAATTATTAGTTACAAAAAACAATATTTTGAAATCGATTCAGAGGAACCGACATTCGAAAGATCAACGAAAAATCAAAGAAAAGACACTGCAACTATTTTAAAAAATAAAACATCGAAGGAAACAGTATCAGCACAAAAAAAGACTGTTGATAAGGAATCCTCTGGAGTAGTTTTTAAAGTTCAAATTGCAACTTCAAAGAAAAGCATCAAATTAATACCCGTTAATTTTAAAGGATTGAAAAATGTGTCATTATCAACAGAAAAAGGAAATTTTTATAAGTACAATTATAGTTCAACATCAGACTATACTGAAGCTAAACGAAATTTAGAAATTGCAAAATCTAAAGGGTTTCCCTCTGCATATCTGGTAGCTTTTAAAAATGGTGAAAAAATTAGTATACAAGAAGCCGTTAAATAATAATAACAAGTTTAAATTTTTATATTAAATTTGTGCAAAATACTTAAATTTTGAAAATAACAAGAGAAATTAAAACTGCCGTACTAGTCATTGCATCTATTTTATTATTTATTTGGGGCTACAGTTTTCTAAAAGGAAGAGACCTTTTTACAAATTACAAAACTTTTTATGTTGAATATAAAAATGTTGAGGGATTGGCCACATCTTCACCTGTGACCTTAAATGGTCTAATCATCGGTAAAGTAAATAGTATTGCTTTAAATCACGAAAACGGAAATCTATTAGTTGAACTTCAATTAAAAACGGATTTCCCAATTTCTAAATCCAGTGTAGCCACAATTTATGAGCCAGGATTTATTGGAGGGAAGCAAATCGCGATTTATCCTAATTTTGAAGATAAAACCATTGCAGAAGATGGACAAAAACTGCGTGGAGACGTAAAAATAGGACTTACTGAAAAAGTAGGTGGTCAATTAGCTCCGCTTCAGGAAAAGTTTGAAAAAATAATGCTTCATACAGATCAACTAATAACAGGGGTTAATAATGTTTTAGATAAAAAAGGTCAAGAAGATTTGAAAGTAAGTTTATCAGAGTTGTCTAAAACCATTGAACAGTTTCATAGAGCATCAGCAAGTGTAAATACTTTATTAGACGAAAACAAAGCGCAAATAAAAGGAGCTGTCACTAACTTCAACAAAATTTCTAACGATTTTTCTAAAATATCGGATTCAATCAATAAAGCTGATTTAGGAAAAACCGTAAGAAATCTAAATAAAACATTGGCAAGAGTTGACGGTATAATGAGCGGTTTAGAAGCTGGAAAGGGTTCTATGGGAAAATTATTGCACGATGAAGCCTTTTATGATAATTTAAAAGCTACTACAAAAGAATTAGAATTGTTACTGCAAGATATAAGACTAGTACCAACAAGATATGTTAATATTTCTGTATTTGGAAAGAAAAATAAACCATATATTGCTCCAAAAAATGATTCAATAATTAAAATAAAAAATTAGCAATGATGAGCTATTTAGACAATATATTATTTGCCATATTATTGGTTATAGGTTTTGGATATTTTTATAATAATATTAGGAAAATTATTAGAAATATTAATCTTGGTGTAGCTGTTGATAGAAAAGATAACAAAAAAGCACGTTGGAATAATATGGCCATGATTGCTCTTGGTCAGTCTAAAATGGTGAAACGACCTATAGCAGGAGCACTTCATATTATTGTGTATATTGGTTTTGTTATAATCAATATAGAATTATTAGAAATAATAATTGATGGTTTATTTGGCACGCACAGGGTATTTGCTTTTTTAGGTCCTGTGTATAATGTATTGATAGCATCTTTTGAAATATTAGCAGTATTAGTTTTAGTTGCTGTTATTGCTTTTTGGACCAGAAGAAATATTATAAGATTAAAACGATTTGCAAGTTCAGATTTGAAAGGCTCTCCTAAAAATGACGCTAATTACATTTTATATTTTGAGGTTGTTTTAATGACTTTGTTTTTATTAATGAATGCAACTGATTTGCATTTACAAAATGTTCCTGGAGGTTTTTCTCATTTTATCAAAGCAGGTTCATTTCCTATCAGTCAATTTATTGAGCCGTTATTTAACGGGATGTCAAACGAATTGGTGATGCTTTTTACCGAAATATTTTGGTGGTTGCACATCACTGGTATTTTGATTTTTATGAATTACTTGTACTTTTCGAAACACTTACATATTCTCTTGGCTTTCCCTAATACTTATTTTGCAAATCTAAATCCTCAAGGTCAATTTGATAACTTAGAATCCGTTACAAAGGAAGTAAAGATGATGATGGATCCAAACGCAGATCCATTTGCAGTAGCGCCACCAGCCGCTGAAAATGAAGCACCAAGTAAGTTTGGAGCAAGTGATGTCCAAGATTTAAATTGGGTTCAATTATTGAATGCTTACACTTGTACTGAATGTGGTCGTTGTACTTCCTCATGCCCAGCTAATATTACGGGAAAAAAATTATCTCCTCGTAAAATCATGATGGACACTAGAGATAGACTTGAAGAAGTGGGCAGGAATATCGATGCTAATAAAGGAGTTTTTATTCCGGATAATAAATCATTGTTAAACGATTATATTACACCGGAAGAGCTTTGGGCATGTACTTCTTGTAATGCATGTGTGGAGGAATGTCCAGTAAGTATAAGTCCGCTATCAATAATAATGGATATGCGACGCTATTTAGTTATGGAACAAAGTGCCGCGCCAATGCCAATAAATGTTATGATGACCAATATAGAAAATAATGGTGCGCCTTGGCAATACAATCAACAAGACCGCTTGAATTGGAAAAACGAAAACTAATATTTTAAAGTTTAATTGGTTATTCATTTAAACCTTTAACCGAATCAATAAAAAAATCATGTCAGAAAATTTAATAGTGCCAACAATGGCAGAAATGCTAGCTCAAGGGAAGCAACCAGAAGTTTTATTTTGGGTAGGTTGTGCAGGAAGTTTTGACGATAGAGCAAAAAAAATAACAAAAGCATTTGTTCGAATTTTAAATCGTAGCAATGTTTCTTTTGCGGTATTAGGTACTGAAGAAAGTTGTACTGGAGATCCTGCAAAAAGAGCTGGAAATGAGTTTTTGTTTCAAATGCAAGCCATGATGAATATTGAGGTTTTAAATGCATATGAGGCAAAAAAAATAGTTACTGCTTGTCCGCATTGTTTTAATACTTTGAAAAATGAATATCCTGAATTAGGAGGAAAGTACGAAGTAGTACATCACACGGAATTTTTGAAATCACTTTTAGATGATGGAAGATTGACAATCGAAGGAGGGCAATTCAAAGGAAAAAGAATCACTTTTCATGATCCGTGTTATTTAGGAAGAGCTAATAACGTGTATGAAGCTCCTAGAGATCTGATACTTAAACTGGATGCCGAATTAGTTGAGATGAAACGTTCTAAAGCAAATGGATTATGCTGTGGTGCCGGTGGAGCACAAATGTTTAAAGACGCCGAACCTGGAAACAAAGAAATCAACGTTGAAAGAACCGAAGATGCATTAGAAACAAAACCCGATATTATTGCTGCTGGTTGTCCATTTTGTAATACAATGATGACTGATGGTATTAAAAACAAAGAAAAAGAGGGTGATGTGAAAGTTATGGACATTGCTGAATTGATTGCTAATGCGCAGGATTTGTAGAAAAGTATTTTAATTTCTTAATCAGTTAGTATTATGATTTATAAAAAGGTTCTATTTTTTATTATAATACTATTGAGTTTGTTCTCATCTGCTCAGTCAGTTGATTCAACTAACACTGCAGATAGTTTAGCAATTAAAAATAAGCCACAAATCCAGTTTAGAGCAAAACAATTAATTATTCCTGCTGCTCTAATAACTTATGGAATTATAGGAATTGGTAATGATCAGCTCGAATCATTTAATGATCAAATTAAAGAAGAGGTAAAAGAGAACATCGATAAAAAGTTCACTATTGATGATTTTTCGCAATATCTTCCTTTGGCTTCCGTTTATGGTTTGAGTGCTATTGGTATTAAGGGGAAAAATAATTTCCGTGATAAAACCATTATCGTTGCAACTTCATATTTAATTATGGGAATTGCAGTAAATAGTTTAAAAAGGACTCTTAAAGTAGAGCGGCCTGATGGCTCTGGCTTTAATTCTTTTCCTTCGGGACATACTGCTACTGCTTTTATGGGAGCAGAATTAGTTTACCAAGAATACAAGGATGTGTCTATATGGTATGGTATTTCAGGATATTTAGTTGCTACGGGCACAGGAGCATTTAGGCTTTATAATAACAAACACTGGCTCACGGATGTAGTTGCTGGAGCAGGAATTGGAATATTAAGCGCAAAGGCTGCTTACTGGCTATATCCTTCCATTAATAGATTACTAGCTTCTAAAAAACAAACAAATAAAAAAACAGCAGTTATTCCTTATTATGACGGTAAACAAGTAGGATTTGGACTTGTTTCAACGTTTTAATCATAATAACAGCGTTAATTATAAAAATAAAATTATGTACGTTCCTTTTGAAAATTTACCCGAAGAATCTAAAATCTGGATTTATCAATCAAACAGAAAATTTTCGGATGCCGAGTTTTCTGAAATAGAAACCGCTTTGCAATTCTTTCTTGAAGGCTGGGCTGCACACGGAACAAGCCTAGTGTCTTCTTATCAGTTAAAATACAATAGATTCATTATAATTGCCGTTGATCAGGATGTTCAGGCTGCAACAGGATGTTCAATTGATTCATCTGTTGAGTTTATTCAAAGTTTAGAACAAAAATATGCGGTTGATTTATTGGATAAAATGAATGTGACTTTCAAATTAGGAGAGCATATTGCACATAAGCCTTTGATTGATTTTAAGAAAATGGTTAAGGATAAAGCTGTTACTGAAAACACTATCGTTTTTAATAATTTGGTTAATAACATTGAAGAATACAATGAATCTTGGGAAGTTCCTGCCATTGACAGCTGGCACAGTCGCTTTTTTTAAAAACAAATAGTTCAATGAAAAAAATAGGCATCAGAATTGTTTTATTTTATGTCCTGTTTCTTTTTGTTGCCGCTAGTTGTGTTGGTAAAAAAATTAATAAGCCTAAAATAATTGTAAGCAATATTCCATCGAAAACAGGTAATTCTGTAAATGATGATTTAAAAAATGCACCGACACTTTTTGAGTTACCTCCTGAAGGAACTAAATGGGTAGATAGTATTTACGCTGTAATGAATTTAGACGAAAGAATAGGCCAATTATTTATGGTAGCTGCTTATTCTAATAAAGATACAGTTCATTTAAATGCTGTTGATAGACTTATTACTCAAAACAAAATTGGAGGATTAATCTTTTTTCAAGGTGGTCCTGTTCGTCAAGCAAATTTGACAAATCGTTTTCAATCCAAATCTAAAATCCCATTATTTATAGGCAATGATGCGGAATGGGGTTTAAATATGCGATTGGATTCTACCGCTCGATATCCTTGGAATATGACTCTTGGAGCCATTCAGGATATGAAATTGATACAGAAATTGGGAGTTCAAATGGGGGAACAAAGCAAACGATTAGGGATTCAATTTAATTTTGCGCCTGTTCTTGACATTAACACAAATCCCAGAAATCCTATCATAGGTTTTCGCTCTTTTGGTGAAGATAAATATAAAGTTACAGAGCGAGCAATTGCTTTAATGAAAGGGGTACAAAGCCAAGGTATTTTCTCGACCGGGAAACATTTTCCCGGGCATGGTGATACAGAGACGGATTCTCATAAAGGACTGCCAACAATTAATTTCTCTAAAGAAAGATTGGAAGAGGTGGAGTTTTATCCTTATAGAAAAATGTTTCACGAAGGACTTTCTTCGGTTATGGTTGGGCATTTGAATGTTCCCAGTTTAGAACCAAGGCCAAATTACCCTTCATCAATTTCTTATAATGTAGTCACTGCTATTCTTCAAAAAGAATTGGGTTTCAAAGGACTTATATTTACGGATGCTTTGAATATGAAAGGGGTTAGTAACTCTAATATTCCGAGTGAAATCAATTTTGAAGCTTTTATGGCTGGAAATGATATTTTATTATTTCCTGAAAATGTTCCTATAGCAATAGATAAATTTAAACTTGCCTATTCTACTAATTTAATTTCGGAGGAAAGATTAGCTTTTTCAGTAAAAAAGATTCTAAAATTTAAATATAAAGCGGGTTTAAAATACTATAAACCTATTGAAATATCTAATTTATATAAAGACTTAAATGCAACTAAAAATGACGCTTTGCAGTATGAATTATTTGAAAATGCTGTTACTGTTTTAAAAAATAAGACCTCTCTTTTACCTATTAAAAATTTAGAAAATCAAAAAATTGCTTATGTAAAAATGGGGGATGACAGTAATGATACTTTTGTTTCTACATTAAAAAAGTATGCAGAGATTACAGTTTTGTCAGATAGTAACTTGGATAGTTTGCAAGAGAAATTAAAATTATTTTCGACGGTGATTATTGGTTATCATAAATCAGATGTAGCTTTTAAAAACAGTGATTTAAACTCAGAGGAACTATTTAAAATCAATTATTTAGCCAGCAATAATAATGTTATTCTGGACATTTTTGCAAAACCATATTCTTTATTGCCTATTGCAAATTTTGATGATATTGAAGGCTTAATCGTTTCTTATCAGAACAGTACGATTGCGCAAGAAGTTGCGGCAGAATTGATTTTTGGAGCTATTGAAGCCAAAGGAAAATTACCGGTATCCATAAACACAAATTTCAAAGTTAATGATGGTTTAGCAACCGAAAAACTAAACCGATTGGGATTTACCGCTCCAGAAAATGTGGGGATGAATCCTGAAATACTGTCTAAAATTGATGCTTTAGCCCAAAAGGCTATCAATGGCAAAATGACTCCTGGAATTCAGGTAGTTGTTGCTAGGAAAGGAAAAGTTATTTACCAAAAGTCATTTGGCTATCACACCTATAACAATGATTTGAAGGTTGTGGATTCAGATATTTATGATGTCGCATCATTAACAAAGATTCTGGCTACTTTGCCAAACGTGATGCAACAATATGATCAGCAAAAAATTAATATGGAAACGACATTAGGAACGATGTCTCCAATATTTAAAAATTCCAATAAAGAAAATATTCATTTCAAGGAATTATTGTCACATTATGCAGGACTTGTAGCGGGAATACCATTTTATAAGTCAACAATGGATAAATCGAATCTTTTAGAAAAATATTTTAGAAAAGTATCCAATGATCAATTTTCTAAACAGTTAGGAGATAGTCTTTTTATAAGAAATGATTTTCATGACTCGATAATGAAAATGATTGTTAAAAGTAAATTAGCTGTTAAAAAAGAATATAAATACAGTGATCTTACTTTTATGATTCTTAAAGATTATTTAGAAAATACAACGGGTAAAAAATTAGATGATTTAATCCAGGAAAATTTTTATCAATCACTCGGAATGAATAATTCAAGCTTTAATCCATTGAAAAAGTTTGATAAAAACAGAATTCCACCGACCGAAATGGATTCTTATTTTCGTAAACAAATTTTGCAAGGTTATGTGAATGACTTATCGGCAGCATTAGAAGGTGGCGTTTCTGGTCATGCAGGTGTTTTTTCGAATGCCATGGATGTGGCTAAAATTATGCAGTTGTATTTGCAAAAGGGGAATTATGGAAATCACCAATATTTTTCTGAGAAAACATTTAATGATTTTAACACCTGCTATTTTTGTGCAGAAGGAAATAGGAGAGGTATAGGTTTCGATAAGCCACAGTTAGGTATTGCAGGACCTACCTGCGGATGTGCTTCGATGACTAGCTTCGGGCATACTGGTTACACAGGTACGATGGCGTGGGCCGATCCTGAAACAGAAATAGTTTATATATTTTTATCTAATAGAACTTTTCCCGTTGCAGCAGAAAACAGACTTTCTAAAGAAAATATTCGAGAAGATATTCAGGAAGTAATTTATGATGCGATCGTAAAATAGCGGAATTAATCACTTTAAAAGCAAAAAGCCAATATGAAATTAGTAAACAATTTCGCATTGGCTTTTTGCTTTTAAAAGCCATTTAGGAATTTAATTTTGAAACATTTATTTGAAAATCGCTTTATGTATTATAGTATATTTGGTTTGAAAATTAAGAGTATGAATAATAACAAAAATGTTTTTAAAATAAGCTATTTAACGGTTTTACTTTTTTGCACAACATTTTTAAATGCACAAAATATCGATATCAATATTTTGCGTGATATCAATGTTCACAGAAATACATCCTTAGACCACACTTTTAAGACAATAACAAATAGTGCGATTCCAATTAGTGTAGCAGCACCAATTATTATTTATTCCGTAGGATTAATTCAGAAAGACAGTACAATCAAAAAACAGGCAATATTTATTGGAGAAACTTTTCTGGTTTCAGCATTTATAACAACTGCTTTAAAACGTACTATAAAGCGGGAGAGACCATTTGATACGTATTCAGATATTGATCAGGCGACGTCGGCACCGGGTTATTCATTTCCTTCCGGTCATACTTCTACCGCTTTTGCAACAGCAACGTCATTGAGTATGGCTTATCCAAAATGGTATGTTATTGCGCCTTCTTTTGTATGGGCGAGCGCAGTAGGATATTCTCGAATGCATTTAGGGGTACATTATCCCACGGATGTATTTGCTGGAGCAATTATAGGAAGTGGCTCTGCTTATATAACGTATAAAGCTAATAAATGGCTTAACAAGAAAAGGTCTAAAAAGGAAAGATAATTGCTATTAAGAATAGGATTCACTGAAAAAAAGGCAAAATGAAAATACTGAATTACATAACAAAAACAGTCTGGATATTATCACTAGTTAGTCTATTTACGGATACAGCGAGCGAAATGCTTTACCCAATAATGCCTATATACCTTAAATCGATTGGGTTCTCGATTGTATTAATTGGTGTTTTAGAAGGCTTTGCCGAGGCTTTAGCTGGATTAAGTAAAGGATATTTTGGTAAGTTATCTGATAGTTCAGGTAAACGTGTTCCATTTGTGCGTCTGGGCTACGGTTTTAGTGCTATTTCAAAACCCATGATGGCGGTATTCGTCTTCCCTCTTTGGATATTTTTTGCCCGAGCAATTGATCGTTTTGGAAAAGGAATTCGTACTGGTGCAAGAGATGCTATTTTATCTGATGAAGCAACTGCTGAAACGAAAGGAAAGATATTTGGATTTCATAGATCAATGGATACGTTCGGTGCCGTTCTAGGACCTGTTGTAGCTTTGATTTATCTTCATTTTTATCCACAACAGTACAAAACGCTTTTTTATGTTGCTTTTATTCCAGGCTTACTAGCGGTATTTGCTTCTTTTTTGCTTAAAGATAAACTTAAGATACAGGTAACGGAGGTAAAACAGACTTCGTTTTTCTCGTTTCTTAGCTATTGGAAAACAAGTCCTGCACAATATCGAAGATTAGTAATTGGACTATTAGCTTTCGCCTTATTCAATAGTTCCGATGTTTTTTTACTTTTAAAAGCCAAGCAAGCAGGTTTAAATGATACTGTGGTAATAGAGATTTATATTTTTTACAATTTGGTTTATGCTCTTTGTGCATTTCCATTAGGAATTTTTGCTGATAAAATTGGATTGAAGAAAATGTTTACTTTTGGACTTTTTCTATTTGCAATTGTCTACTTTGGAATGGCATTTACTATAAACAGTTATATTATTGGTGGATTATTTATAATTTACGGTGTATATGCTGCTGCAACCGAAGGGATTTCGAAAGCATGGATCAGTAATATTTCTGATAAAAAAGATACTGCGACTGCTATTGGAACTTATTCTGGATTTCAAAGTATTTGCGCCTTATTGGCCAGTTCTTTTGCCGGAGTCCTTTGGTATCAATTTGGTGCGAATACTACATTTTTTATTACTGGGATAACCACATTACTTATTATTATTTATTTTTCGTTTTTCATTAAATATAAAACAATTTAAAATGGCATCCCAACATAAAACTTTACCGGAGAACAAATGTTGCGCAGCAGAAGAAAAAAAAGTTAATAAAATGGTCAAAGATGTGGGATGTTGTTCGCACGATGATTCAGAAAACCATGCTGATGATGATCACGACCACGATCATTCAAATGGGAACGATACTGTTTTTAAAATGTTCTTGCCCTCAATAATAAGCTTACTACTGCTATTAGTGGCAATCGCATTAGATAATTATTTTCCCCAAACTTGGTTTGTGGGTTGGGTTAGGATTGTATGGTTTTGTGTCGCTTATATTCCGGTAGGTTTGCCCGTATTGAAAGAAGCTTTTGAAAGCATACGCAGAGGTGCTTTTTTTTCTGAGTTTTTTCTAATGTGTATTGCTACACTCGGTGCTTTTGGAATTGGCCAATATGCTGAGGGTGTTAGTGTAATGTTATTTTATTCTATTGGAGAATTATTCCAAATGTTAGCTGTAAAAAGAGCTAAATCAAGCATCAAGGCATTATTGGACCAAAGACCTGATTCTGCGAACGTAATTGAAGGATTAGTTACTATTTCAAAGAAAGCTTCAGATATTAAGATTGGAGAAATAATTCAATTAAAGCATGGTGAAAAATTAGCTTTGGATGGAAAACTACTTTCTGAATCTGCGACTTTCAATACAGCTGCTTTAACTGGAGAAAGCAAACCAGACAGTAAATCAAAAGATGAAATGGTTCTTGCCGGAATGATAAATCTAAATGCTGTTGCTCTGGTGCAAGTTACGATCGATTTTAAGGATAGTAAATTATCCCGAATTCTGGAAATGGTTCAGGAAGCCACTGCTAAAAAAGCGACAACCGAATTATTTATTAGAAAATTCGCGAAAATTTATACTCCAATAGTTGTTTTTCTGGCCATAGGAATTTGTTTGCTTCCAATGTTATTTGTAGAGAATTATGTTTTTAAAGATTGGTTGTACAGAGCATTAATTTTCTTAGTCATTTCTTGTCCTTGTGCATTAGTAATTTCCATTCCATTGGGTTATTTTGGTGGAATTGGCGCAGCCAGTAAAAACGGAATTTTAATTAAAGGCTCTACCTTTTTGGATATTTTGGCTTCAATTCAAGTAGTAGTTATGGATAAAACCGGAACATTAACTAAAGGGGTTTTTAAAGTTCAAAAAGTGGTAGCTGTAGGGATTTTGGAAACTGATTTGGTAAAATATACTGCCGCAATTGAAACTAAATCTACGCATCCTGTTGGTTCGGCGATAATTGAATATGCAAATGATAGCGCTAAAGATACTATTGTTACTGAGGTTGAAGAAATTGCAGGTCATGGAATGAAAGGACTTGTTGATGGAAAAGATATTTTAGTGGGAAGCACCAAATTGATGAAAAAATTCAACATCAGTTATGACCCTCTAATTGATACTATTCCATTTACAATTATAGTTGTTGCTCTCAATCAAAAATATGTGGGCTATTTTATAATTGCTGACGAAACAAAAGCGGATGCAAAAGAAGCAATTCGGAATTTGCATAGAGTAAATGTTCAAACTATTATGCTTTCAGGAGATAATCAAGCGATAGTTTCGCTTGTCGGCAAGGAGTTGAATATTGACCAAGCTTTTGGGGAATTATTGCCCGAGGATAAAGTTCAAAAAGTCTCACAACTAAAAAAACAGAACTTTAAAATAGCATTTGTAGGTGACGGAGTAAATGATGCGCCAGTTATAGCGTTGGCAGATGTAGGAATAGCAATGGGAGGTTTAGGAAGCGATGCAGCAATCGAAACCGCTGATGTAGTAATTCAGAACGACCAACCTACGAAAATTTTTACAGCAATAAATATTGGAAAAAAAACAAAACAAATAGTTTGGCAAAATATTGGTTTAGCTTTTTCTGTAAAACTGATAGTTCTAATTTTGGGAGCTGGGGGATTAGCCACAATGTGGGAAGCCGTTTTTGCGGATGTTGGTGTTGCTTTATTGGCCATTTTGAATGCGGTAAGAATTCAACGAATGAAATTTTAAAAAAATGAGTTTTTAACTTAACTTTCTCTAAAATTCCAAGCTAATTTTATTAATTTCGTTTCATTAAATTAAATACATGAAAATTGCAATAGTTTGTTATCCTACCTTTGGAGGAAGTGGAGTTGTCGCTACAGAACTAGGTCTTGAACTGGCTAGACGTGGTCATGAAATTCATTTCATAACCTATAGTCAACCAGTGCGTCTGGCTCTTTTGAATCCTAATGTGCATTACCATGAAGTTAATGTGCCTGAATATCCTTTGTTTCATTATCAACCATATGAATTGGCTTTATCGAGCAAATTAGTCGATATGGTAAAATTATATAAAATAGAATTGCTTCACGTGCATTATGCCATCCCGCATGCATATGCAGGTTATATGGCCAAACAAATGCTAAAAGATGAAGGAATTAACATTCCTATGGTTACAACCCTACACGGAACTGATATAACTTTAGTTGGGAATCATCCATTTTATAAGCCTGCAGTAACTTTTAGTATCAATAAATCAGATTATGTAACTTCAGTTTCCCAAAGTTTGAAAGATGAGACTCTTAAGTTATTTAACATAAAAAAAGAAATTGAGGTTATTCCAAATTTTATCGAATTGGATAAGAATGTTAATGACCCAAGTATTGCTTGTCATCGTTCTATTATGGCAAAAGCAAATGAACGTATCATTACCCATATTAGTAATTTTAGAAAAGTAAAACGAATTCCCGATATTATAAAAATATTTTACAACATTCAAAAGGAAATTCCTGCTAAATTAATGATGGTAGGGGATGGACCAGAAAAGGAGAAAGCTGAATATTTATGCCAAGAATTAGGTATTTCAGACAAGGTAATCTTTTTTGGGAACAGTAATGAAATTGATAAAATTCTAAGTTATACGGATTTGTTTTTGTTGCCGTCAGAGACGGAAAGTTTTGGTTTAGCTGCCTTGGAAGCGATGGCTTGGAGTGTTCCTGTAATTTCAAGTAATTCTGGAGGTTTACCTGAAGTGAATTTTGATGGAATTTCTGGTTATTTAAGTGATGTGGGTAACACAGATGAAATGGCAGAGAATGCTTTGAAAATTCTGAAAGATGATGAAACTCTAAAAAAATTCAAAGAAAATGCTTTAGATATTGCGAAAAAATTTGATATCAAAAACATTTTGCCATTGTATGAGGAGTTATATCAAAAAGCCATAATGCAATACGTATAAGGTTCTTTCTTAATTATATCCTTAATTTTATTAAAAAAAAATGAAAAAAATTGCTCTGCTATTTTTTACCGCATCGGTATTAGTCTCCTGTTCGTCCACTACTAAAATTTCAGGTAATAGGCCTTTATTTGAAATTTTAACTCAGCAAAATGATGGTGGCGCAAGTATTCGTTTTTTTGAGATTCTTTCGGAGCCTAATGAGATTAAAATGCTCCAAAGCGATGAGAATTTAAAAAATAAAATTAGTTCAAGCGATGTACAGACCGCAAATTTTGTTGTTTTAAATATGGGAGAAAAAACTACTGGGGGCTATAAAATAGGAATTGAAAATGTTATGGAAACGGATAAAAATATAATTATAACTGTCAAAGAAACTATACCTGAACCAGGAGGTATGGTTACACAAGTTTTTACAAACCCTTTTTGTGTTGTTAGAATAAATTCAAAAAAAGAAATCATTTTTAAATAAAAAAAAACTCCATTACGGAGTTTTTTATGTTTTGCCACTTTTTTACATTATAAATTAGTGTTTTCCATTTCCATGGCCTTTATCACCTTTTCCTTCTTTATGACCATTGTTGTAGTTACCATTGTCACCATGATTTTCGTATTTTTTATCATTTTTACGGTTTGAACCTATTGATTTTTGTGGTTTACCATGATATCCTTTGTAATATTTAACTTTATGACTTTTAAAGTTACTGTATGGTCTAGATCCGTGGTAATCGTTTAGTACTACTTTATATCCATTATACAAATTATAATTTCTATAAGGTCCTGGCAAATATCTAGAGCGAGTCCATGTTCCTCCATTTAAGTAAATAAATTGTGTTGCTCTAATGTCATAATAGGCTTCAACATCAGGTAAATAATAGTAATCTACGTTAGAGTATCCAACAGGACCCCATAATGGAGGAGTTCCGATATTTACATTTACTGAAACTTGGGCGTGTATAGCGCTTGAGGCAAAAAGTATAATTCCTAATGCGATTAATTTTAATGTTTTCATTTATAATATATTTGATTAATATTCATTTTTCTATCAGCTAAAAGCTAATATTTCTTACAAACCCAATAATTATGCCATAAAACTTTAGTTCACACAAAATTGGAATGTACTTTTAAAAAAAAGAGAAGCTTTATAACTTCTCTTAAATTTATATATTCAAGGTCTGTTATAGTAAAAGAATCAATAAAAGGATGATAATGATAATTGCACCAACAGAAAAATATACTCCATTTCCAGTTGATCTTAACTCAGATTTGATAGCGCGAACTTCTTTACGAAGTTGTTTTTTCTCAGAAGAATTCAATGAAGACTTATCCATTGCTTTAATTTCATCTAGGCGATTTAGCAAAACTTTTACTTCTGCAGGTACTTCTTTTGTAGTATTAGTTACTGTAACTGGTACTTTTTCAGCAGCCAAAATTGTGGTTGGGAACGCACTTAATGATAATACCATCATCATTAAATAAAAAGTGATTTTTTTCATTTTTTTTTAAGGTTTTTAGTTAAAATTATTTTAATAATGTAAAGATATAAAATAATACGCAAGATAAATTTACAAAATTTTATCATATAATTACATAATTCACACTTTATAAAATGAAGTGCTTTAATAGTAGATACTTTAATTTATTACCTATTTAAAAATTACGGTGCGTGGTTTAGCTAGTTCATAGTCTTGAAAGCCAAAATCAGTTGTTTCAAAAGAATTAGTTTTAAAAACATTTTCCCCAATATTTGGAATTGAAGGATAGTAGGAAAGGGATAATTGGAACGAACTGAAAACCAAGAAGTCATTATTTATAATAAATCCAACACTAATTTTTGAATATGCTTTACTATTACTTAACCCTTTTTCAGCATTTCCTAGCATTGCAATTGAATAATTAAAATAGGGATTCAATCTAAATCCCCAAAGATTCCATGGCGAGTAAGCTTGGGTCTGTAAAGTCAGTATTAGTTTCTTTGTACCATAATATGCACTGCTAAAACCATTAATTCCATAATTTTCATTAATGCTTAGTTGATCACCCAAAGAATTTATACGGTTTACGCCGAGTAAGACTTGCGGTTTAATAAACTGTCGTATTTTCCATCTTCCAATATCAATCAAATTAGTGAAATAATTTGCCTGAAACGAAAATGCTGTTTGGGAAGTAGTCGATTTGTCAAAGAAAGTACCTAATTCAAAATTAGTACTTAAAAATCCCCACTTATAAAAATTTCCAAAAGAAAATTGACCACCCAAATAATAGCGGCCACAGTTATTTTTATATTGATACCCACCGGTTACTCCAAATATTTTTCCAATGGGTACATCTTCTATTATTCCGTTTTTAAAAATGTATTTGTCTTCTACGAATTTTCGTGATGTGATACCAATTCCAGAAAGAATAAACTTCTCTCCTGAATAGAAATCTGTTGGGTCATAGTCAATAGTGGGACTTTCAGTATATTTCACATTTAAAAGCCGACCTGACAGAATAAAATTTGTGGTTCTGTCGCTTTCAGTATTTCCAGCAAAAATTTTAAAAGCGCGACCAATCCAAAGATCTTGTGAGTTGTATTTGAAATTTTGCTTGGCATAAATCAAATTAGAATCTTGCAATGAATCTTTTCGAAATTGTTGATCAACATAAATTCCACCGGCCCATTTTGTCAAAGGGGAATAAAAGGGGCGTTCAATATTGACGCTTTTACCGTAATAATTATCTAGATCAATATAATATCTAACGGTCGTTTTTATAAAAGTATTTTTTATGTTTGGAATACTATATGCCAAACTGTAAGCAATTTTTCCATCACTGAATCGATTTCTAAATTTATTATTAAATTCATGACCTGAACCAAGAAAATTACGTTCATTCAAATCGAAAGTAGCCCTGGAACTTGAAACAGAACCTTTTGGAATCATACTCCACGAATCTAGTACCCGCACGGTTACATCAACTGAATCTGGATTGTTTTCGATCATGTCAGTGGTAATGCTAACTCTGTTTACATATCTTTGAGTTCTGATTAAACGCTCGGATTCCCTAACTAATAGAGAATCTAATGGCCTATTCTTTTTAATAAGTAATAGATTTAGAATTGCAAGTCTGTTGGTTTTAATATGTATTCTGTTTCCTTCCCTTTCTGCCCAGTTTTTTGGTTTTTTGGTAGAATCAATTTCTGAATATCCAAATGGATCAAGGGTGAAAATGTTGATTTTTCTAATTATTTTACCTTCAAAATTGGGGTATCTTTTCTGTATGACTTTCTTCTTTGCAGTTTTTAAATTAACAGGTCTAAAAACTAGTTTATGAACTAATTTGGTGAATTTATTTTTTTTAGAATAGGTTTGAATGTTTTTATATACTTCAGAAGAATCTTTTTTTTGTTTATCGACTTGCGAAAAAGAGACTTGAGAGTAGCAGAGTAATAAAAGGAATAATATGATTTTTTGGCTTTTTAGCATCTAAAAAAACTTTGAATAGGTCTAATTATTTTGATTTTGTGATTCTAAATTGTCATCATTAATTCGGTTTATCTCCGTTTCGGTAGTATTTTCCGTAAACATGGGAACAATAATATCCGTTTTGATTATGATTTTCTTTGCCGATGTTTCTGAGTCAAAAAGTGGTAATTTGATATTTCGCCAAGTATACGTTTTTGGTAAATCATCGCCCATTAAATAGCCCCAAGGTTCTAACGATTCTATTCTGTCGAAAATTACTTTAAGAATGGCTATAATCGGAATAGCCAAAAACATTCCAGAAATCCCGCAGATTGCACCGCCTATTATAATTCCAACAATCGAAACAAATGCATTTATTTGGACTTTTGAACTTACAACTAATGGGACTAAAACATTGTTATCAATCAACTGTACAATTATGTTGACTACAATAACACCAATAATTATCGATAAATCAGGAGTGCCAGTTAGCGACGCTACAATACTTAAAGCACCTGCGAACAATATTCCGACGTAAGGGATTAAATTTAGAAGTCCCGTGATAATCCCTAATAAAACGGCATATTTAACACCTATTATCATGAAACCAATTGTAGTTAATACAGAAACCAAAATCATTTCTATTATTAAACCAACGATATAACTTTTTACAGCTACTTTTATCTGAGACAATATATCCTGTAATTTGGGATGGTATTCTTTTTTTATCAATTTAGAAAAAAACAACATGAAATGTGTTCTGTACAAAAGAATTAAAAAAGTATAAATAGGAATTAAAATAAGGTTTAGGAGTGTATCCGTAAAAGACATCAATGTCGTTCCTATCATTTCTTTTCCTTTTTTCATTGAATCCTCAGTAGCTGTGTCAAGATATTCTTTTTGTTCTCTTGAACTTATATTAAAATGGTCCCTGATATATTGCTGCATATTTTGCATGTGAATAGTGAAATTTCTTTCGATTTTATTAAAATCATTAGCCATCTCACTAATCTGAATTGATAGAAATGCAAAAAGTCCAATAAAAAATAAAATAAATAGCAAAACAGTAATCATTACTGCTATAACATGTGGAAAACGAAGTTTGTGTCTTATAAAATGAGCAATTGGCCGCAATAATATGGCAAATATAAAAGACAACAGAATTGGAATTAAGATTTCCTGACCGATATAAAAAATATAGCCAAAGCTAATCAGACTCAATAAAATCAGAGTAAGTTTTGCGTAGAATGGAAGTTTTATAGTGTCATTCATATTTTTCGGTGTATTTATCTTGTACTAAACTATAACAAGATATAATTTAAAATTTAACAAGCAAATATGAGGTAATAAAATCTTTTACTGTTTATAGATTTTTTTTAAATTGTTATATAATTTACACATAAACGGTAAAAAAAATTATAACTGCAATCACATAAATATGTTTCTATAAAATTACAATTAATCTATAAATTCTTTATCTTCAAAATGGTTTTTCATTATTGAAATTCCTTTTTGTAAAAGTAAATTGTTAGGATAGATCACCTTTTCTCCATCGTGTGTTTTTAAGTACACATGAAAAGCCCCAATATCTTCAATCTCACCTTCAAAAGGGAAATCTTTATCATGAATACGTATTACATCACCAATTTTAAACGGAAATGAAAAGAACAAAATAATACCAGAGGTGATATTACTCAAAATAGACCATTGTGCAAACATGGCAACGCCTACTACTGTTGTAATAGAGGAAAGAGCAATAAATATATCTTTGGTCTGGACTCCCCAAATTAAAACTAAAGCGATCAGCACTAAAACATTAGTAAATAGATGAATGTATTTGATGACTAAATTAGTTCGATGTTCGAGAGTATGACTTGATTTAGCATATCGCCTAACTAATTTGGTCGTTATAATTCGTAATGAAATAAATACTACTAATAATATTCCTGTACCAATTAGTTCTTTTGTATAATCGAAAATCAGATTCATATCCATGATTAATTAGGCTAATTTATTCAAATATTCGTAAACTTTATCAGTAGGCATTCCCATCACATTTGCGTAAGAACCTTCAATTTTTGAAACACCAATAAAACCTATCCATTCTTGAATCCCATAAGCTCCCGCTTTATCAAACGGTTTGTAATTCTCTATGTAATAAGCAATAGCTTCATCAGTCAGTTCATTAAAAGTAACTTTAGTAAGCTCATTAAGAACCGTTGTTTCTGAAGTAGTTTTAAAACAAACCGAGGTGATCACATCGTGAGTAGCATTCGACAAAGATTTTAGAATAGCAAATGCATCTGCTGCATCTTTTGGTTTTCCCAAAGCTTTATTGTTGTGCCAAACTATAGTATCACTCGTTATAAGGATTTCATTGGGTTGCAATTCGTCTTCAAATGCGCTTGCTTTCAGTTCAGCCAAATAATCTGTAATTGCTGCTGCTTTTAATTCCGGAGGATACACTTCTTCGATTTCTTTTAATCTGATTTCAAAATCTAAATCCAGATCTTTAAAGAATTGTTGACGTCTTGGAGAACCGGAGGCAAGAATAAGCTTGTATTGTTTTAATTTATTTTTAAGCATTGTATTTCATATTAATGGTGATTACAACAATAGATAAAATTCCGAAAAATAATATCCATTTCAGTAATAAACTCAATTGGTAAAAGTCTTTTTTTGTTTTTGCATTCCAAATTTTGATTGTAAAATATAGTAGTGGTCCCACAACAAAAAACAAGAAGTAAATAGTGGTATAAATCAATAGGAACAAATAGTTATAGATATAAAAAAGGATTGCTACCACAGGTATAAAACTTAAAACAAAAACTATTTTAGTGGTTCTGCTAATTCCTATTGCTACCGGTAAAGTATTTATTCCATGATTGTAATCTCCATTTACATCCTCTAAATCTTTAACGATTTCTCTAATGAAATTAAGGAAGAAAGTAAAAATCGCATAATCTAAAAGAATGGAGAAAATCACAGCCATTTGTCCTTGATTTCCTTCGTAGGTGGCCGGATATAAATCAAAAATGCCAATTATAACGACACTGAAAGCAAGCAATAAAGCCACAATTATGTTTCCAATGAGAACCATTTGCTTCAAGCTTGTAGCATAAAGATAAAGTGTTGCGGCTATCAAAATAAAAATGGACGCAAAACCAGGTTTCATTATCACATTTGATAAATAAAATCCAATTCCCACACCCACACAATTAAGTGCAACATATATATTGTACGCTTTTGCTTCCGAAATGAATTTGCCTACAATGACGTCTTTCGGTTTGTTATCATTATCCGTATTTTGGTCAACGATATTATTGATTACATAACCGCCTGCAGCAAGTAAAACGGTAGAGACTACTAGCAGTGCATATTGCCAATCAGCAAGTGACAATGGGATATTTTGAAATTTAAAAAAAACATATCTAAAAACGAGTTGCATAAATGCAAGCATCAGTAAATTTTGGTAACGTATTAGTTTTAGAAATGGAAACATTTATTTCATTTAAAATTTATAATTCAACATTTTAAAATAGCTACTAATCGTGTTTCCCGTCAAAATGCTCCATCCATTTTCCTTGCACTTTCATGACTTGTTCGATTACGTCGCGAGCAGCTCCTTTTCCACCGTTTATATGCGAAATATATTTACAAATCCCTTTAATTTCAGGACTTGCGTCTTGAGGACAAGTTGGTAGGCCAACTAATTTCATGACATGATAATCCGGAATATCATCTCCCATATATAAAACATGTTCCGGATTTATATTGTAGACGTCTGTATATTCATCAAAGGTTTCTACTTTATTTGGAGTTCCTAAATAAATATCCGTAATCCCAAGGTTTCTAAGTCTAATACGAACGCCTTCATTGCTTCCGCCTGAAATAATGCATACGTTATATCCGCTTTCTACAGCTGCTTTCATGGCATAACCATCGCGAATATTCATGGTTCGCAGAATATCTCCTTCATTGGTTACAAAAACGGAGCTATCGGTTAGTACACCATCGACATCAAAAATAAAAGTGGTGATATCATTCATTATTTCTTTATAACTTTTTGCCATTATGCTGTATAGATTGTGTTAGTATTTTATAAATTTTCAAATAGTTTTCATTGGATAAAAAAGCTTCATGCGCTTTAATAGTAGCACTGTCATTGCGTTTAGCAGGTCCGGTTTGAGCTTTTTCTGGCGAAAGTATCATTATTTTTTGTGCCGTTTCTGTAATTAGAGGTTTTAAAATTTCAAAAGGAACCTGATTTTCCTGACAAATTTCACTTCCTATTTGGTACAAATGATTGACGAAATTATTGACAAATACAGCCGCAACATGCAATGCTTTGCGTTGCTCTGAATTAATAGCGAAAACTTTATCTGAAATTATTTTTGCCACTTTTTCCAATAATTGAAAATCAGTCGCATTTTCGCTTTCTAAACAAATGGGGATAGTTTTAAAATCAACTTCTTTATGTTTGGTAAATGTTTGCAGAGGATAAAATACGCCTTTTCGATTATCATCATCCAAAGCATTTAAGGGAATACTTCCGGAAGTATGCACCACCAAACGGTTTTTGAATGAAAGTTGCGAAGAAACAGCAGCAATTGCATCATCAGAAACGGCTATGATATACAAATCAGCTTCTTCCAAAGTTGCTAAATCATCTGTGATTTTATCTAAATCGAGTAGGTGAGAGATACTTTCTTTTTGTCTTGAAAAAACCTGAATCAAGTCGATTTCTGTTCCCATCTTTTGGGAATTTTGAAAAGCAACAATTAAATGTTGTGCGACATTTCCAGAGCCAATAATTATTACTTTAGTCATAAGGCAAAATTAGGAAAAAAATATTAAGTGTTTTTAAGGGTTTCTTCATTAGTTTTCAAAGTATAATAGGTAGTAGAGTCAATTTTTTATCAGAAAACAAAAAGTCTTAATTTTGGATTAAATTAACAATTGTACGAATATAGAAGTCAACATTTTTAAGTACTTTTGTGGCACATTATACGAAATGAAATACCTTACAAATGATTAAAAAAATATTCTCTATTTTGTTCTCAACTCGATTAATGGCTATCCTTTTCTTATCATTTGCAATTGCAATGGGGGCCGGAACTTTTATCGAAAGCAAATATAATACTGATACAGCTAAAATTTGGGTTTACAACGCTTGGTGGTTTGAAGCAATAATGGTGTTTTTTATGATTAATTTCATAGGAAATATTAAGCGGTATCAATTATTGAAAAAAGAAAAATGGGCTACTTTATTACTCCATTTGGCTTTTATCTTTATCCTTTTGGGAGCTTTCGTAACCCGATATATTAGTTATGAAGGTATGATGCCTATTCGTGAAGGCGCTGCGGAAAATCAAGTTTTTTCAGATAAAACCTTTCTTACCGTTTTTGTTGATGGGGAATACAAAGGCGAAATGAAACGCAGAGTTTTTGAAAAACAATTATTGCTTTCGCCAGTTACTAATAATAATTTTTCTATTTCAGATAAATTTGCAGATACTGAATTCAAAGTTGAATATAAAAATTTTATTTTGGGAGCAAAAGAAGTTATTAAACCGGATCCTAAAGGTATTTTGTATTTTAAAATCGTTGAAGCAGGCGATGGCGGACGTCATGAACACCTGCTAAAAGAAGGTGAAATTCAAAATATACATAATGTGTTATTTTCATTGAATAAATATACTGAAGGAGCTATTAATATAAACATTAGCGGTGATACCAGTACCATACAAACACCATTTGAAGGTAATTATATGCGTATGGCTGATAAATTACAGGGTACGGTGACTAAAGGTGCTGCGCAACCCTTGATGATGCGTTCTTTATATACTATTGGCGAAATGCGCTTCGTATTTCCAGATCCTGCAGTAAAAGGAGTAATTGGGTATGATTCAAAAAATGATTTTAAGGAAAAGAATCATGAAGACGCTTTAGTTTTGAATGTTAGCGCGAATGGACAGAATAAAGAAGTTACGATATTGGGTTCTAAAGGTAAAATTGGAGAATCTAAAACTTTGAAAATAGGAAATATAGAATATACTTTATTTTACGGAAGTAAGGCTTATGTCTTACCTTTCAAGATAAAACTGAATGATTTTATTGCCAAAAAATATCCAGGAACGGAGAAAAGTTATTCTTCTTTTGAAAGTCAGGTTACCGTTCAGGATTCAACTAAATCATTTGATGCCAGAATTTTTATGAATAATGTTTTAGATTATAAACAATTTCGATTTTTTCAATCTTCATTCGATCCTGATGAAAAAGGAACAGTGTTATCAGTCAATCACGATTTCTGGGGAACTGCGATTACTTATAGCGGTTACTTCATTTTGTTCTTTGCAATGATGTCTATTATGTTTACCAAGTATTCCCGTTTTGCTGATTTGAAAAGAAAACTCGAAGTAGTAAAAGCGAAGAAGGCTAAATTGCTTACTATTTTAGTTTTACTGCTTAGTTTTAATGGTTTTGCCCAAGGTCATGACGATCATCAACATCAGACTCCAAGCGAAAAACAAATTGATTCATTACTGAATAAATATAAAGTTCCAGAAGATCATGCTGCCAAATTTGGACGTTTAATTATACAAGATGCTGGAGGAAGAATGAAACCAGTTAATACCTTTTCATCTGAATTGCTACGAAAAGTAAGTCATATGGAGTCTTATAAAGGTATGAATTCAGATCAGGTATTATTGTCGATGACCCAATATGCCAAACTATGGATTGAAGTTCCTTTAATTTATATCAAAGCAGGAAATGATAGCATTCGAAAAATAATTGGGGTTGATAAAGAGGCACAATATGCTCCATTTATATCCTTTTTTGATGAAAAAGGGAATTATAAACTATCTCCTTACTTGGACGATGCTTTTAAGAATGCCAATCCGAATCAATTCGAGAAGGACTTTATTGAAACTGATAAAAAAGTAAATTTGATGGAGTCGGCTTTAAGCGGACGAATATTAAAGATTTTCCCTATTCCCAACCATGAAAATAATAAGTGGATTTCCTATTTAGAATTGAATGAATCTGGGATGAAAGGAATGGATTCAACATATACTAAAAGTGTATTGCCATTGTATTTTGGGACTTTGACTAATGCGGCTGATACTAAAAATTATAAGACAGCTAATGAATTATTAGAAAGCATAAATGGTTTTCAGAAAAAATTTGGAGCTAAAGTAAGACCAAGTGAAGAGAAAATTTCATTGGAAATATTATATAACAAATCTGATATTTTCAAGAATCTTTTCATGGCTTATTTTACAATCGGCTGCTTAATGCTAATCTTTACAATACTCAATATTATTTTTGAGAAAAAGATATTGCGTATCTTGATTAATTCGTTTCATGTTATTATTGGAATATTGTTTGGCTTACATACCATTGGATTGATAGCGCGTTGGTTCATTTCAGGTCATGCACCTTGGAGTAATGCGTATGAATCCATTATATACGTTGCTTGGGCTACCATGTTCTTTGGTTTGGCTTTTGACAGAAAATCAAAACTTACGGTTGCAGCTTCTGCTTTTGTCACTTCTATGATTTTGTTTGCTGCATTTATGAACTGGATAGACCCTGAAATTGCTAATTTGGTACCCGTTCTTAATTCGTATTGGTTGATGATTCACGTGGCGGTCATTGTTGCAAGTTATGGTCCATTTGCGCTGGGAATGATTTTGGGAGCGGTTTCTCTATTACTGATATTGTTTACCAATGAAAAAAACAAAGCCAAAATGGATTTGAATATTCAGGAAATTACATATATCAACGAAATGGCATTGACAATAGGTTTAATCATGCTTACCATTGGAAACTTCCTTGGAGGACAATGGGCCAACGAAAGTTGGGGACGTTACTGGGGTTGGGATCCAAAAGAAACTTGGGCTTTAATTAGTATTATGGTCTATGCTTTTGTGATTCACGCTCGATTTGTTCCGTCTTTGCGTGGTAAATGGATATTTAACCTGATGAGTATGTTTGCTTTTGTATCCATTTTATTTACCTATTATGGTGTAAATTTTCACCTGGTAGGTTTACATTCCTACGCGAGTGGTGAAGCTAAATCATTGAGCTGGATTTGGATTTCTTTAGGAGCAATTGCATTATTTGGGGCTATTTCGTATCCAAAATATAGAAAATACTACAAGAAATAGAATAGAGATTAGGATTTTTAACGGACTATATTCAATTGCCGTTGGTTTTAACCAACGGAGCTAATGGGTTTGTTTTTGTTGGCTTTAGCCAAAATAAGAATGCTGATTTTTGGCTAAAGCCAATTCTGTTTTATAATTCTATCCGTTGGTTAAAACCAACGGCAATTAAAAAACATTAAATAAAAAAGGTTCAACTTAACGGTTGAACCTTTTCTGTTAATTATTAAAAACAAGCACTATTTATACTTTTCCTAGCGTATACAATTGTTCCATTGTAGGAGTTAAACTTCCACCTTTAGGTTCTAATGTAATACCAAAAGCTTCTGCATCATTTGCATTATCAACAGCAAACATTTTTTGATCATTAACCTTGAAATTGTCCAATAATCCTATGCTTGTAGGAGTTAATGGATTCAGTTTTAACGCCCAGACTTGATATACCATTCCTTCAGGTGGTTCCGGTAATCCTGCAGCATCTACATAAACCGCTTTGGTTTCTTTATTCCAATATACTTTTGCCGAAGATTGCGGAGCAACTGTTTGTCCACCTAAAGGTATCACAGTATTATTAACATCTCTTATAACCGCTAAACTAGTTTCGCTAGCTGTGTTTTTTAATTGTAAAGAATTTAAATCCTTTTCCATTTTTGCTTTTGTCGCTTCAACAGTTACTATCTGAGTATTGGTTTGCTCTAATTGATTGTATTGGTAACCAATACCAACTAACAATAACACAGCTGCTGCCCAACCAACATATTGCGACCAGTTGCGAGTTGGTTCCAGCTCAATGACTTTCGAATGTTTGAGCTCTAATTTCTCTTTAATTTTTTCAAATTGCTCTGCAGAAATAAACGGTGAAAAGCTGGAAGATAAAGCCACAATTGCCTTTTCTATAGCGATAATTTCGTCGTTTATTTCAGGATTATTTTTTGCCATAGCGGCCACTTCTTCATTTTCGGTTTCAGGGAGTAAACCATAAACGTAGAGTTCTAAAATACCTGATTCTATATATTCTTTTGCTTCCATTATACTTTCAAATAATTTCTTAAATCATTAATACAGTTTCGATTATGAGTTTTAACGGTTCCCAATGGAATTTCCAATTCCTCAGAAGCTTCTTGTTGGGTATATCCTTTAAAAAACAGTAAATCTATTATTTGAATACATTTGGGTTTTAGCTTTTTTACAAACTCTTGAATCCCAATAGTATCAATTTTATTGACCAGTTTGTTACTGTCGTCAAATAGATGTACGAAATTATCTGAAGAAAGGTTTTTTTGACTGTTATTAAAATTTTTAGAACGCAGTTTGTCTATTGATGTATTGCGGGCAATATTTAGAATCCAAGTGTAGAAACGCCCTTTGCTTTCATGATAGGAATCTATATTTTTCCAGATTTTGACAAATACATCCTGAAGCACATCTTCGGCTTCTTCTCTGTTTTTTACAAGAACATTGATCACTGCAAACAAGCTTTTTGAATACATATCATATAGATGTGTAAAAGCCTTGTCATCTTTCTTATATATTAATACTAACAATTCATCTTGGGTCATATACTTTTTATTTTGCTAATACAAACTTATACATTCTTAGTCACAATTGACAAATTTTATGGATATCTGCTTTAAAATAAATTTCAAATAAAAATATTTGTATTTTATTTAAGTATTTAAATACGTAATAATCAATAAATTGAATAATAAGATGATTTATTTTTAATTTTTTTTATGATTTTTAAAACCAAACCGAATACAATCCCGTAAATGCTTCTATAACCTTTTAAATTATAACAAAATGAAAAAAACAAAAATGATATTAGGTCTATCGCTAGTGGCGGTTTCGGGCTTAATTTTAGTAGCTGCTGATCACGTTGATGCTCCAGCAATAACAGGTAATGCAGCAGATATTACTGATGTGTACACTTTTCAAGGACAAGACACCAACAATCTTGCATTTGCAGTAAACACTCAAGGATTGTTAAGTCCTAATGCTACAGCCGCGGCAACATTTAATGAAAATGTTATGATTGAAATCAATATTGATAACACAGGCGACAATGTTGAAGATTTAGTTATTCAAGCCATCAAAAGAGATGACAAAATGTATTTCTTTGGACCTTACGCTCCAACAACTACAGGAACTTCAAGTACCATTAAAACTAGTGCAGCTTCAGGAAGTGTAACTATTTCTACTTACGGTGCTACTCCTTTAATAGCAGAGAAAAACGGAATGAAATTCTTTGCAGGACCAAGAGACGATCCTTTCTTTTTTGACTTAGGACAATTCAAAGCAATCCTTGGAGGAACAGCTTCTGGATTTAACAATCCTGGTACAGATACTTTTGCAGGTACAAATGTACTTTCATTAGTGGTTGAAGTTCCAAAAGCAATGTTAGGTACTTCCAGCAAAATTAATGTTTGGGCTGAAACAAAGAAAAAACAATAACTAATTTTATTTAAAACATATAAACATGAAATCGAAGATTAACGAATTCAAAAACTTAAATACAAAAATCATGAGTACAACAAATAATTTCAAATTAATAGCTTTAGCACTAGTATGTGCGGTTGTTTCAGTAAATTGTGATAATAATGATTCAGATAATAATGCTGCGGTAAGTGCTGATTTTTCAGGAACTTTTGTTCAGCAAGATCAAATGGCCAGACCAGCAATAAATACTGTTTTTATTGCAGCCGGTCAACCTAAAGATGATTTCAACGCAGCAATTCCATCAATGATGGGTGCAAAATACCAATCAATCTTTCAATCTAGATTATTAGCTTTAAATGCAGGATATACTACAAATGCATTAGGTCAAACGGCACCGCAACTGACTGGTCTTTTAGCTACTGATGTATTAAATGTTGACAAAACTAAAAAAACAACATTTTTTGACGGAACAAATATTTTAACTGGTAGAGCTTTGGCAGATGATGTTATTGATGTAGAATTATTGTTGATTTTTGGAGGACCAATGGGAACTTCAAACGCGGCACTTACTTCAGATCACGTAAATGCAAACGATAAAGCATTCGGAATTTCTTTTCCTTATTTGGCAACAGCCTGGTAATATTTTCAAAAAAAGACAGGGTACTTTCATCTTAATAGTGCTCTGTTTTTTTTTTCAAAACAAACAAACAACATCAGATTATGAAAACTTTAAAAATAATTCCATTATTGGTTTTTACAATCCTATCTCTTTTTAGCTGCGATAACAAACCAAAACAAATTACAAAAACATCAGATTACAATAAATATTTGAATGTAAAAGATAATAAATCAATAACTTTTGCCAATAACGAAATTGATTTCTGGCAGAAAAAATTTGATACAGCTCCCAATCAAATCAGCTATTTAAGCATGATAGCCTCTAATTATGCTACACTTTTTGAATATACCGGAAATATCAAATACTTATATAAAACGGAGGCATTGCTAACCCAATCTAATAGTACATATAAGTATTCTAAGGTTTCTACCATTCGATCTTTAGCAAGAAATTATATTGCGCAGCACCGCTTTAAGGAAGCTTTGGGCTTAGCCACTAAAGCTTTGGCAATAGGAGAAGGAAAGAAGGAAACTCAAAAATTATTATTTGATGTTCAAATGGAATTGGGTAATTATCGGGAAGCCTTAAAGAATTTGAATGCTATGCGTGATATGAAAGATTATGATTATCTCATTCGCTTAGCAAAATGGAATGATCACAAAGGTGACTTGAAAACGGCTATAACTTTTATGGAAAAAGCCAGGGATATAGCAGAGAAAGAAGACAATAAAGTACTTAAAATCTGGTCGTATTCTAACTTAGGTGATTTTTACGGTCATGCTGGAAGAATCCGAGAATCATATGATAGTTATCTGAAAACGCTGGCAATAGATCCTAATTATTCATATGCTTTAAAGGGAATTGCGTGGATTGTTTTTTCTCATGAAAGAAATACAGAAGAAGCAAAAAGAATTGTTGAAGCTATTGAAGTGACTCACAATACGCCTGATTTTTACTTACTGAAATCTCAAATTGCACAATTTGTAGGAAATAAAGCCAAAGAAGTAGAAAATAGAAATGCTTATTTCACAATGCTAAAAGATAATAATTATGGCGCAATGTATAACAAATACAATGTTTTGATTTATGCTGATGCAAAAGAAACGGCTTCGAAAGCATTAGAAATTGCAAAAGTAGAAGTGGATCACCGTCCAACTCCTGATTCTTATGATTTACTTGCATGGTCTTATTTAAATACTGGTCAAAATAAAAAAGCGTTAGAAATTGCTCAAAAATATGTTGTGGGAAAATCATTCGAACCAAAAGTACAGTACCATTTGGCTATGATTTATAAGTTTAATAAAGAAGTCGAAAAAGTTGAACCAATTAAGGAAGAATTACTTTCCAGCATTTATGAATTGGGACCTAACTTAGATAAAAAGGTAAATCAATTATAATCATTGATGAAAAATATTTTTGTAATCCTAATTGCTTTCTTTGGAATGGTATCTTACAGTCAAATTCAAAAAGGGAAAGTAACGGATAGGGACGGAAATCCTATAGAGAATGCCTACCTAATTAATACAAGTACAGAAACTCATGCGCATACCGATGAATTTGGAATGTTCAGTATTGATAAAACTGGCCTGAAAGATGTGTTGAAAGTAACTGCTTTAGGGTATAAAAAAACAAGTTTTACCGTTGCTTCATCAGAAATTATTGTCAGCTTAGAAGGTGATAGCTTTAGATTGAATGAAGTGGTAATTCAGGCGAAACTTTCGGCTATGAATGTGATTTCGAAAATAGATTTGCAGACTACACCTGTAAATTCTTCGCAAGAAATTTTACGAAAAGTACCGGGATTATTCATTGGTCAACATGCCGGTGGGGGTAAAGCGGAACAAATTTTCTTGAGAGGGTTTGATATTGATCACGGTACCGATATCGCGATTTCAGTTGACGGAATGCCGGTAAATATGGTTTCTCATGCGCACGGACAAGGTTACGCCGATTTGCATTTTGTAATTCCGGAAACCGTGGAAAAAATAGATTTTGGAAAAGGAACGTATTATGCTAACAAAGGGGATTTTGCGACTGCAGGATACGTTGCTTTCCAAACTAAAGATAAATTAGAGAAAAGCAGTATTGGACTTGAAATAGGACAATTTAATACGTTGAGAATAGTAGGATTGTATAATCTTTTGGGTAACCAAAAAAAGCAGAGTGCTTACATTGCAACCGAATATATTTTAACCGATGGACCTTTTGATTCGCCTCAAAATTTTAACCGAATCAATTTATTAGGGAAATACTCAGCTATTTTTGAAGACAACAGTAAGTTTTCCATTTCAGCCTCTCGTTTTTCCAGTAAGTGGGATGCTTCTGGACAAATACCACAGCGATTGGTTGATAATGGAACCATTTCAAGATTTGGTTCTGTTGATGATACAGAAGGCGGAAATACGTCCAGAACTAATTTAAATACTTCCTTGAGTAAACCGATAAACGAAAATACATTCATAAAAGCCAATGCATTTTACTCTAAATATGATTTTGAATTGTATTCTAATTTTACTTTTTTCCTTGAAGATCCTATCAATGGAGATCAAATTAGACAAAAGGAAAATAGAAATATATATGGAATGAACGCTGAGCTGAATAAGAAAACGAAGCTAAATGATGTGAATTTATCATTGCAATACGGAGTTGGTTTTCGAGCAGATGCTAGCACTAATACGGAGCTTTCGCATACATTAAACAGAAGAACGGTTTTAGAAAATATAAAATTAGGAGATATTGATGAGTCAAATTTATTCTCGTATGTGAATTCGGAATTCAGTTTTGGAAAACTAATGATTAATCCCGCAGTGCGAGTAGATTATTTTAAATTCAATTACCAAGATAAATTGACCATGGATTATAAAACGCAGTCGGCAAGCAAAGTGAAAATCTCTCCGAAGTTGAATTTTATATACACAGAGAATAACAATTTGCAATTCTTTGTTAAATCTGGAATAGGATTTCATTCGAATGATACTCGGGTTGTGGTTCAAAACAGTGGAAAACAGATTTTGCCTACGGCTATAGGGACTGACGTTGGTACGATTTGGAAACCATTTCCAAAGTTAATCGTGAATTCAGCTTTGTGGTATTTGTATCTGGAACAAGAATTTGTTTACGTAGGTGATGCTGGAATTATTGAGCCAAGCGGAAAATCTAAACGTATGGGATTTGATTTGGGATTGCGTTATCAACTGAATGATTGGCTGTATCTGGATACCGATGCTAATTACACGTATGCCAGAAGTATTGATGAACCAAAAGGACAAGATTATATTCCGTTAGCGCCAGATTTTACATCTACTGAAGGTTTGAGTTTCCAGAAATTGAATGGTTTTTCAGGCGGAATTAGATATCGCTATCTAAAAAGTCGTCCTGCAAATGAAGACAATTCCATTGTTGCCAAAGGCTATTTTGTTTCGGATTTTAATATTAATTATAAAGTTAAAAATATTTCTTACGGAATAGTAATCGATAATTTATTTAATACCAAATGGAACGAAACGCAGTTTGCCACTGAATCAAGGTTACAAAATGAATCAGCAAGCGTAGAAGAAATTCATTTTACACCAGGTACCCCGTTTTATGCAAAAGGTAAGATTACGTATACCTTTTAATATAATATTTAAGTTTTGTTGTTTATTTGTTTGGAAGCCTGGTGTTTTTTTTAATATCAGGCTTCATTGTTTTTAACTTTTGTTTAGCGAAAATAAATTTTTAAGGAACAATTAATTGTTTTAATTTTATAAAAAATATAATTATGAAATGAGCAGAACAAAAATACGGTGATGTTACCGATATTTATATGCGAATTCCATATTCAAAAAAAAACAAATATTATCTACGTATGAAAAATCTATTATTCTTAACATGTTCTATCATGTTTCTTCTTAGTTGTCAAAATCAGGCACAAACAAAAAAAACGAAATTAAATAAAAATAATACTGTTATGGCCAAGGAAACTATTTATCAATTTAAAGTTGAGGATTTATCTGGAAATATTTTTGATTTTGCATCTCTTAAAGGTAAAAAAGTAATGATTGTTAATACCGCTTCTAAATGCGGATTAACACCTCAATACAAAGATCTTGAAGCCATCTACAAAGAATATAAAGACAAAGGATTCGTGATTGTAGGTTTTCCAGCTAATAATTTTGCTTCACAAGAGCCAGGAACCAATGAAGAGATTGCTACTTTTTGTCAATTGAATTATGGAGTGACCTTTCCTATGATGGACAAAGTTTCTGTAAAAGGGGATGATATGGCTGCTATTTATCAGTTTTTGACTCAAAAATCTAAAAACGGATTGCAAGATTCAACGGTAGAATGGAATTTTCAAAAATACCTAATCAACGAAAAAGGAGAACTTGAAAAAGTGATCTCGCCAAAAACATTACCAACAGATCCTTCAATAATAAGTTGGATTAAAGCATAGTTTATAAAAGCACAATAAAAAAAGCGATTTTCGGGAAACTGAAAATCGCTTTTTTATTTTTAAAAATAAAAATTAAAATTTTTCATTTTTGAAAATTTCTGCAACGGCTGCTTCATAATTCCGAATGCTTTGTGCTTTTTTTATTTTCTTTAAAACTTTGTGCGGATTTGAAAACGTAGCCGAAAAATATTCCCATAAATGATACATCTTCAGTAAAATATGCGTTGATCCCGATAGGGACTCACTATAAATAGCATACAAAGTATCATGAAATGCACTGAATAATTCAATTTTATTTTCAGGATATTCTGAAGTATTGTTTCGTATCATACTTGGTAGAAAAGGATCAGAAATTAATCCCCGCCCAATCATCCAGTGGTCTATAGAAGGAAAGCGTTCTTCCATTTCATGGAATTTAGCTACGGAGGTTATATCTCCATTGTAATACAGTTTATGTTTCGTAGTGTCAACACAAAGCTGGAACGCATCTAAGTTTACGCCACCTTTATACAATTGCTTCCCAATGCGCGCATGAATTGCAATATTCTTAATTGGATAGGTATCTAAAATGGGTAAAACGTCAAGAATTTCTTCACTGTTTTCATAACCCAATCGCATTTTCATAGAGACAATAATATCCGATTCAGAATGTGCTCTGTGAAGAATAGTATTAATTTTATCGGGATTGTTGATCAAACCGGAACCCATGCCAGACTTGGTCACCATTGGATAAGGACAGCCTAAATTCCAGTTTAATTCCTTGTAACCCAATTCTCGAACATATTTGGCCACAAATAAAAATTCATCGGCATCGTTCGTTATAACTTGCGGAATTACCTCTAAATCTAGATTGTTTTCAGGAAGAAGGTCGCGTTCGTAAGATGGTTTTATAACCATTTTTCCGTTTAGACGAATGTACGGGGAATAAAAGGTGTCAATTCCTCCAAAAATTTTGTTTTGAGCATTCCTAAAACGAAAGTCAGTAAATCCTTGTAAAGGAGAAGAAAGTAATGTGTAATCCATAATATTTGTAAAAGTGCAAATATACTACTTCTTTATCTGCTATTGTTTTTATTAGGGAAACTATGTTTTTTGTGAAGCAGAGATTTTTCGTTTTATTCTAGAATCAACTGCATAAAAACCGAACTGAGCCAACGGTCAAATTTATATCCCGATTCTTTAATAACGCCTACAGTTTCGAATCCATATTTTTCATGAAAAGCAATACTTCCTTTGTTTTCAGCATCAATAACGCCAATCATAGTATGATAACCTTGTTCTTTTGCCAATTTAATCAGTTCACCCAATAATAATTTTCCGATACCTTTTCCTAAAAATTCTTCTGCAACATACACAGAATGTTCGACCGTAAAGCGGTAGCCTGTTTTATGACGAAAAGAGCCATAAGTTGCATATCCAATTGTGCCATTTTCAAATTCAGCGACAATTACCGGTTGATTGGATTTTTGTTTCTCTTCAAACCATGCTTTTTGGGTTTCAAAATCATGCGGCTCATAATCATAATTAGAAGTGCTATTAAGTATTTGGTGATTCACGATTTCCAATATTGTATCAATATCAGCAAAAACAGCCGGTCTTATCTTGATTTCCATTATAAATAATTTTACTCCAAAATTAAGAAAAATCAACTGAAACTAAAGGAAAAAGGATTACAACTTTGTAACTTTGTAACATAGAAAATTTATCAAATGATTTACCCCAAAATACCTTTAGCACAAAGCATTATTCAGATTTGTTTAGCCAAAGGAGTTACCACCATCATAATTTCTCCGGGTTCTCGAAATGCCCCTTTAACAATAGGTTTTGTAAACAATCCAGCTTTTCAGTGTTATAGTATCGCCGATGAGCGATGTGCCGCTTTTTTTGCACTCGGAATTGCCCAGCAAACAAAACAACCTGTGGCTTTAGTTTGTACATCAGGTTCTGCATTACTTAATTATTATCCTGCTTTTGCGGAAGCTTTTTACAGCCAGATTCCTCTGATCGTGATTTCTGCTGATCGACCACAAAGCAAAATTGATATTGGTGATGGGCAAACAATTCGTCAGGAAAATGTATTTGCCAATCATTCTTTGTATAATGCCAATTTAAACGAAGTTGTTTCAAAAGAAAATGATTATAAAATAAACCAGGCAATTGATATTGCTTTGAATGAAAAAGGACCGGTTCATATTAATGCACCTTTTGAGGAGCCTTTGTACGAAACAGTTTCAGAGCTATCCATTGATATAATGGTGAATGCTTTTGCTAATTTGAATCCATTGCCTGCAATCGAAAATTTATCTGAATTCGCTTCTATTTGGAACACTTCAACTCGGAAAATGATTCTTGTTGGGGTAAATGACCCTGATATGATTTCTGATAAAACAATCCATTTTCTGGCAGATGATCAGTCGGTTGTCGTGATGACAGAGACCACGTCAAATTTGCATCATCCCAATTTTATAAATAATATTGACACGATAATTACGCCTTTCACTTCAGATGATTTTGAGACTTTTCGTCCGGAAATTTTGGTGACTTTTGGTGGAATGATTGTTTCTAAGCGTATCAAAGCTTTTTTACGAAAGTATAAGCCTAAACACCATTGGCACATAGATACTTTAAGAGCGTATGATACTTTTGGAGCATTGACAAATCATTTTAATGTTAATCCGAATTCGTTCTTTGAAGCTTTTTTACCTTTGACTACTGCAATCAAAAGTGACTATTTTATCAAAATGGATGCAGTGCAAACGTTGCGAAAAGAGAAACACAGAGCTTATTTAGCTAAAATTCCTTTTTCCGATTTCGTAGTTTTCGAGAAAGTGATTAAAGGAGTGCCAATAAATAGTCAATTACAAATCAGCAACAGTTCGGCCATTCGATATGCGCAATTAATAGACATCCATCCATCGATTGATGTATATTGCAATCGCGGTACGAGTGGTATTGACGGAAGTACATCAACAGCTATTGGTGCGGCTGTCTCGTCATTTGGACGAGATGAAAAACAGACTGTTTTTATAACAGGGGATATCGGTTTCTTATATGACAGCAATGCGCTTTGGAACCAATATATACCAAAAAATTTCAAAATCATTTTGATTAATAACGGTGGTGGCGGTATTTTTAGGATTTTACCTGGGCATGAAGAAAGTCCCGTTTTTAATACTTTTTTTGAAACGTCACATTGTTTAACTGCAGAACATCTAGCTAAAATGTATGGATTTGATTATAGTATCGCAAGTGATGAAGGGAGTTTAGAAACCAGTTTGACTGCTTTGTACAATCAAAGTGACAGACCAAGTATTCTGGAAATTTTTACGCCAACATTAGAGAATAACCGAATTTTATTACAGTATTTTAAAGAATTAATATAATCTGGAAGTGTATATTTTTATCAAAAAAACATTGCTGTTATAAATAAATGTTTAAATTTGAGTGAGTTAAAAAAAATATAACGAACTATTAAAACTTTATTTATGAGTGCAAGAGAAGAATTAATTGTAAAGTATGCCGCTGATTTGAAAGACAAATGTGGCGTTACTCCTGATATGGATTTGTTGATAAAAGTTACTATTGGCTGCGGACCTTCTATTTATAATAAGGATTCAGCAACAGTGGCCGGAAGTCAGCAATCAGAATTAGATACGGTAAAAAACAATTTCCTAATCAAGAAATTAGGTCTTGCAGACGGACCAAATTTAGATGCCGGAATAGATGCAGTTATTGAAAAGTATGGTCGTTCAAACGCTAATAAATATAGAGCAGTGATTTATTATTTATTGACTGTTCACTTTAAAAAAGAAAGTGTTTACAATTAACGATTAATTTGTAAATAGTACCCATAAAAAAAGCGTTTGCCTAGGCAAACGCTTTTTTGTTTAATGGCAAATTGAACCATTACGAAATTAAGATTCATTTAGAAATACTTAATCTTATAAATGTCTTAATGCTTCAAAATCTTCTGGTGTCTTAACGAATTGGAATAGGGAAAACAGGTAAGCTGCAATGACCTAATTCATCAACTGCTTGTACAGCGAAGAAATAATTATCTTTAGAATAGGGAATTTCGGCTTTTAGATCTTTAATAAAAAATGCTTTTTCCCAGTGTGGCGTTGCCGTTTCTCTAATGAGAATGTTGTAACCATAAACAGGCTTTCCTTCCGGAGCATTCCACACCAAAGTAGAGAAATTAGTCAGGTCTTTTACTTCGATTCCCACATTTATTGGTGCTTTTGGTGACCGCGCTAGATTGCTGAAAGTTGCCAAGTTAGAACAGGTTATTTTTCTCAAATATTCAAAATCCATAAATTCAGGAAGATCTCCGTATTTTATGTTATTTTCTGTTCTCAGATTTTGATGCTGTTGATTGTAGTTTTCATTCCTTTCACAAAAACGAATAGCGGTGAATCCATTTTGGCTAAAAGGAGTATGATCACCCCCGCGTAAAAATCGGTCGTTTCTGTATACTAAATTTATGTCTAATTGTTCCACATATTGATTGGTAACTGTTTTGATGTAACGGGCTAATTGTCTTGATGGACTGTCGTTATCTCGATTGGTAGCCTTGCGCATTTTGGCTTCAGCTTCCGTTTCCAAGTAGGGAATCGTTTCACTAAAAACCCTAACCTTAGTATTGTCTCTTAAATTAGTACCGCTCGATAGACTGTTTCCAATCATATCGTTATTGATCATCGCAATTACATTCCATTTTGATTCTTTGGCAATATCGGCCAAATGTTTTGCTCCATATAATCCTTGCTCTTCACCGGTTACCGCCACAAAAATCAAATTGAAAGGAAATGCTCTTTTGCTCATAATTCTTGATAATTCCATCATGGCAGCAACTCCTGAAGCATCGTCATTAGCACCTGGCGCATCTGATTTAGCATCCATAACATCAGTGGCACGGGAGTCTAAATGTCCGCTAATAATTAAAACGCGATCATCAGTAGGATCTGTACCTTTTAATGTTGCCATTACATTACCCAGTTGGCTGTCAGTTGCAATGCGTTTTCCATCCGCTTTAATCATGAAATAATCAATAGTTGCCGAAAGTCGTCCACCAGATTCTAACGCATATTTATCAAATTCAGACTTTACCCAACGTTGTGCCGCTCCAATACCTCTTGTATTGCTTTTGGTGTCACTTAAGGTATGTCGGGTTCCAAAAGAAGCTAATTTGCGTACTGTTGCTTCCAGATTTTCCGCTTTTACTTCGGCAACCATTTTTTTGATTTCAGGATCATCGATTGTGGTTTGTGCGTAATTGGTATGAGAAATGAATAAGAGCAGGAATAGATAAAGAATCGAGGTAGGTTTCATTAATAGGAATTATTTTAGTTTTCTCAAAGTTAGGAAAAAAAAAGAAATTAGAAGCGAAATTAAATTTTAGGATTTATTCTTCGGAAAAACAAAACGTTCTAATTTAGCCCCGATGGAAGCAAGTATCCTTTTTATAAACGCTTTTAACCCTGTCAGAGTTCAAAACTCTGACAGGGTTGTGTTTAAAAAAGATACTGCGGACAGCGGGACAACTCGTAATGAAAGAACGTAAAGTTATGCTCCTAAAAAAGAAAATAATCATCGGATTTGGGCTTTATTTTTTTGTGGACGGTTTCTTAATTTACTATTTTCAAACTTCGTACCTTTGCGCTTTAGAAATTGAAAAAAAAATGATTGAAATAGGAAAATACAATACGCTTACCATTTTACGCGATACTAAAGTGGGTTTGTTTCTTGGGAATCCAGAAAAAGATCCGGAGGGAATACATGATATTCTTTTGCCTAACAAATACGTACCAAACGAATTTGAAATAGGTGAGGAGTTAATAGTTTTCGTGTACTTAGACCACGAAGAAAGACCAGTTGCTACCACATTAGAACCTTATATATTATTGAATGAATTTGCACTTTTGCGTGTGAATTATACCAACCAGATTGGGGCTTTTATGGATTGGGGAATGGAAAAAGATATTTTGGTTCCGTTTAAAGAGCAGGCGCGTCCTATGGAAAAAGGGAAACGGTACTTGGTGTATCTTTATATGGATGAACAAACCAAGCGCTTGGTGGCTTCAAGTAAATTGAATCAGTTTTTAAAAAATGACCACCTAACAGTTGAAAAAGGGGAAGAGGTAGATTTAATCGTTTCCCATATCACTGAGTTAGGAATTAACGTAATCATCAACGAGCAGCACAAAGGTTTGTTGTACAAAGATGAGGTGTACGATGATGCAATTCGTACGGGAGACCGTATGCGCGGGTACATTAAAACGATTCGTCCTGACAATAAAATTGATGTGGCATTACAAGTTCAGGGCTATCAAAGCATCGAACCGAATGCGGAGAAAATTCTAGATGAATTAAGAGCCAGTAGGGGTTTTTTGCGTTTGACTGATAATTCACATCCGGAAGACATTAAAACGGTTTTGAAGATGAGTAAGAAAACTTTCAAGAAAGCGATTGGTGCCTTGTACAGGGAAAAATTAATAGAAATTAAGGAAGACGGAATTTACTTGGTTAAGGAATAAAAAAAAAGAAAGACTAATCGTAGCGGTTAGTCTTTCTCTTTTTACTACTGTTTCATAAATTTAAAACCGTAGTAAAATAATCTAAATTTCTTTATTAAAGTGTTTTTTATTCACTTAACAAATTTAATAGTATAAACTATTGGCATGTTGAATAAAATTCCATTTGCTTTAATAAATGTGGTTTGCCTTTAAATATCCAAACATTCACTTTGTAGCGTATATTCAATTTTACATTAAAGCCGTTGGTTTTGTATTTTTCAAAAGATTTGTACTCTCAACAATTTTTGTTGTGCTCAACCTTGGCAATGAGCGAGGACGACAATCTATTTTTTAACCGTAGGTGTAAATTTTTATTTTTCTGCTATTGGGACAAATGCTCTTTTAAATTGCTCATTATTCCCGGTTTTAAAAATATTTTTATAATTTATTACCAAAGAAAAAGAAGCGACAAAATTTTTAATTGTGTTCAAACAGTCATTTTTTAGGTTAATAATTCAGTGAAAAAAATGCCAAATCAGATTAAAATAACACGTACAACAATGATTAGCAATGATTAAAATTAATAATTATTTTGTTTGACGACAAATATTTCCTAATTTCATTTTGGTTTTTTAACATTTTTAGCTTATTTTATGAGAGAATGATTACCCATGACCTACTATGAAATAGAGTAGATATTATGGGAAAAATATTTTAATTTTACAGTAAATAATTTAAACGAATTGACATGGATTGGATTACTGCCAAAGAATACGAAGATATTACTTATAAAAAATGCAATGGTGTTGCCAGAATCGCTTTCAACAGACCGGATGTACGCAACGCTTTCCGTCCAAAAACGACTGCTGAATTGTTTAATGCTTTTTATGATGCCCAAGAAGATACTTCAATTGGAGTAGTTTTATTATCGGCGGAAGGACCATCTTCAAAGGATGGTGTGTATTCTTTCTGTAGCGGTGGAGATCAAAACGCACGAGGTCATCAAGGATATGTGGGTGATGACGGACAGCACAGGCTAAATATTTTAGAAGTACAACGATTAATCCGTTTTATGCCAAAAGTAGTCATTGCTGTAGTTCCTGGTTGGGCTGTAGGTGGCGGACATAGTTTGCATGTGGTTTGTGATTTGACTTTAGCCAGTAAAGAGCATGCTATTTTTAAACAAACCGATGCTGATGTTACCAGTTTTGATGGAGGATATGGTTCTGCGTATTTGGCCAAAATGGTCGGACAGAAAAAAGCTCGTGAGATTTTCTTCCTTGGACGCAATTATTCAGCTCAGGACGCTATGGATATGGGGATGGTAAATGCCGTGATACCGCATGAGGAATTAGAAGATACGGCGTACGAATGGGCACAGGAAATTTTGCAAAAATCACCGATGGCTATCAAAATGCTGAAATTTGCTATGAACCTTACCGATGATGGTATGGTGGGACAACAGGTTTTTGCCGGTGAAGCAACCCGTCTTGCGTACATGACCGAAGAAGCGAAAGAAGGTAGAAATGCATTCTTGGAAAAAAGAAAACCAAATTTCGAAAAAAAATGGTTACCATAAAAAGTTTGATGTTTAAAGTTTAAAGTTGTTTTAACCAGGAACTTTAAACTTTTTAACCATAAACTTTAAACTAAACTTTATAAATGGAAAATTTCACAAACGAAATTATAGATACGAGTCAGCTTCCAAAATTTGAGGAAGTGCAGTTTACAGCTTTGCATCCTAATTATTGGAAAGTAACTTTGATAAGTTGTTTTATTTTAATAGTGTTTATATGTTTTGGAATGATGTTGGGATTGATTTTTATAAAAGAGTTGTCTGAGTTTCAATTAGAATTAATCAGCTTAACGACTGTATTAATAGTTTTTATTTTATTGTTTTCCCGTATCGCTTTCCGCAAAAAAAGATTCGCTTTCAGGAACCACGATGTTCTTTTTAGACATGGAATTATTGCGACAAATACAATTGTAATTCCTTATAACAGAATACAACACGTGGCTTTGCATGAAGGATTAGTTTCCCGTTATTTTGGATTGGCTAAAATTGAAATTTTCACCGCTGGAGGCAGTTCCAGTGATATTGAAATTCCAGGAATTGAAAAAGAGCAAGCCGAAAATATCAAGCAGCTGTTAATGGGTAAAATACAAAAACAACTTTAATGAGTACGGATTTCAGTCAACCGCAACGTCAGTCTGTTGTTGGGATTTTAGTGCTATTTTTTTATTCGCTGCAGCAATATGGAAGAGCGTTATGGCCCATTATTGTAATTTGGATTTTCAAGTTTGATGAAGTTAATAAAACGTATCTTTTACTTGGAGGAATTCTTGTGTTCGTTGCTACAGCAGTAGTTTCGTATTTGAAATATTTGAATTTCACTTTCTTTTTAGATACCATAAACGAAGAATTTATAATCACCGAAGGAGTCTTTAATAAAACTAAAACGGCGATTCAGCTCCATAAAATCCAACAAGTAAATATAAATCAGTCTTTTGTTCAAAGGATGATTGGCATATACGAACTTGATGTAGATACAGCCGGAACTAATAAAAAAGAAGGCGCAATTAAAGCAATTTCGCATGAACTGGCATTGGAATTAAAATCTCGTTTGTTGCAAAATGAAGTTAAAAAAAGTAGCAGCGAAACCCAGGAATCCCCATTTGTAGAATCAATTGAAAAACAACTTGAAGAAGAACATCCTTTTATAAAAATAAGTTTTTTAAGCTTGTTGAAAATTGGAATTACCTCTAATTACGGAAGAAGCATTTCGTTATTGTTGCTGTTTTTCATCACAGTTTCCGATTACATAAAAAAAATCACAGGCAGAGATGTTTTTCATGACGAAAATATTGAAAATTATGTTGATAAGAATTTAGTAATTCAAACCTTTTCCATTTTTATTATACTGTTGCTGTCGACTGTTTTGGTAATCAATTTGGTTCGCATTGTTTTCAAATATTACAATTATAACATCACAAGACAGAAAGGTTCTTTGTTGCTTTCTTTCGGTTTGTTAAATACAAAAAGCACGATTATAAAGCCAGAAAAAGTTCAAATTACAACAGTTACCAGTAATTATTTTCAAAAGAAAATGAATATTCTGGAACTAAAAATCAGGCAAGCCACAAGCGGTGAAAAAGAAGAGCGCAAATCAGCAATCGAAATTCCAGGTTGCAGCGAATCAGAAAGTGATGCAATATTGAAGTTGTTGTTTCGAAAAATTCCCAAGAAAGGGGTGATGCTAAAACCTAATTTTCGTAAGCTTGGTTTTTCTCTTTTCTTATCGGTAGGATTACCTTTGTCTGGATTCGGAGCATTTGGATATTGGATTACGCCTGCTGTTTTTGAATATAGTTATTTAGTGCCAATTTACATTGCCTTACTAGGATTGGTTCAGTTTTTTAGATTCAAAAATAATAGACTTTTCATCGATAATCATTTTATTATCAAACAAAGTGGCGCTTGGGATATTAGTAATGAAATTATTGAACCGGCTAAAATTCAAGCGATTACGACTTCACAGCTTTTTTGGCATAAAAATTTAAATATAGGTTCAATAACTTTGCATACTGCTGGTGGTGAAATCTCTTTCCAATTGGGTAATTTTACAACAATAAAACAATATGTCAACCTTTGGTTGTACGAAATAGAAACCTCCAATAGCAATTGGATGTAAATAAATTAGTTTAATCGTTGATTATTTAATCATTTAACCGAATAATCGAATCAACAATTAACCGAATAAACAGTTAAACAAAAATATATGAAACACTGGATTCAAGCCGCACGATTAAGAACATTGCCGTTATCAGTATCCGGAATTATTGTGGGTAGTATGTATGCGCTGGCAAACCCAACAGATAACGTCCTTACACCAACAGAAGTATTCAATTGGCGGATATTTGGTTTTGCTATCTTGACGACTCTTGGATTGCAAATACTATCAAATTTTGCTAATGATTACGGGGATGGTATGAAAGGAACGGATAACGAAGACCGTATAGGGCCAAAACGCGCCATACAGAGTGGCGTAATCTCTCCTGCAGCTATGAAACGTGCTATAATAATAACTTCATTACTGACTTTGCTCTCTGCGATATTATTGATTTATTATGCGTTTGCAGATACGAATATCTGGTATTCTTTATTCTTTTTAGCATTAGGACTTTTATCTATTGTTTCGGCAATTCGTTATACAGTGGGGAATACTGCCTATGGATATCGTGGATATGGCGATTTGTTTGTCTTTGTGTTCTTTGGTTTGGTTAGCACCTTAGGGGTTAATTTTCTTTATTCAAAACAATTGGATTTTGTGTTGCTTTTGCCAGCAATTGCAATCGGATTATTGAGCGTGGGAGTTTTAAATTTGAACAATATGCGTGATGAAGCTTCAGACAGGAAGTCTAATAAAAATACAATTGTTGTAAAAGTTGGTGGAAGTAAAGCAAAAAAATATCATTATTTTTTGGTGATTACAGCAATGGTTTTGGTTCTTATTTTTGCGTTGTTAAGTCATTTCCACTTTGACCAATATTTGTTTTTGTTGGCTTACTTGCCTTTAACTAAACATTTAATTAATGTTTATAAAAATAAAGAGCCTAGATTGTTAGATCCTGAATTAAAAAAATTAGCGCTGAGTACTTTTGCGCTTTCGATATTATTAGCATTGTCTATGATATACTTTTTTTCAGATTTAATAGTAAATAATTCTTAGCAGGAAAAGAGATAACAGTAAAGATTCAAGGTTTGACTTTTCAATCTTGGAATCATTCAATTTTTAAATTCAAAAAAATGAAAATAACTTTTTACGGTCATGCCACTTTGGGAATCGAAGTGAGTGGTAAGCATATTGTAGTAGATCCTTATATTTCTGCGAATCCTAAGGCAGCACATATCGATATTAACACCTTGAAAGCGGATTATATTTTGGTAACGCACGCTCATGGAGATCATATACTTGACGTGGAAGCAATTGCTAAAAGAACTAATGCAGTAATTGTTTCTAATGCAGAAATTGCAGGATATTATTCTCAAAAAGGGTTTCAATCGCATCCAATGAATCACGGCGGAAGCTGGAATTTTGATTTTGGGAAATTGAAATATGTAAATGCGATTCATTCTAGTTCTTTTCCTGACGGCAGCTACGGCGGAAATCCCGGTGGTTTCGTAATTGAAGGCGAACACAAAAATATCTACATTGCTGGAGATACTGCACTAACCATGGATATGAAGCTAATTCCTATGCGCACCAAACTCGATTTGGCGATTCTTCCTATCGGCGATAATTTTACGATGGATGTCGATGATGCGATTATTGCTTCTGATTTTGTAGACTGCGATAAAATTCTAGGCTATCATTATGATACTTTTGGTTATATCGAAATCGATCATGAAGCTGCTATTCGCAAATTCTTCGATAAAGGAAAAGATTTGATGTTACTGGAAATAGGAAGTTCGATAGACTTGTAATTTTTTTTGAAGCTATTTCCTGCTATCCGCTTGTATCTTTACTTGCTTTAAAAAAAGCAACTAAAGGATACCGCTTTTATCAGGGCTAGGATTATCGTTGATGCGACACATTGTGAACTTCGCGAAAAAACTTTGGGAGCTTAGTGTTTAAATTTTAAACTAATCATGCAAAATAAATATTTCATTTTTTTTATACTATTTCTAGTTTCAACAAGCACTGTTTTTTCTCAAAAAGACGGCTATTGGGATAAAACCCGCGCTACATCAGAAGAAATTACCGTTTCGGCAAGAGATAGGATTGTTATAAAAACCCAAGATTTTCCTGAGGGAACTACCGAAGTCGTTTACAGAATAACACTTTTGGATAAAAATCAGCAAATGGCAGGTAGTTTGGTATCGGTTTTAAAAGCCATTCCAGATCCTACAGGAATCAGTCAAGGTTCAGCAGGAGCGGTTTTTATTCTATCCAAAATTTCGGGAGATGATAAGTGTAAATATGCCATTTTTTCAAAAGAAGAATTAGCTACAAAATATAAAGCAGACGGAAAAACAGATGATGCTTGTTTGGTTAAGGATACGCCCGTTAGCAAAGATGCCAAACGACTTTCTGCAGAGAAATCGGCTTGTATGAAATTGAATTCAGGAAATTTATGGTTTGGTTTCGAAAGTAAGAACTGGATCATGAACCAAAAAATCATCCTTGAAGTGGTGCCTTGGGTTGATAGCAAGCTCAGTCGCGGATGGACTTTAGCAAACAGAAAATCAATCATTGATCAATGTAAAACATCTAATATGGCTCAAAAAATGACCAATTCAGATGATTTTTGCGTTTGTATTCTTGATAAAATACAGTCTAAATACAAGTTCAATGAATTCCAAAAATTATTACCGATGGAGCGTTCAAAAGCTTTTAAGGATTTTGGGAATAGTTGCTTTGGTGAAACAACTCTTTCTAAAGGAGTTTATGATGATTTACGTAAACAAGCCACTTTGTTTGCAAAACTAGGGAAGCAAGGGGAGGCAATCATGAAATTGAGTACTATAATTAATGACGGAAAAGCAACAGCATTAGATTACAATGCGATAGGGAATAGTTATATTTTGACTAAACAGTATGGTAAAGCTATTAAATTTTTAAAAGAAGGCGAGAAGCTGGATGGTTCGGAATTATTGATAAAGCTGAATTTGGCGCACGCTTATTTATTGAATGATAACTATGCTTCTGCAAAAGCCATTTACAAGCAATACCAATCTCAAAACGTCACCGATAGTTTGAGTTGGACTCAAAAAGTAAAACAAGATTTTGAAGCTTTTAAGAAAGTTGGGATTAAAAATGATGATTTTGAAAGAGTTTTGAAGTTAGTCGAAAAGTAGCCTTATAACCTCAATTGTATTCCATTGTGTAAATTAAAAACAACTCGTAATTCATAATTTTTTGAAAGCAACCTACCACAAATATACTCTAGATTTCAAACGACCATCAGGAACTTCTCGTGGTGTTATGACCCAAAAAGAAACTTGGTTTATCGTCTTGGAACACGATGGTAAAAAAGGAATTGGTGAATGCGGAATTCTTCGCGGATTGAGTATTGATGATCGACCGGATTATGAAGAAAAATTGCGATGGACTTGTGGTCATATCCATCTAGGAAAAGACCAGCTTTGGGAAGCGTTATTGGAGTTTCCTTCGATACAGTTTGGAGTAGAAATGGCGTTTCAATCTTTGGAGAGTGAAACCCCTTTTTTACTGTTTCCTTCGGACTTTACAAGTGGTGCAAAATCAATCCTGATAAATGGTTTAGTTTGGATGGGTGACGAGGCTTTTATGAAGGAACAAATCGAGGAAAAACTAGCTAAGGGTTTTCGTTGTATAAAACTCAAAATTGGAGCGATAAATTTCGATAAAGAATTGCAGTTGTTGCGGTTTATTAGGGAGCATTTTACTCCGGAACAGGTAGAAATACGGGTTGATGCAAACGGTGCTTTCGATTCAAATATAGCTTTAGATAAATTAAATCAACTGTCTGAATTTAAATTACATAGCATAGAGCAACCAATACAAAAAAACCATACTGACAGGATGGCAGAGTTGTGTAAAACCACTCCTTTTCCCATTGCATTGGATGAAGAGCTGATTGGTGTGTTTACATTGGGTGAAAAAGAACGGTTATTGAAAAAAATTAGGCCTCAATATATTATTTTGAAGCCTAGTTTTGTAGGTGGTTTTCGAGGTACACAGGAGTGGATTTCTTTGGCTGAAAAGCAAAAAATAGGGTGGTGGATTACCTCCGCTTTAGAGAGTAATATTGGTCTAAATACCATCGCACAATGGACTTTTTTACAACACACTTTGATGCCTCAGGGATTAGGAACTGGAGCACTTTATACGAATAATTTTGATTGTCCATTAGAAGTTTCGCAAGGACAATTGTGGTACAAAAAAGAGTTGGATTGGGCGTTTGATTTTGACCTTTTGGAATAGAATTTCATGGTTTTTCGTGTTCGCCATCACCCAATAAAACGGATAATGATTTTAAAGTCGGCGTACGGTCTGCAATTAATTTCACAATACTTATAAACGGAATAAATAGAATCATTCCCGCAGCGCCCCATAAAATGCCTCCCACAAGTACCATTATAATAATTACAAGTGTGTTTATTTTTAGACGACTTCCAACAGCAAAAGGAAATATAACATAAGCTTCCAGTACTTGTACAATAGAAAATACAAGAATAACACCTAATGGATACCAGATAGAGTTATAGGTCAACCAGGAAACTGTTATCGGCAGTAGTGATGATATCATTATTCCTACATAGGGTATAAATGTAAGAATGGAAGCGATAAAACCAAACAGAAAAGGATGTGGCACACCAATAATTGCGAGACCAACACTATTAAGTAGTCCAACAATCAGATATACAACTAACATTCCTTTGATGAAATTATAATAAGCATGAATGGTTTCAACAAGGATTTCATGTATAATCTTTTTTCTTTCAACTGGAAAGATGCCATACAGTGCATTTGATAAAAGCTGGCGATGATATATTATAAGGGCTGAAAAAACAGGTATTATTAAGAGGATAAATAATGATTCTGATATGGAGTATGCGGTGTTGCGTAACAAAGAAAAAGCTTCAGACCCGGAATTGTCAATTGTTTTTTTGATAAATTCTAATTGTTTTTCATTACTTATGTCAAAGCGTTCCGTGATAAAAATACTTATTTGAGTCGCCGCATCCTTAAGTTTTACTTGTAACAATCGCCATTCATTTAAGAATTCCATCACTTGTGCTAAGAGTAAATAAATAATTGCTCCTGCCATTAGTGTGACAAAAAAAAGGGAAATAATAATTGCAGTTCCTTTATTTGTTCCTTTTTTCTCCATCCATTTGCATATTGGATACAAGATAAAACTAATGAGCAGTGAAAAACTTAAAGGAATAAAAAGTGTTTTTCCAAAGTAAAGTATCAACGAAGTAAATACGATTAGTTGAAGGATTTCCAGAGCTGAAAAGGTTCTTTTGGAAGTAATTGGGTTGGGTATATTTGGAAATGGTACCATACTTTTATCGTATTAAAACTTCAATTTCTTCCCTAGCTTTACCATCAAATTTCTATAAAGAATACTAGTAATAAAAGTACAAATTATAAATCTATTAGCCGTTTTTAATAATGATAATATGTGTAAATAATTTATTATGAGTGCAATAGTCGTCTGTGGTAATTGATTTGGCCAAGATGATAGGCTAGGTGTGTGGTCAAATGTATAAGCATATACTCAGTTGAAGTTTTTGATTCGAAAACTAAAAGTGGAAATTCCATTTTTAATTCTTCTTCCGATATATTATTTAATGCATGGTTGACTACAACAATAGTTTCTTCGATTTTTGATAGTAATTCTGTCTTCGGAATATCTTTCAGTGAAAATTCAAGTGCTCTGTTTCTAATATAACTAGTTTTTCCAAACTCAGCTCCAATATAAGTATTTAGGTTACCTATTAAATGCAGACAAAGATTCCCGGCAGAATTAGTTATGCCTTCTTGGATTTTCCAAATATCACTATCATTTCTATATAATTCAATTTCTGATTTAAGTTTATTTAAATCTCTAGTGAATAACGATTTTAAAGTTTCAATTAGCATGTTTATTTTCTTTATGTTTTTTCAACGAAAATAATGCTTGTTCATTAATTTTTTTGTGAAAGAAACCAGTCCATCCAAATAAATAACCTTTAATTCCAAAGGCCTGTTTAGACCATTTCCAAATGTCAAAATCATCAGTATGCTTAATGATTAATCCATCCTTAAATTGAAACTGAGCATTAATCACATTAACTACTTTTCTGTTAGTTTTACTAAAGTTGTAGGTTGCAATGCATTGTGCTGAACCAATGTATTCAGTCGCTTTTACTTCATTAAACTCGATTTTAAGTTTTCCGTTACTTTTTTCGACCAACATTTTCCACATCTCGCAAACATCGTTTCCTTTTAGTAAGCCAAAGGCAGGATCACGAAATTGAATATCACCATGATAACATTCGCACATACTTGCTGCATCAGCGTTTGCAAAGGCAGTATAAAATTTGATTAAGGTTTTATAATTTTCGTTCATATTTACATAAAAGTGAATAGTAAAATTAGTTTTTTTTTTGTTAATTTTTTTCTTTTTTTTAAATTTTCAACCTTTTAACTTAAAGAATTTTAAATCGTAATTGGTAATGTAGTATTGTAATTGCTTAAGTAGAAATTAGTTCTATTTTGAAATTAGGCGCAAAAAAAAGGATAGACTTTTAAGTTTCTATCCTTTCTTGTATTCAATAAAAATATGTAAAATGATTAACTAATTACTTTGCAGGAATTATATCAATTATCACTGTACGGTTATAAAAACGCTCCTCTGGAGTTTTGTTTTCAAAAGGAGATTTGTTTTCATTTTCTCCAAATCCGTTTACTTCAAATTTCACGTCATTTCTACCGGCTTTAGATAAAGCGCTTGCAAGAATTCCTTTAACATCATTAGCACGGGCTAGAGATAAATCAAGATTATGCGCTTCTTCACCAATAATATCAGTGTGACCATGAATGATTACAGTTGCTCCTGCAGGAATTTTTGGTGTTACAATATCAGTTAGGTACTTTTCATAGATTGCAATCGCTTTTGATTTATTAAATTCATAAATGATGCTATATCTAATACCTTCTTCAATTTTTGCAGGTGTCCAAAGTACAACATGCATAGTGGTTTCCTTTTCTATAATTTTACCACTTTTAGTTTGACCTACCATTTTAACTTTAAAGTCTCCTTCTGGTCTGTCTCCTAAAATTGATTTTCCAGGAATGCTAGCAACATCTTCGCTGTACGGTCCAAAAGATTGTACTTTCCCTTGTTCATCAGTCATTTGTACTGACCATGAAGATAAAGACTCTTTAGCTCCGTTGTTATTTATAGTAACGTAACTTTCAGCTGGTGCTTCTTGTAGAGCACTGATTACCACAGGCTTCATCTGTGCATCTGGTCCACTTTGAAATTCCATTAATAAATCAGGAGAGTTGCTTTCAATCGAAACTCTGCGATCTCCTTCACGAAGTAATTCAAGTTCTAAAGTTGCACCAGGTTGTTCTGATGGGATATTTGGTTTGTTTTGACCTTTAGTAGTAATTCTAGAAGGATTAATAGCAAATACATTTACCAAATAAGTTTTTATTGATTCTGCCATTGCAGCTCCATCTTCAGGACCTTTTTCTGATGAACCCACCAAAGTAATTGTTGCGGAAGGATTTTTTTGCATACGGTCACCAAGGATGTTTAGAACATTGTAATAAACAACCATCTGACGTTTTGAACGGTCTGATAAAGTTTTTGGTGCAAATACTTCCAATTGGTCTTCTTTGAAATCTTTAACCTGATCTTTGTTTAATAAGACATAACGATTTGGTATTTCAGTAGATCCTAGATTGAAGAACACATAGTTTCTAAGTGGGAAAATTTCAGTCATTCTTCTTTCTCCCGGAACATTACTAGGAGAGTTTACAGAGAATTGAACTTCACCGTCTTTTACCATATCAGTAGACTGTTGGATATTTTGTCCTTGTCCAAATTTTAACGCAACACCAGCTCTTACAGTGGTATTATTCCATGTTTCAGTTGAACGTGGATTTTGACCAAAATAAGGTTGGAACGATACAAAAGGAGATAATACAAATTGTGTTTTGTTACTATCTGACGAAAGTGGAATATCATATCCTGCTCCAATTTGCATTGAAATAAGAGTTTTATTCATATTATCAAAATCCCCTTTTACTGCCGCATTAGCAGTTTGATCTGGAAATGATGGATTAACACCTAATTGGTATGTAAAAGATTTATCCATGTTGAAAGCCAAACGTGGACCTCCATATAAATAAAAATCAGATTTAAAGGGTGCAAAACGCAAACTAGGTTCTACAGTAATATAACTCACGTTTGCTTTTAAATCAACTGGGCAGTCACAGTCTGTAATCACTTGGTCGAATTTACCTCTGCGGCTATCGTAACCCGCTTGTAACATAACGCCCCATCTGGAATCAGCAGGACGGTATTCTAAAAGTGGTGCAACGAATAGTCCAGCACCAAATCCGTCATGAAATGTTTTTGGGGAAGTGAAACTAGCATTCAATTGTTGCGTAGAACCACGATAGAAATTAAAATTAGCACCACCTGCTACTCCAAAAAACCAAGAAGGTTTTGTGTATTTAACTGGTAGCGTTTCTTGTGCTTGAACTGCTGTTTGAAAGCTTAACAACGACAAAGCAATTAGTGCAACGCTTTTGATAGTTAGCTTATTAGGAGACAATGATATACAAGCTGTCTCTTTATAAATATTTTTTGATTTCATTTTTATATATTTTATTATTAGATTTTATTTAAATGAATCCCGCCCTAAGACGGGATATTTAAATCTTAAATTAATTGCTTAGTTAGCAGGAACATTGATAATTGTATTTACCATAGTTACAGAAGCAATTAATGAAATTGCTCGTCCGTTTAATACCGTTTCTTGACCTGGTAAAGTTGTGCTACTACCTGGAGAAGACAATGTAACTCCGTCTTCTGCTAGTATGATTCCTGTCATTACACCACCACCTGCGTAGTTGATAACTGCTGTACTACCTACGTACCAAAATACATTTTTAGCCAAAGCTCCACCTAACAATTTAACATTTCTGGTAGCTGCTGGAGAACCTACCGTTAATGAAGACTCTGCTTGGAAAATCCAAACGTCAGTTGCACTTCCAGATAAAGTTAAATCTCCATTTGTGATTTTATAAGTACCACTTGCTGATTTATAAACTCCTGCGGCTAAAGTTAATCCACCTAGCTCACCTGATCCTTGGTCACTTCCTCCTGGTTTTGAAGCTGGAGAAATGCTATTGTAAAGGTCTCTTGCTGCATTCAATCCTTCAAGCGCGGTTTGTGCTTTTGTAGCATTCCCAGGTGCTGGTGCTGCTGCAAAAACTCCACCATAAACAAGTCCGTTATTAAGAGGTGTAACTGTGTAAACCTCATTAGGCGAAGCTAATTTATCTGTGAATCCAGTTACTAAAGTAGAAGCAGCTGTTGTTCCGATACTTCCATTATTAATCCTAGTGTTCAGACCTTGATTCGTTATTCCTGCATTTCCTCCAAATACTCCAAAGAATAACCCTGCAGTTGGAGAAGGAGAATTTGCAACTAATGTTGTAAAATTCCATACGAAGTCATTTGCTAAAGGCACTCCGGTAGCACTTTTTGCACCAGTTGTAATTGTAGCAGTATACATTTTACCTTCTAATAAAGCATTGGTAGGTTTAAAAGAGGCAGTAGACCCTGCATAAGTTACCGCTCCAGCAATAGTTGTTGTACCTTGTTTTAAGGTAAAAGTCGTTGCTGTGATGGTTGACGGATCCATAATCATACTAAAGTTAGCAGTGATGGTTTTATTAAGACTGATTCCAGTTGAATTGTTGATAGGATCTGTAGAAGTTACGGTTGGAGCTATTAAAGCACCTGTTGTGAATTTCCACACATAGTCAGCTATTAAAGTTGTATTGTCTAAGTTTGTCACTGCCTTTGAAACCGTAGCTGTATAAAGCGTATTTGCAGTCAAAGGTAGTGCAGGAATAAAAACAGCAGTAGTTCCGCTATACGATATTGTTCCTGAAACTGCTGTAGTTCCTTGTTTTAAAGTATATGTAGTTGCATTAATAGTTGAAGCCTTCATTGGCATATTAAAGTTAACACTTACGACTTTATTTAAAAATACGTTATTGGCGTTATTGTCTGGATCAGTTGACGTAACCATTGGGGTAACGGTTAAACCTGTACTGAAAGTCCAATTAGTTTCTGTTTGTATCGCATTACCGGTAAGATCCATAACCGTTCTTGTTAATCTAGCACTATAAGTTGTGTTAGGAGCAAGTAAAGCAGATGGCTTAAAGGTTGCTGTCTTATTTAAGTATGTAATTACACCAGCTATTTGTGAAGTGCCATTTTTCAACGTAAATGAAGTCTGATTAATTGTTGCAGGATTCATTTCTTCATTAAAAGTCACACTAATTAATTGATCAAGAGGTACATTTGTAGCTCCGTTTACTGGAACGGTAGACACAACAACTGGACAAACTCCGTCGATTTCTACGAAATCATCTTCGGCGCAGCCAGAAAAGAATGCAATAAATACTATTGCAAGGGTTAAAAGTAAATTTTTTGTTTTCATTTTTATTGTATTTAGGTTAAGAAATTATCTATGACAAAGATTGGCTAGTTGTAGACCAAATCTATTATACAATTAAAAAATTAGCTTGTAAAATTCACTTATTTTAAATTTAGTATGTTTTTCAAGACGTTAATTTATAGGCGCTTACGATTAACCATTGTTTTTGTCTATAGTTTGGTAGTAAAAAAAATTAAAAAAAAACTTAAATTTCATTCAAAAACCAGCGTAGTTTTTTCTACATAAATGCAATAGTAATAGTCTGGAAAGTAAATTCGTGAATATTTTTAATCAGATAATTTGAGGATGTCAAGCAATACTAATTTTAAAAAAAAATTATCGGCGGAATCATCAGATAAAAGGTTTGTATTTCTTTTTACAAATTTTAAAAGAGTGCTTTGAAAAATGAGAATATACTAATTTGAAATTTTTCTTTTTACCTTTTGTGCAAATTTATAATTTCAGGATAGAACGAGATTAGAATAGTGGGAGTAAAAAGAGTATAGCGTGTTTTGAATTACAATTTCTGATTCAAAATTATTATTTCAAAACTTGAAAGGTATAATAGGTAATTTAGATTTTCTATGAATTGATTTCCCCTTTTTTTCCTAGTTCTGAAATAAATGAGGTAAGGTCTTTGGTGAAGCTGTCTAATGCCAAAGCGGATTGTTTGATATAATCTAAGTAATCTTTTAGTTCTTTTTTAGAATTTGTGTTTTGATCCAAGAGTTCTGAAAGTCCTAAAATATTTGCAATTGGCTGTCTAACTCTATGGGAAGTCATAAACATCATTTTTTCGAGCCCTTTTATATATTCTTTTTGATATGCTTGCGCTTTCTTAAGTTTTTTATTTGCCACAAGATATTCTTTTGCTCTTTTTTCTTTTTCTTGGTTTTGATAGGCAAGTTCTTTATTAGCAATAATTAATTCAGCTGCTCGTTTTTCTTTTTCGTCATTTTGAAAAATGAGTTCTTTATTAGCAATAATTAATTCAGCGGCTCGTTTTTCTTTTTCTTCATTTTGAAAAGCAAGTTCTTCATTGGCGATAATTAATTCAGAAGCTCTTTTTTCTTTTTCTTCGTTTTGAAAAACAAGTTCTTTATTGGCAATAATTAATTCAGCGGCTCTCTTTTCTTTTTCTTCATTTTGAAAAGCAAGTTCTTCATTGGCAATAATTAATTCAGAAGCTCTTTTTTCTTTTTCTTCGTTTTGAAAAACAAGTTCTTTATTAGCAATAATTAATTCAGCCGCACGCTTTTCTTTTTCGTTATTCTGAAAAACAAGTTTTCTATTAGCAATGTTTAATTCTGCTGTTTGAATAGCTTGTTCTTTGTTTTTAAAAGCAATTTTTTTATTAGCAATTACTAGTTCAACTGCCCTTTTTTCTTTTTCGATGTTTTGATATGCCAGTTCTTTATTTGCAACAATAAATTCGGCCGTTCTTTTTTCTTTTTCTTGATTTTGAGCAAGTAGCGTTCTTTTAGCGATATTCAACTCTGCAGTTTGAATAGCAATTTCACAATTTTTGAAGGTGATTTTTTTATTAAGAAATACAAGTTCTGAAACTCTTTTCTCGTTCTCTTCATCTTGAATGGCAAGTTCTTTTCTAGTACTCACTAATTCAGCTGCTTGCTTCGCTATTTTTAGTTTATGATGCTCCAATTCTGGAATAGGAAGATTTAATTGTGTTGCAGGTTTTCCTTCTTCTTTATTTTTAAAAGAATTTTTTTTTATAACACGCATTAAATCATTTTTCTTGGGAGGTATCATTACTGTTTTATTCAAAAAAATTAAATTAGCAGAAAGTATGTGCGTAAAAAGTAACCTATACCGTAGTAAATGCGATCCATTTTATAGAATATACTTCAATATAACTATATAAAAAAAACAAAAAAGCAGGAATATTTTTTAATCCTGGTACTATGGTGTACTATTCCAGTAATTCCGCAGGTTTCCCAGTGTCGGTATGTTTAGTAACGATATTTGTAATTACAAATTGTAATACGTTACCTAATAATCTTTTGAATGGATTATGGCTAGATCTTACTATTACTTTTTTGGTAATGTAGCCTGTTGCCATCCCAATGACATTACTAACTAGATTCCCTTTTAAGTCAGGAGAAGTTGTCATTTCAGAATAGACTCTCTTAATGATGTTTAAAGGTTTTAAACTATCATAGGTCACTTCAAATTGTTCTTTAAGTATCCTTAATTCTTGCTTTTGTCTGTATTCTAATAAAGCGATAGTTTCATTTAAATAGTCCGTTTCATTACTCTTTTTCATACTATCCTTTTTTTAACATTTTTGAAATTATCAAATTACTCATCGGTACTTTGATCCATTGATCTTTAAAACTATTTATTATGATAGCTAAAATAAAATAGGTGCCAGCCACTGCAAAATACCCATAATAGGTTTTTCCGAGTAAGTCGCCTATCCATATAGAAAGACCAATATTAATCAATAGGGCAACCATAGCAACAACAATAACAACGATCAATCTTGACAACAGCGAGGATAAAACATCGGCAGATTTATCAATAACATTTAGCTTTGCTAATTCTACCGTTGTTCGAGTGTAATCCTCTGCTTTTTCAAAAAGCATTTCTATTGGTGTTGCTTGGTTGTCCATGATTTAAACTTTAATCTTATTTGTATTATGCAATTTTGGTATTCAAATAGTTTTAAATATTTGAATTTTTTATTTCACTTTTTAAATTATCAAATTTCGTTTGCCCTTCAGCTTTAGCATCATCAAATTTTGATTTTCCTTCTGATTTAATATCTTCAAATTTTGATTTTCCTTGAGAAATTAAGTTTTCCCCTTCTTTCCAAATTTTTTCATATTTATTGGTCATGGTTCCTAATAATGTATCTAATTTGTCTTTTAACTCATCAGCATAATCATTACTTTTATCCATTAGTCTTTTTCTTGTTTTGTCTCCTTTTTCAGGTGCAAATAAGATTCCTAATAATGCTCCGGCAGCAACACCACCTAATATTCCTAAGACTACTTTATCTGTTTTCATAATAATTTTTTTTTAATGTTTGTATTCTGCTTTTTATAATCTTCTTCCTTGGATAAGTCTTAATATTATCGCAATTACTGCAATAACAAGTAGGATATGTATTAGTCCGCCTGCACTGTATGCAAAGAATCCGATTGCCCAAAAAATGATTAAAATTACTGCGATTGTGTAAAGAAGATTGCTCATGATTTCTATTTTTTAATTGTTAATTATTAATTAATACTTAAATTTAAAAAAATTAATTAACTGTATTGCAGTTATTTATGTATTTTTTTTAAAATATTAATTTTTTTATTACCGCTTTGGGTACTAGTTAAATGAAAAAGCTCCATAAAAACTCAAAACACTATTTTTTCCGTCAGGAAAAGTATAGTTTGTTCCAGAATAATTTCTTTCTTTGCCTACTTTAGTAAGACCGTAATTATATCGTACACCAAAACTAACTGTTTCTAAATCGATCCCTAATCCGGCTGCAACACCCGCATCAATTTTATTGAAATCATCTGTGTTTATATTGTCTTGGAAATTATAAGTTCCAGATTCGTTTGTAGTTTTACCACTAATTAAATAACCCGCGTAAGGTCCTACTTGTACATTGAAAATTTTGGTAACGTTTGCAACTAACATAACCGGTACTTCGATATAATTCAGTTTGAATTTTGCCGTTCCGGAAGCAAAAGCATTGTTATAAACTACTTCAGCACCTTTTCCTGTGTAATAAATTTCAGGTTGAATAGAAATAGAATTGGTTACGGGAACCTTTGCATACAAACCAACATTAAAACCAGTTAAGACATTTTCGTCATCTGCATTATCCGTATATAAGTTAGAGAAGTTAACCCCTCCTTTTACACCAAACTTGGTAACGTTACTTTGAGCGTTAGCATTTGTATAACCCATAAAAGTTAAGACTAAAGAAGCTAAAATTATTTTTAAATTTTTCATTTTAATTTTTATTTAATGTGTTTTTGTTATAATACAAAGATGGTCATGGTTAGGGAGAAAAGAGTTACAAAACTTTTTGTAAAACTTACATTATTCACACCTCTAAATATTTAAAGAATAAATACTGTTTTTTTTAAGGAAATATATAGCACAAAAAAAGGCGGGTTTTTTAAAACTCGCCTTTAGAAATAGTGCTGTAAATTATTTTTTATTATCTACAGTCAAGTTTTTTAGAGCCTGACTTAGCTGATCCATATCGTGATTGTATTCTCGTTTAAAAGATTCCCAATCATCACTGGTATCGTTTTTATAACTATCTACTTTAATCTTGATTTCCTTATTTCTTTGTTCCAGCGCATCAATTTTTTTGGCATACATAATGTCAATTGAACTCCCAGTATTTTTTATTTTAGCTTTCAATTCAGCTATTATAATTTTATTTTCAGTTATTCTTGTATTGGTTTCTTCTTTGAATTTTTTCCACTCTTCAGCAGTTGCCTCTTTTTTAGCCACCATTAAATCTTCTTTGGCATCTTCTGTGTCTTCTCGAGCATCTGTTATATTGTCTTTCGCCTCGTCTTCTTTCTTAGTAGAAGTTTGACATCCTATTAACATGGTCGCAGTCATCATGGTTAGTATTGCCAACATATAAATTTTTTTGCTCATTTTATGAAATTTTAAGATTTATAATCGTGGAATTAGTCAATTAGAATTCACTTATTTGAAACAGTTTTTGGTCAAAAATGAAAAATTGAGGAGGCTTTGGAACAGAAACAGAGAGAGTTTAAAATGTTTAGACCTTAGGATAATATGAAATGAATTTATTTAAAGTCCTTCAATGATTTTGAGTAATTCTTCTTTAGTTTTTCCCAGTTTTTGTTGAAGTTTTGTAATCAGTTCATCTTTTGTACCTTCCTTAAACAACATATCATTATCAGTCAATGCAGCGAACTTTTGTTTTAATTTATCTTTTTGTTCGTCCCAATTCCCATTTGATTCTTCCGCTTTCATTTTGATTTATTTATACCATGAAAAAGTGTTCATGATGGTACAAAGTTCGATGATTGGTACATGATTTGGCTTATAGAATTTAACTCAAAACTTATATATTTCACACATTGCTAATGAATTGTTTTTTTTAGCCGAAAAAATAAAATTATTTAGCTTCAATTTCATCGTTAAGAGCACTAATTTTTTCAGCAAGTTCGCTATACTCTTTAGAAAGTTCGGTTATTTCACGTTCTGTTTTCGCTTCAACATTAAGTACCGTATTACTAGCTGTATCGTGGGAGGAAACTAGCTCATTAATTTTTAAATGTAATGAGGCTGAAAATTTATTAAATGATTTTTGAATGATGAATAAACTTAAAAAAGTGGTTCCAAAAATAATATCTCCAATAATTTGATGTAAATCTCGTGTGGCAAAAAAACTGTTGACCCACCAGAATAACACTAAAGCTAAAGCAATAATAAATGTAATTGAATTACCGAGAATACTTGTTGCTACAGAAGTGAGTTTTTCAAAAACACTTTCTAAATGACTATAAATTTTAATCATGAATTTTAAGTTTAATTTCAAAATTATAAAAACAAGAATAAGTAAATTTAAAATTCACTTTTATATTATACTTGGTTCTAAAAAAAATAAAAGTAATTATTTATGATTTATAATGGTATTATTTTAACGTATATTTTTTTAACAATGATTCCAAAGAATTATAGTAATCTTGTAAAATTTTTATATTTATTTCAGGATTTTTGACGTCGGGAATGGTGGTAGGCATTTCGTCCAGGTATTTAGATAATTCGGGATAGTCAGTTTTGATTTTCATTGTGATTTTAAGAATAGCATCTTCGATTTCAGTTTCGGTTTTCATAATATTTATATTTTTGTTTTTTTAATGTACTGTTTTTAAGATAAGATGATTTTGTGTTTTTTAATTTAAAAATATCTCATTTTAGAATGCTTTATGATAAAAAAAAACACTCAATTTATAAAAAAAATTAAGTGTTTAATGTGACAGATCTATTTATGCTTTTTAAAATGCAGTTGTTCCTATATCTGTTGTATTACCAGTGGTCACTACGATAGTACTTTTTGTTACAGGCAATAAAGGTAAAACAGGAGTAATCGTTACATTGTAAGTCCCTGAAGGAAGTCCCATAACTAAAAATTCACCGCTTGCATTTGCGTTTGTTGAATAGGATAAACTCGTAAGAACATCAACAGCTGTAACCACAGCCAAAGCACCTACAGGAGTAATTTTACCTTTTATGTTTCCACTTATAGCAGCTTCAATTGTTCTAATAACCGGTTTCAATTTATACGTTCCGTTTCCTGTATTAACAATTGATTTGTTAGCATCAAAATCAAGTAAGACACTATACAAAATACCTTGTTCAAGTGTTTGGTGTACTTGAAGTTTTAATCCTGATTGCTCAGCACTTGGGGTACTCAAAGGATAACTTACATTATCAACAACTACCGTATTATTAGGTCCAAGTATAAGTCTAATTTGCGCAACTTTAGAAACTTGCAATGTATCCGTAGCGATAAGTGTATTTACACCATTAGAAAAATCAAGTAGATTGTAGATTCCTTTTCGAACATTCAATGACACTGTTTCTCCAGCATCTCCAGTTATTTCTACAGCTTGTAAATCAATATTTACTTTTTGATATGGTCCTGGAGCATCAGTCATTTTTACAGCATAAGGATAACTTGAAGCTGTATCATCGTTGCTATTGCAAGAAATCATAATAATCCCTAATACGATGAAAGATAGAATAATTTTCATTTTTTTCATTTTCGATTGTTTTATCGTTATAAAATACTTTATAGTATTTAGTAAAGGTAATGGCAACAGTAAAGCGATGTGTTACATAACTTTAGTATTAAGTTGTAGGATTCACACATTAAAACAGCAGTAATTTAAGATTTTTCTTACCATTAAAGTTCAACATTAAATTCATTATAAAACGATCGTTTTTCTATAGATTTATTTTTTGGCAGCAGCAGCGCTATCTTCTGCCTTCTTCATAGCATTTTTTAGTTCTGCTTCTTCTTGATTGTCTAACTCTTCCTGTTTTTTATCCTCGGCTTTTTCCTTTTTCTTAAAGTAACCTCTCAATAAAAAATTATGTTTTGCAGCTTCTGTAATTTCAGTAAATCCTTTGGTGGTAACTTGAATATTATTCATGGTAGAATCGACCATTCTTCCCATTTTTTCATCAGTCACTAATTTGGATAACGCGCCTTTTCCGGTATTCATTTTAGTGGTAAAGGAAGAAAAAGCATTGGAACTTGTTTCAAGATTCAGAAGTGATTTTTTTATGCTGCCAGCCATCTCTTTATCCGTCATTAATTTTGATAAAGTTCCATTTCCATTGTTCATGTTGTAGGTAAATTGAGCAAGTTGTGCCGTAATTATACCGGCATTATCTACGCTTTTTTTAACGCTACCCATCACATCTTCCATGTCTATTGGTATTTTTGAAGCAATAACGTCATTGTCCTCAACAATTTTATTAGAGGCAACTCCAGGAGAGATAGTTAATACTTTATCTCCCATTAGCCCGTCTGAACCAATACTTGCCGTAGCATCAGTTTTAATAAACTTTCGTACCTCATCTTTTATTACAAAGACCACTACCACTGAGGAATCTGTTTTTAGCTGAATGTCACTCACTGTACCAATATTGATTCCGGCAAAACGCACATTATTACCTATCTCAAGACCACTAACGCTTTTGAAATTAGATTTTAAATTAAATGTTGAACCGAAAAGATTTTGCTGCTTTCCTATAAAATAGATAGTACTAATAAACAGGACTAATCCAATTATTACAAACATTCCCAATTTCCATTGGAACCCAGATTCTTTATTCATAATTTATATTTTTTATTATTATTTTAATGTTTAAATAAAAAAAGAACGTACCCATTCGTCGTCGCTTTTCTCTAATTCTTCATAACTGCCTTCAGCATGAATTACCCCATCTTTTAGAATAATCAATCGGTCAGCTGTGTGTTTTGCACACGCCATATCATGAGTAATAATGATAGAAGACGTTTTGTTTTTTTTCTGTATGTCCAGTATTAATTCGCTTATTTCCCTTGATGTTATCGTGTCTAGTCCTGTTGTAGGTTCATCATAAAGCACTATTTCAGGTTTAAGGATAAGCGTACGTGCAAGTCCAATTCGTTTACGCATACCACCTGATAATTCTGACGGCATTTTATCAATTGCATCAGCCAAGCCAACACTTTCTAGAACTGCTAATATTTCAGCTTCCAGTTCTTCCGGTGATAAATCTGTTACATGTCTTTTTAATGTAAAGCCAAGGTTCTCCCGAACGCTCATCGAGTCATACAACGCAGCATTTTGAAAAAGAAACCCAATTCTGACCCTTATTTCATTCAGCTGATTATTATCCAGTTTAGTTATATCCGTGTCAAAAACTTTTATTTCTCCTTTATCCGCGACAACAAGCCCAACTAAACATTTAATAGTTATTGATTTCCCAGATCCGGATTTTCCTAAGATTACTAAGTTTTCTCCTTTATTTACAACTAAGTTGACTCCTTTGAGTACCTCGTTTTTTCCAAAGGTTTTATGCAGGTCTACAATTTCTATTATTGAAGCTTTATTATCTGATAGGGCAGGAGCATCTATATTTTTTTTCTCTTGTATCATCTTAGAAGAATAAATCAGTTATTTGAACTGCCATCATATCAATAATGAATATCGTTAATGAGGCGGTCACAACCGCGGAGTTTGCCGCCAGTCCAACACTTTCAGTCCCATTCGCTGCAGTAAATCCTTTATAACAGCCAATCATTCCGATAAAAAAACCAAAGAAAAATGTTTTAATGGTTGCTGGTACAATATCTAAAAATGCTAATGATTCAAACACTTGAGAAATATAACGGGTTAGGTTAATGTCACCATGCATATTCACACCAATAAATCCTCCTAACATTCCAATTGCATCTGCAAATATTACTAAAATAGGAATCATAAGTGTAGTGGCTAGAATTCTTGTCACTACCAGGTATTTAAAAGGATTAATAGCGGCTACTTCCATAGCATCAATTTGTTCGGTAACTTTCATTGAACCTAATTCGGCACCAATACCAGACGAAACTTTTCCCGCGCAAATTAAAGCTGTGATTACAGGAGCAATCTCTCTAATTAGAGAAAGCGCAACCATTCCAGGCAACCAGGATTCTGCGCCAAATTTTGCTAAAGTAGGTCTAGATTGAAGTGTAAGTACCAATCCCATTATAAAGCCTGTAATAGCCACTAATGGTAAAGATTTATAACCAATGACGTAACATTGCTTAATAAACTCTTTGAATTCATAGGGCGGTTTGAATACTTCTTTGAAAAACCGAATCGCAAAAAGCGAAACTTTACCAACATCGTCAAAAATATTTTTTAAATAAATAATCAAAATCTATATTTATTAGGTTAGTTTAATTTATAATTGATCTCACACATTATAATAGTATAAAATACGCTGTCAAAAACTATAAAAACTAAAGTGTTTTATGCAATTTTATTTATATGTTAATTCAATATAAAAAGTAGTGAGGGATTTACTAGTATTTTAAAAAAAAAGAATAATAATCCTCTTCAATGTGTTTTCATATTTAGTACAGCAAAATAACAGCGTGCAAATATCATTAAGATTTCATTGTAATTTTTTACACAACTTTTGTTAAAAGTTGTATTATTCACAGATTAAACTGCAATAATGAAGCACTGCTTAAGTAGTTTTTTTATTTGTTACAATTAATACAATACCTCCCACAGCCAATACAATTCCAACAATAGGAGACCAGTTTATGGGATGGTTTACCTCTTTATTTACTTGAATAGGGCCAAAATCAACCACTTTTTCAGTAGTTACATAGTTAAACCCCGTATATGCCATCATAACTATTCCTATTATGACCATTGCTATTCCTAAATTTTTTAATTGCATGTTTTTTTTTATAGGTGTTATTAGTTGTTTTTTTTAATATAATTATGCTTCTGAAAAGTATTCTTTAATAAAAGCATGTTGCTGATTATGAGTCATTTTGTCGGTATTTTTTATTTCGAATTTTATTTTGAAAAAATGAATATCCTCGCTTATAATATCAAAAAATTCAATTTTAGCATTAGTAGGACCAAAGAGTATTACCTGTTCATAATCCTTAATTGCCTCACTTAATTTCTTATAATAGTCTAAAAGAAGGCGTTTCTTTTTATTGTGCATTAGACTTTCGCTTTTAGACAAAGTTTCTTCTTTTACATGATCAGTTAATTTTGATTCAATGGTTTTGATTTCAAAATGCTTATTGGTAAATTCCATTAAATGTGCGATAGAATGATCCATCCAAATGCCTAATCTTTTTCTCGTTTTCATAACTTAATTTTAAAAATGTGATAAATATGAAATCATAAACACTATTTATAATTTTTGAATTGCAATAGTCTAAAGTTCAGTTATTTATGAATTTAAAATGTTATATAACTTTGAGATATATTTATATAATTCACGTATTTTTAAACTCAAGAAGAAAATAGAGAAGAATTTTTTGATTCTGGACAATAGTGATTGGTCCAAGTGCATTTAGCAATTGCAATTATTTTTAACTATCAAAGGGCTGTTGATACCAACAGCCCTCATAATCCAAACCAAAAAAAATACTCAACTAATTGTTTTTTATAATCGTTCTAATTCAACAGACCATTTGCTTAATATAGAATTACATTCTTCAATAAAATTTTACTTTTTATGTATAAATCAATAGGTAATAAAGATTATTTAGGAAACTTCAACTGTGATAGTGTCATTTAATATCTCCAAATTTTCTTTTTGAAAGTCCATTTCAGTGATTAGTTTCTCTTCATCAAGAACTCTTGAAGAGCTTATTTTACCAACTCTGCAATTACTTTTGGAAACGATTTGTAAGTTGTTTGCTGATATTTTCATTTTAGGATAAAATTTATAAAAGTTTAAATTAGCTTAAATATCTCCTTAATACCCATGCCATTGTCTCATGCTGCTCCATTAATCCAGTCATAAAATCTGCAGTACCGGCATCTTTATTTTCCTCAGCACAGATATCAATATCTTTTCGTAATTGTACAATCAGAGTTTCATGATCTTCTAACAGTTCTTTTTTCATTTCTTTATTAGAAGGGTAATGATTTGGCGATTCTTTAAGAATGGTCAGTTCCGAGAACTCTTTCATCGTACCAATAGTTTTTCCACCAAGTTTGCTGATACGTTCCGCAACTTCGTCAATCGCTTCTTCCAATTGTTTATACTGACCTTCAAATAATTTGTGCAGTTCCATAAAATTTTCACCAGCAACATTCCAATGAAATTTTCTTAATTTAACATATAATGTCATTTCATTAGCTAAAATAGACGAAAGAAATGAATTGCTTTTTTGTAAATGACTTTCTGTAATTCCAATTTGTGGTTTCATAATTCTTTGTTTTTATTTTGTGTTTTTATATAATTATTAAGATTTAACAATCATTTTGCCTGTGTTCTCGCCTTTAAACAATCCGAGCAATGCTTTAGGCAAATTATCAAAGCCATTTTCGATCGTTTCGGCAAATTTTATTTTTCCATCTTTCACCCATTGGGCTAAGTGCTTGATACCTTCTGGAAAATCGTTTTTAAAATTACCTACGATAAAGCCTTGCATCAGCACACTTCTGGTTAGTAACATTGGCTGTAAACGGGGTCCCATAGGAGTGTCAGTGCTATTGTACAAAGCAATTTGTCCGCACAATGCGATTCTTGCATTAAAATTTATACTTGCTATAACCGCATCGGAGATTTCGCCACCTACATTATCAAAATAAATATCTACACCATTTGGACACAAAATTCCAATTGCTTTACTCATGTCTTTTGTAGTCTTGTAATTGATAGTTTCATCAAAACCGAATTCGGTTTTTAATAATTTAGTTTTCTCATCAGAACCGGCTATTCCAATAACCCGACATCCTTGAATTTTTGCTATTTGTCCTACCACAACTCCCACAGCTCCGGCAGCGCCTGATATGACAACTGTTTCTCCTTTTTTTGGTTTACAAATATTCATTAAACCAAAATAAGCGGTAAGTCCTGTCATTCCTAAAACACCTAAATAATAGCTTGCTGGAGCAATAGAAGTATCAATTTTTTTTAAATCTTTTTCTGAAACTGTACATTTTTCTTTCCAGGGTAACATTCCCAAAACGATATCACCCGCTTTTAGAATATCAGATTTACTTTCCAATACTTTCGCAATCACACCACCATTTATAGGCTGATCTAAATCAAAAGGAGGACTGTAAGATTTTGCATCATTCATTCGGCCTCGCATGTAAGGATCAACGGAATAATACATTCCTTCTACTAAAACTTCACTATTTTTAAGTTCAGCCACATCAACAGTTTCTGACCTGAAATTGTTAAGAGTAGGGGATCCTTTTGGTCTTGATGCTAATACTATTTGTTTTGTTTTCATTACTTTTTCATTAAAAGTCAAATTCTAAAAAGCGTCCGAAAGACCGCTTACGCGAATGAGTTTCTTATTTACAAATTCTTGAATTCCCAATTCCGATAATTCTCTACCGTAACCCGAGCCTTTAGTTCCTCCAAAAGGTAGATTTGCTTTAGTACCAGTTGGATGATTAATGAACACCATTCCTGCATCAATTTTGTCAGCAACCCGTTTACCACGTTCTATATCTTGAGTAAAAACGGAACAACCTAAGCCAAAATTTGAATCATTTGCTAAGTCAATTGCTGCCTGTTCATTTTTTACCCGATAAAAAGAAGCGACTGGGCCAAATAATTCTTCATAATAGGCTGGTATTTTAGGATTTAAATCCGTTAGAATTGTAGGTTGCATAAAAGCACCTTCACGATCAGACCGTGTACCGCCCAATAAAACTTTTGCACCAGCATCGACTGATCGTTTTACCTGATCTGCTATATGCACAGCTGCCGCCTCACTACTTAATGGACCTAGTTCTGTTTCAGAGTCCATTGGATCACCTAAAACTAAGTTGGATAATTTTTCCTTGAATTTTTTAATAAATTCATCAGCAACAGCTTCGACTGCTATAAATCTTTTGGAAGCTACGCAGGACTCGCCATTGTTGTTAATTCTACCGACGACAGCCCATTCAACAGTTTTGTCAATATCAGCATCATCTAATATTATAAAAGCATCGCTGCCTCCTAATTCCAAAACAGATTTTTTCAAATTTTTACCTGCTTCTGCGGCTATATTTGCGCCTGCTTCTTCACTGCCTGTTAATGCTACTCCTTTAATTCTTTTGTCAGAAACTAGAGCGGAAGCCCTTTTACCTGAAATTAAAAGGTTGGTATAAAGACCAACTGGGGCTCCTGCTTCATTAAACAATTCTTCAATAGCAATGGCACATTGTGGAACCGACGAGGCATGTTTTACTAAAACCGTATTTCCTACCATTATATTTGGAGCAGCAAAACGCGCTACTTGATAAAATGGAAAATTCCAAGGTTCCACACCTAAAATTATTCCTATTGGGCTGAACCTTATTAAAGCGCTCCCAAACTCCGGCTCCAAATGTTTATCAGCTAAAAAATCAGTGGCATTATCTGCATAGTAATCAAAAATATCAGCACTTAATAAAATTTCACCTTCAGCTTGAGCAATTAATTTTCCCATTTCCAAAGTAATTATTTTAGCAAGTGATTCTTTTTTATCACGCATTATTTTAGCCACTTTATGCAATATTTTAGCGCGTTCTGCATAGCTTGTTTCTTTCCATTCTTTAAATCTTTTTGCAGATTTTTCTATTAATGTGTCAACAGTTTTGTCTGACATTTCTTCAAATGATTTGACAACTTTATTATTGTATGGATTAACGGTTTGAATAGACATAGTTTGTGATTTTTTGATAAGTATTATTCCTCTTGTTCTAAAAGTTTTATCGACCCATACATTGCTTCGTATTTCGTTATTATTTCCGATTCACCTATTGAACAAAAAATTGCTTCTAAGCGTTTGATATGTTCTTTTGTAAAGTCATAATGTATGGTAAGGGCATCAACTAACTCTTTTGTTGCAGCCTTTTTAATCATTATGGGTATAGATATAATTAATGCTTTTTCAGCAAAATAAATTTCTTTAAGTTCATCAACAAAAATATTGCGACAACCTTCCGTTACCTCTGGTTTGGTAAACGTTGAATTTCCCTTTCCATCTTTTGTTGTTCTTTTTTTATCAGCTTTAGTGGCGGTACTTTTCATAATTTTGTATTTAATTATTCTGAAATATTAGTATTGTAAATTTCAGGTTTAATGTACTTTAATGCTTTATACAATTTTATATATGAGTTACAACTTTCACACATTTTCATTCGGAAATATGGAATAGTTCAAAAAAATGGTTTCGCATTGAATAAAATTATGGGACTATTTTATATGATTTCTTATGCAATTTTTTTTTAAGAGGGAGGCTAAATAACCAGATTAAATATCAATACGCAATGCCTGCTGATAAAAAATCGTAAATGAAATGGTGATTAAATTTAAGGATTTCAGCCCTGATTTTAGTTAAAAAGGACATAAAAAAATATAATTAATTTTAAATCAATTGGTTTTTGTATTTTATTTTAGTACATGACAAAAAACATATTTCATTGGAAATAAATAAAATAAAGAATTTAAAATTAGGATAAAAGACTGATATTCACTACATTAAATAATTATTACGACATAATTTTTCTAATGAGGAACACCAGTCTCGAGGGTAAAGATATAGCATTAATCACGGTTTTACAAGAGCATTTTAAGGGAGATGTCAATTTAGCAAGGGTCAAG
>NZ_JBHZPY010000015.1:0-82594 GCF_042787235.1 Flavobacterium zhoui
CAGTCGGTTGCGATAATCATATGTGTATTGATACGATAGGTTGTTTAGTGTAGCGATGTCTGTTAAACCCTCTGCCTTTGGAGGTAAAACAAAGGTCAGATTTCCGTAAATATCATAAATGTAATAGGTGTCATGAGCTGCATTAGTTGCGGTAATATTTCCATTTATATCCTTGTAATTGGAATAAGTACGTTTTAAAATTACTTGACCTTCTTTATTTTTAAACTCTTCGGTTGTTTTGTTGTTTAAATCAGAAGCACTCCAGTTTTCGTCTTTAGTAATGGTTTTGTAAAGTTCGTTAGGGGAGTAAAATCCACCATTTGCAGTAGCTACTGTTAGTGTAGGAGTATAGGTGTTGTTTGCAAAAGAGAGGGCAACGAGATATAATTTGACATCATTTGCTATATTGGTTTGATACTCTAGTTTTATGGTATGATTGTTTGCCATTGCCCAATCATTTCCGGGAGCCGCTTGTTGTAATACTCTGTTTAAAGGAGAAGATTCCAACGATTTTTCACTGAAGGGATTGACTGTGTTTTCATATTTTAGAGTATTATAAAAACCATTTGTAGCTGTTAAGGCATTTGTTTTTAAATACTCATTCCCCGCATTTGTAAAGGCATACGGCAAATACTCTTTCACTTGACGACCAAAAGCATCATACTCCATATAAGTTACGATGTCTGAAGCATCAAAATCAGCACTTAATCCTGTAACTGAAGCTTCTGTGCCATCCAGTTTTTGAACTGTGGGGTTATAAAAATACTGACTAGTGTTGGTATCGGTGGCATAATACAAGTAACTTCTAAAATAAGCATCTGTTGTAGTACTACTCCATTTGAAATCAGGACCGCCTATCACTTTATTTCCAGCTGTGTCGTAAACTCCGCTTAAGCCGGAGTCACCACCTGAATATGAAGCTGGTTGTATCATTCCTACCATAAGGTACCATGTGTCTAAGGCGGGCAGATTACCATACCAAAAATAAGGATTATTATTAGCGGATCCATCCAAATTCACTACATTTTGTGTTCCGTGATAAGTAGTGCCGTTTTGACTGCCAGTACGTTTTACCCAAACTGCATAACGATATGCAACAGTTTTATCAACCGGAATCGTGATTGAATTCCAACCGCCGTCAGCATCATTAGCAGCATCATTGACACATTGCCATAAAACCGCATTTTTCCCAAAAGGTCCCACACCATTTATTCTCACATTTTCTGCAGTATCCCCATTTTGATTGAAAAAAGGACTTGCAGATCCGCTACTGATGGTCCAGGTGTTTCTCCAATCTAAAAGATTGTTATTAATCTTATTTGATCCTTGTGCAATTCCTATGGATTGTATGGGGCGACCAAGTCCATCAAAATAAGTTACACTTTGATTTATTTCTGCTTTGGTCAGGGTATTGTAATTGGCAGCCTGAATCGGTTTTTGAGGAGCTGCTGAATAAATAAAATTTTCATTATTTAAGGTTTGAGCGATGCTATTTAGACTTGATAGTACTAACAAAACAACTATTAGAATATGTTTTTTCATGATTTTTTTAATTTAATATCCAACTTCGTCAAATCCTTGTGCCGCAGTACTACATTGCACGGTTATTACTTCAGACCCTATTTTAGTTAATGTGTCAGAAATAAGATTGTTACTTAAATTATTTGCGGTAAACAAAATCCCTCTTACTGAGCTGGTTATTGTTAAACTTTTGTAGTAATTACTTGACGCAATTACTGTCACGTAAAAAGTATCTCCAGCAGCTAAAATCCCGTTTATAGTACCAGATGCTGACAGTGTTAAGTAGCTGCCATCATTTTTATAAAAAGTACCAGTACCATTAATTCCGTCAAAGCTTAAGGAGCATGCATCTGTATAAGGATCAGAAGTTGTAGCCATTACTACAGCAGCGGATAATGTGCTATCACCAGCAGTATTATAGGCGAGAACTTGTACATTGTAAGAAGTATCAGCTGATAGACCTGATAGAGTGCCAGACCCTGTAGTTGTAGCACTTACATAGACTCCATTTTGATAAATTTTATATCCGGTTGCGCCAGAAACAGCATTCCAAGAAAAGTTGATTATAGATGCAGTTACACTTGTAGACGCTAATCCTATGGGTGCTAATGGTATGGTACTGCTATTGTCACAATTTGAAGACTGTCCTTTATAATTGTAGCAATATCTTTGAAGAATATTTGAGTTATTATCTTTAATAAATTGTAATCTGTTAAAGCTGTCGTATTCGTAATACGTTATTAATCCTTTTGGATCTGTAATTGTACTGATTCCTACAAGCGGTTTATAGGTATAAGTGGTGACCATTATATTAGAAAGAGAACTGTTAGTTCGCAGACTGTTAATTGCTGTTAAATTAGTCTCATTAAGTGAACTCAAATCACTTACCCCTAGGGCAGTTGCTATTTGTGTGCTAGTTGTATTCTCTATTTTTGCAATTGGTTCTGTTTTGTTATACCCCCATAGCATAGTAACAGAAGAACCATTTTCAGGAGTAAATTGTAATAAACTACCATTAGTATTATATTTATCCGAAGTCACCTTTTTCTCTAATTGTCCTACATTGGGAGTTGCAATAATAGGGAGTATATTAGGGAATTTAGCGGCATAAATACTTTTAGGCAGTAATAGAAAGTTTGTTGAGGCATCATTAGCATAAACAGTTTTTTGTTCGTATAGTTTTGTTGATCCGTTGAAAGATTCTAATTTTATAGGTGTAGCTTTTCTGTTTTGAATTAATAAATCTTGCATCAAGGGTTCTGTGTCCAATTCACGGGGATAATACATTTTGGTAATTAATTGATCCCCTTTACTATTAGTCACAGTGGTCTTGGTTGGTTGAAAATGATTTGTTCCAGCATATTCGTAATCACTTGTAGCTGTTACAGATAACCCACCAAGGTTAGTTGTTTCTGTTTCAGTTTTAAGAGTTTTTATTTGTCCTTTTAAAGTATATGGATAATATATACAGCCATATTCATTCTTGTTTACATTTAATCCTACAACTGGGTATGTAGTTAAAGTATAATTATTATTATAGTTATAAACAGTTTCATTATTTTTTTTAATGTTATTATTTTGATCGTAATTAATTACAGAATATTTTTCACCTGCTAAAAGAGATTGGAATTTAGGTTCAGCGGGAATTTGTTTCGGTTGTGCATATCCGTTAAGTTCAAAGTAGGATTTATATGTATTAAAGTTAGATTCAGTTTTTCCATTACCATCCGTTTCTACAACCTTTCCATAAGTAATATCGGGGCCCATAAAATTAACATCCAAGAGGTCAGTTCCTGAGGATACATAATAATAATATCCTGATATATAATTCGAGTTATTGTTAATGATATAATTCTTGAAACTATTAACATTGTAATTACTTAATATTGATGGGTAACTCAGTAATTCATTGAAGGAGTTCAAGTAGTTATAATCAATTTTATAAATTGGTTTTGGGTTTGAAGTTGTTTTAGGTTGAAAATAAGTGTAATTGAGATCTTTTGCATTGGTGTTGTCATAATTTTTATGGGTAATTTTCTTCACTCTTAGCCCCCCTACATCATAAATATAAATTATAGGAACTCTGATTATACTACTGGTATTAATATTACACATATAATTCATTCCATTACTTCCTCCATAACCTTGCACAATTAAAGTATATTGCCTTTGATCTACCAATAAATCTTTATCAACTGGAACTTGTACTGTTTTTGATGTTAGTAATCCTTGATAATTAGTTTGAGCAATAACTGTATTTGTCACATTATCGACTATTGAAGCTGCTCTGGAAATACTAGAGGAACATCCACTCCCTCCTGTTGGGTTATAATTTAAAAAAGTCTGCAAAAGTAATGTTTCATTATCGCTGGCATTGTAAGTAAAAACAGAAGAGTAAGTTCCAGATGTTGATTGTGTAGAAGATATATTAGCTAATGTTCCTAAAGGATGTTCAACATCATATTTAAAATCTGTAGGAACATCCGATTGATGTGGTTCATATTCAAAATTTACTGTTCCTTTAGTCGGATACGTGATTTTTTCAAGGACACCTGCTTTAGCAAAAGAGAAATCGACTACACGATTTGCATAAATCGATGGCTCTTGAGAAAATTTATGTATTGGAACAAGCGAAGGATTATTGATTTTCCCATTATAATATCCCCATTTATCTTGTGCATAAGATAGTTTATTTGGTAATACTTGCGTATTGTAGTCAAAAACATAAGGCTTAGTGATTGAACCATCACAATTAGATTCTGTAAAACTGTTCAATATTAATCGTGTTTTTAAAACAGTGGAATTTGGTTGACTGGCAGGTCCAGCCGGTAAGGCATCGCTTGAAACGGTTGTACTGTAATTAAAATTAAACTTTTTAATACAAATACCATCTTGCATAATTTGTATTTCGTCAAGTCTTTTAGCTGTGATAACTCCAGAATTATTGCTTAGTGGAGCTAAATCATTCCTTGTACTATAAATAAAAGATATTTCTGTAGTACCGGCTTTAATTTTACTAATTAATTTTGACATTACATGATTCTCTATATTTGGTCCATTTGCACCTCCTGAGAAAATTTCTGGATTAGTACTGTTATCAGAATATGGACTCTGTGCAAAATATTCATATCCGGCTGCTTCTCCTACACTGCCACATTGAGATCCGTTTTGTAAAGAAGGAATACAAGGAGTTGTTATTTTACTCGGAGCTTTGTTTATTATAGTAGAGTAATTGTTATCTGTATATTCTATTGTTATTTTATCATTAGTAGCATAATTTGAAATTTCATTTAAAAGCCAAGCATTTGTTTTACATTCATAGCTTGGATCCCCAACATTTGAAATTATAGATTGCTCTTTTAAGTTATTTGCTCCAAAAGTATATTTTATTCCTTTTGGTGAAGTAGCATTCCAGGAATCAAAAAGACTATTAGCAGAAGTAATTCCATTATTTACATTAATGACAAAATCAGTGTTTTCTAAATATACGACTTCTCTATGATCATTAAAAACAAATTTTGAGCCACCTTCGGGTGTACTGAAATAGAACAAATCGGGTTGTGCATCTAAATAACTTTGAAAAACATCATTCATCCAAAAATTAAATTCTCCATATCGGTTTACGGGTTGTCCCGTCTCTGAATAAGTATTCAAAGTACTATTCAAATTGCGTAATCCATAATCCAAATAATATCCAGATGTTTGTATTCTACTTACCCTTTTATAGCCATACGAATTACCTTCATCAGGCCCACCTTTTACAATACGACTAACGGTACCGCCGACAATTAAACTCCATTTAAGTCCAACAGAGGACGATATGTCTTCCACTTTTACACCCGAAGCATCATATTCAAGAGATATTGGTAATGACATTCCACCATAGCTCAGATTATAGATTGGAATACTTATTTGTGGCGTTCCAGAAACCAAATTCACGGGCATATTTATATATTGCTCGAATTTGTTTACTTCTGGTGATTTTATGGCGGGACGCAGGTCAGTACTGACTTGAGATTTGCTTATTTGTGGAAAAAACATGATCAATAAAATAAAAAGTAAGCTAAATTGTTTCTTCATTTGTTTTCAGTTTTAAGTTTAAAGTAGGAGGTTATGTTTTTCTTTTTTTTTGTTAATTTTGAGAGGGTGATAGAAGTTTTTTGTAATCGACTATCTCGTTGCCTTAACTATTGTTATTTATTAAATTTAAAATTAATTTAATACAATATTAACAAATTATTTCTTAAACATATATAAGTTTTCATAAAATACTTCTTCTTTTATTTTAATTGTAGGATTTTGAACAAAATGTATATATTTGCTATTGTTAAATAATTGAAGCATGAAAAAACATTTTTTTAAAAGACTGGATTCCTTTAATCTTCAAGAAATGCTTATTGTATTGGCTATTATTGGCATTCTGTTGTTAATTGCATTACCTAATTTGATGCCTTTAATAACTAAAGCCAAAAGTGTTGAAGCACAAATACAACTCAAGGCTATTTATAATGCCGAGAAGCAATATTATTTTATGTATTCTAAATACAATTCTAATTTTGAAGAAATTGACTTTGAAGCTCCAAAAACGGTTAAAGAAAATGGCAGTGCTAATTATGCTTATGAAATTATTCAATCTTCCAATACTGAATTTAAGGTAAGAGCTACTGCCCTGACTGATTTTAATGGGGATGGTATTTTTAATGTGTGGGAAATAGATCAGAGTGGTCTCCCAAAACAAATAACCAACGACTAATGTGGTTTTTGAGGCTTTTGCTCATTGGTGTGTTTTTAATCATTTTCATTCAGGATTGTAAAGACCGGAAAGTATATTGGTTTCTTTATCCTATCGTGGGTGTTTTGGTATTTGTTTTGCAAATGGAGGTTGTGCCTATTTACTACTTGGCTGTCAACGCTGGTTTTAATTTGTTGTTTGTTTTTGTTTTGCTTTTTGTTTGCTACTTATATGCTGTTTTAAAATTGAAAAAGCCTTTATTAAAGGAAGTCTTTGGATTGGGTGATGTTTTATTTTTTATTTTTATGGCGTTTTCATTTTCAATAATTTCTTTCTTTGTTCTCTTTGTATTTGCATTGGTATTTTCTTTACTATTGCATTCCGTTTTGCAACACAAGCAGATTGTAAAAACAGTTCCGCTAGCGGGGTATATGTCTTTGTTTTTTGGAGTAGTATATGTCTTTGTCTTTTTTTGTGAACCTAACTTTTTATATGCTTATTAAAAATGACTGATTTTAACATCCCTATAGCCATTCAACAGCTTGTTAAAGCCGAACAGGCATTTCATTATAGAATAATTCCTTTTGACAAAATAGGGAAACAAATTATATTAAAAACTGATGTTGCAGACATTGTCAGTTTACAATCAGAGTTGTCTATTTTATTGAGTTTTCCTACTCAACTGGTTGAAGACACTACTGAAAATATTAATCGCTATCTAAGTACTAATTACCGAAAATCATCTGCCCATACAGTTTCCAGCATTCATTATTCGATTGATTTCCTTGAAAAAATATTAGTCAACGCCAAAGAAATTGGCAGTAGTGACATTCACTTTGAACCTTATGAGAAAAATGCACGGGTGCGTTTTCGATTGGATGGAAAGTTAAAAGAACAGTTTCATATTGCAATAGATGAATACCCCATCCTTATCAACAAAATAAAAATTAGGGCACAACTTGATATTTCCGAGAAGCGATTGCCTCAGGATGGAAGGATTACCATAGTAACAGATCAAGAAGATTTTGATATTCGGGTGTCTATTTTGCCTACGCTACATGGAGAAAAAGTGGTTTTACGTATTTTGAGTAAAGACACCAGTCATATTGATATTAATGCGCTTGGTTTTACGGAAAAGGAACTAATTACGTATCTTGAAAATATTAAAAAACCAAATGGGATTGTTCTTATTTCTGGTCCTACGGGTTCTGGAAAGACAACAACTTTGTATGCGACATTAAAAAAACTAAACCTTCCTAATACTAATATATTAACGGTTGAAGATCCTATTGAATATACTCTTGAAGGAATTAATCAAGTGCAGTTACGCGAAAATATCGGGCTTGATTTTGCTGCAACACTTCGTACTTTTTTACGGCAAGATCCTGATATTATAATGGTTGGTGAAATACGCGATGTCAATACTGCTAATATGGCTATTAGAGCTGCCTTGACCGGACATCTTGTTTTATCAACGATTCATACCAATTCGGCTTGGGCTACCGTATCCCGCCTCATAGATATGGGAATTCCCTCTTTCTTGATTGCCAGCACACTTAATTTAAGTGTTGCCCAACGTCTAGTAAGGAAACTTTGTAATCAATGCAAATCAGAGAAACCTATTCATGCCTCATTATTCCCAACGGGATTTAAAATACCTAAAAAAATGCAAATACATTACGAAGCCGTGGGTTGTGAACAGTGTTATCATACTGGTTATTCCGGAAGAAAAGCCATTTATGAAATTCTTCCTATAGACAATGAGCTTTCTACTTTGATCAAAAACAATCAGTTGGAGATTGATCATTATATCGAAGAAAAAGAGATTTTTACTTTGAAAAAAAATGCCCTATCATTAATAAAAGAAGGGATAACATCTATAGATGAGGTTTTTTCTTTACTCTTGTAATGTAAACTTAATATTAGCCGACTCAATTAGTCCCCATTCATGAAAAAAATTACAACTCTCCTTTTACTATTTATTTTTCAATTTGCTTTTGCTCAAGAGAATAGAATTCAACAACTTAAAAATAATATGGATGCCATTAGTGCAGATGCGCCTGGTCTATCTGAAAAAATAAATATTAATATTAAAGAAGCTTCACTTTCCAGTTTTTTATTGGCTGTTTCAGAAGTTCACAAATTAAACATCAGTGTTGCTCCAAACTTGAGTCAAATAAACATTGTTAATAATTTTACTGATGTAAGTGTTGCCGATTTATTGGTATTTCTATGTAAAGAGTACAATCTTACTATTGATTTTTCGGGAAACATTCTCGCTATCAAGTCGTATGAAAAGCCGATTGAAAAATCGATTGAAAAAACAATTGATGCGAAATATGATTCGTCAAATGATTTGCTCTCTCTTAATTTAAAAGAAGACAAATTGTATGATGCTTTCAAAAAAATAATGAATGAAAGCGGAAAAAATATCGTTTATGCCCCGGGTCTAGAGAATCAGATGCTAACTGTATATATCAAAAGTATACCTTTTGATGCGGCTTTAAATAAATTAGCCTATGCAAATAATCTTAGCGTTATAAAATCCAAAGATAATTTCTATATTTTTGACCAGTTAGAAGGTAACTATTCTCCGGAAAACAGTGCTGATAAAAATGGAACTGCTGTTAGGCAAAATAAACCGCAGCGCTCCAGAAAATCAAATTTTTTCTTTACTGTGGTAGATGCCGATAGAAAAATACTGGATGTAGATTTTGAAAACACACCCATTTCGAGTATTGTTTATGACATAGGGCATGAATTGGATATTGATCTATTTGTTTCAAGTCCTCTGGAAAATGCAGGTTATGCTACCGTTAAAGCTAAGAATATTTCATTCGATGCGCTTTTAGTTAAATTATTCGAAACCAGAGCAGAAGGCAAAGCGCAATCCAATAATTCCTCACCGTCCCAAAACAACAATGATGCCTCTTCGGCTTCCACTGGTGAAGGGTATACATTTATGAAAAAAGGGTCTATTTATTTTTTTGGAACTAAAAATCAAATGGTTGTCAGAGCCGTAAAATCGATTCCATTGATGCACCGTTCAATTGAGTTATTAAAGGACCCTTCGAAAGAAGGAAGAAGTGCGGGGAGGTTGAATACGAATACCAGTTTCACGAATTATAATTCTAATTCAAATTCGTCTGACAATAAAAGTAACTCAAATTTCCAAAACCAAAATAATAACTCATCATCTGGCAGCAGTAATGCTTCTGAATCTATTTTGACCATTATTCCCGATGAAATAAAAAAAGATTTAGATATTAAGATTGATAAAGAATTGAATAGTTTCTTGGTTAATGGTCCTGCAGCCAGCATTGAACGTTTTGAGTCTTTTATAAAATACATTGACAAAGCCGTTCCTGTTATATTAATTGAAGTTATGCTTTTGGAAGTCAATAAGAGTGCAACTGTAGAAACGGGAATCAGTGCCGGAATTGGCGATAAACCAGTTACGACTTCAGGAACTGTATTCCCTAATGTCGACATTAATCTTGGTGCTCAAACCATCAACAAAATTATTAATGGTTTTGACGGTTTTGGTTCTCTAAATGTTGGAAGTGTAGTGCCTAATTTTTATTTGAGTCTTAAAGCAATGGAAACTAATGGAAATTTAAAAATTCGTTCCTCTCCCAGATTATCAACATTAAATGGCCATAAAGCTTATTTATCCATTGGCGAAACGACCTATTATGTTGTTACGAACCAGAATTTTTACGGTTCCCAGATTCCACAAGCGTCAGAGGTTAAAAATTATCAGCCTATTGATGCCGAATTATCTGTAACTATCATGCCTTTGGTTTCCGGGGATGGTCAAATAACGATGGATATTAAGGTTATACAATCAAGTTTTAACGGTCAAAAAGTAGATAAAAATGCGCCTCCTGGAATTAACTCCAGAGAGTTCACTTCTATCATTCGTGTAAAAGACCAAGATTTAATTGTTTTGGGTGGTCTTGAAGAGTCGGTTAAAAATGATTCAGGCACTGGTGTCCCAATATTAGCTCGAATTCCTGTTATCAAATGGTTGTTTAGTTCCAGAAAACGCGAAGACTCCAAGAAAAAGTTATCGGTATTAATTAAACCTACTGTTATTTACTAATGAATATCCCTTCGTTAACCAATATTTTACTTGGCAAACGATACATTGGTATCGAGCATTTTTCTTTAGATACAAAGGAAATGATTGCTGTTTTGCTTATTGAAAAGAAAAAAGAAGAACTAATAATTACTAAAAAAGATAAAGTCTCCTATTCAGAAACGGTACCTGAGAAATGGGACAAGAACCTTCCTTTTTTTCTTATTATTAATACTAGTCAGGTCATTCAGAAAGAAGTACAGGGTATAGATACTCAAGATGAAAAACTTCTTCATAAAGCTTTTCCGAATACCAATTGGGAGGAATTCTATTTTGAAATTTGGAGGTTAAAGACAAAATCTATAGTTGCTATTAGTAGAAAAACCTATGTAGATGAATTGTTATTTAATTACCAAAAACAAGGGATTTCTATTGCCGGGATTAGTCTGGGTGTTTGTTCTATTGAAGAAATAATTAAATATTCTGAAGCGAATGAATTGTTTACCAATCATCAAACTGTTTCTTGGAGTGAAGAAATTCCAATCATTGCAACAAATGCTACAGATGTAAATGTTACTTTTAATATAAACGATCTGTCTATTCAAAACAGTCATTTATTGGCTTTTTCAGGGATCTTGCGATTATTGCTTAATGGAACTGCTAATACTGGGAATCTAATCAATTATAGCCACGAACTTCATGAGAATTATAAGCAACGCAGTTTCTTTTCGAAAGGATTAAAGGTGATGATTGGTGTACTTCTCACTATTTTGTTAATTAACTTTTTCACCTTTACCCACTATTATAAATTAGCTGAAGAAACATCGGAAAGTCTTTTGTTGAGTAAATCTTCGCTCGAAGAAGTGATTAAAATGAAGCAACGCATTCAAGAGAAAGAACAAAAAGTAAAAAATATGTCGGCAATAACAGGTTCGCAAAGTTCGCTTGTCATTAATGAAATCACGAAGAGGATTCCAAAGTCGATTTTGCTGACCGAATTGGTGTATCATCCCTTAGAAAAAAATATCAAAACTGAGGAAGCGATTGTAACGCAAAAAAAAATAATCATTCTTTCCGGTACCACTATCGACAATGCCGCTTTTACCCATTGGATTGAAGCAATTGATCAATTTAAATGGATGAATCAGGTTGTCATTACTCGTTTTGGAAAAAATGATCTGAATGAAACGGAATTTTCTATTAAACTCACCTTGAAATAGCATGATACTAAATAGAAAAAATAAATTACTTCTTTGTGGGTTTCTCGTAGCATTATATATCTGTTACTCTTTTGCGATTTCGAATACTATACGCTATTACAAAGAGTATAGTTCGAAAAATACTATGATTACCGATAATACCAGTTCTCCAAAATTAGGACATCAGCTCAGTCAAAAAGAGAAAGAATTGGATTTGTTATTGTCCCGCTATAACATTACTGCTTCGGAATCTTTTCAAAACGATTTGTTAAAACAATTAAACACCTACAGCGATTCCTTTAAACTAAAAATTATAGATTTTAAAGAGCCACATGTTATATCCGAAAAAGGGTTCGTCAGTACAAGCTACATTTTTTCTTTGGAAGGGTCTTTTAATGGTTGTCTGGCATTGCTCAACAAAATCGAACACAATCCCTCACTTGGCAGTATAAAACATTTGAATTTCACAAAAAAAAGAAATAATAAAACCAATGCGGATCAATTATATGTTGAAGTGATTCTGCAGAAGAATAGGGGGCTTTGATTTTAAAAAAACATATATATAAAAGAATATTTTATTTGTAGCACTTTTGGCTAAATCATCGTCTTTGGGGCAGAATACTTTTCCGGCAAGAGTTAACGTGGGTTTTGGCACGACAAACCCCACAGCGAAACTAGAGGTTACGGGCAGAGCATTTAAAGTTGGCAATGAAGAAAACAGAAATTTTTCAGTGTCATTTCCAAATGTCACAGCAAATCAAGCAATTGATATAAGATGCGGAAATACTTATATCAATGGTTTTATTGAGCTAGAAATCACCAGTACATATTCTGATCAAAATTCTGTTGGAGTAGTTAAAAAGATTTATGGAGTTGGAGCCAATCCAAATGGAGCAATTTGGAACACAACTACTGCAAGAGTTGTGGAATCCGAGGGAGAGGTTGCAAATAATTTTACCATTGGTCTTTTTTCGGGGGTTACAGCTACTTTTAATTGATTCAGATTGAATCTAGTTGCAATGCGTGTTTTGGCTTGTACTACGTTTAATTTTTCGTGGTTGTTTTTTACTATAAATTGGGATTGTTGCTGAATTGCGTAGCTAGCATTTTTGATGCGGTTTTCATTAGTGTTCAAAATAGAAACTGTTATCGAGCGAAACAATTTAAGTTCTGATTCTAGTTTTGTCTTTTCCTCTCTTAGTAATCTTCTGGATTTGTCCGCAATCTTTTCTTTGGCCTTTTGAATTGGAACCGAAAAATTATGGAATTTTTGAATGAGGAACTCGGCGAGCTTTGTTGGTGTTATTGCATTGGTATGTGCAATCATTTCGCATACCGTTTCATTTGTGACATGGCCGGTACCGGTAATAACTGGGATAGGGAATAGGGCAATTGCTTTGGCCAATTCATAATTGTTATAGCATGACAAGCCCACATCACCGCCGCCACCTCTAATGATGGCGACTGCATCGAAATAATGGATTACTTTTTTAATTCTTTTTAATTGTGCCATGATGCCAGTAACTGCTTTGTCTCCCTGCAGTATGGATGGAAATAAAAGATACAAGAACTTGTAATTCCACGAATTTTTATCAATTACATCTATAAAATCACCAAAGCCTTTGCTGGTTGCTACCGAAATTATCGTAATTCTTTGCGGTAAAAAAGCGAGTGCTAATTCTTTGTTTTGATCGTAAATACCCTCCAGCTTTAGCTTTTTGATCGTTTCTCGCTTTTCATTTTCTAAATCTCCTAACGTGTATTGCGGATCAATATCTATTATTTGAAGTGGACTTGCTAACTTTACCTGCATAAAAAGTTAAGAATAAAACCTTAATTTTAACATATGAAACAAGTGCGTAAAATTTATGACCGAGCTTTTAAAGAGAAAGCCGTTCAATTGAGTTATGAGAGACATAACATCTCAGAACTGGCCAGAGAATTAGGAGTTACAGCTCCACAATTGTATAAATGGAGAAAAGAGTACGAAGAGTTTGGACAAGGAAGTTTTCCAGGTAATGGCAATTTAAAGCAAACGCCAGAACAGGAGCTAATTTTTGAGCTTGAAAGAAAACTCAAAGATGCGGAACTAGAGCGTGATATATTAAAAAAAGCAATTGGCATCTTTTCCAAAAACGGTCGATGATTTATGCTTTCATCAGAAACAATGAAAAGATATTTCCGATTGAAAAGATGTGTAAAGTATTGCAAGTTGGTCAAAGAAGTTATTATCAATGGAAAAGTCGGTCTGTTTCAGATAGAAAACAAAGAGTTGAGCTTGTTAAAGAAAAAATAACATCCATTTATTTTAATTCAAAACAAAGATATGGAAGTCCAAGAATGACTGCCGAGTTGGCTTCTTTAGGCAATAAATCATCAAGGATTACAGTTGCTAAATATATGAATCAACTGGGTTTACGAAGTAAATTAAGCAAGAAATTCAAGGTTACCACAAATTCTAAGCATAAGTATTTAATTGTACCCAATGTTTTAAATAGGGAATTTTCGGTTACAGAACCTTCAAAAGTTTGGGTATCGGACATTACTTATATTCGAGTAAAAGAAGGGTTTTTATATTTAACAACCGTTTTAGACCTCTATAACAGAAAAATTATAGGTTGGAGTCTAAGTAAGGGGATGAGTGTAGAGGAAACTTCTTTGGCGGCTTGGAGAATGGCTATTAAAAACCGAAGCATTGAAAAAGGATTGATATTTCATTCTGACCGAGGCATTCAATACGCCAGCAAGAAGTTTACTAATGTGATTGATTCCTATAAAATGGTTACAAGGAGTATGAGTAGAAAAGGGAATTGTTGGGATAATGCAGTAGCTGAGAGCTTTTTTAAGACTTTGAAAACCGAACAAATTTATGGTAATAAACTTATATCAAAAGAGCAAATGGAACTCGATATATTTGAATTTATTGAAATCTGGTACAACAGAAAAAGAAGGCATTCCGCCTTAGATTACAAAACAATAGAAGAATTCTGGAAACAGAAAAATAATTTTAAAAATGTTGCTTAACTAAGATTGCGGGTTTTATTTGCATATCCAAAGAATCGATTGAATTTGAAATCAAATTACTAAAAATAGTATTCATATCCATTTCAAAAGCCCTAAATAAGTATTTTGCTTTAGTGTCTTTTTTGATTACTAACTCAATATTTCTATTTTTAAGAACATTTTTCCATTCTTGAGATAGAGAATCAAAGTATTTAATAAAATTTAGGTTGCCTCTTTTACGTTTGTCTTTTTTAACAGCAGTTAAGGAGTAATCAACCCAATGGATGATTTTTTCGGTATCTAATTTTAGTGATTTAATGATGTTAATTCCATCATTATATTCTATTTTTTTCTTTGATTCATTAGAAACTAAATCGGTATAAATATTTTCTAAATCGTTAATGTCATCAAAATTATTTTTTATTTCTTTGAGTTCGTGAGCAAAAGATGAAACAATCAAACCAAGACTTGCTAAACCACGTATTTGAACTATTTCTTCATTATCCTTTTCAATTTTTTCATCATCAATAGCTTTAAAAGTATCTTTGAATGCTTCTTCATACTTTTTCCTTTCCTCTTCATCTCTTTTTTGTTGAAATAAATCTACTGAATTATATTTCTTACCATAAAGTTTTTCTTCAACAACTTTCCTTTCTTCAATGATTTTATTTACTAAATCTTCTGCACGCCTTTGTATTTCATTTTCTCTTAATTTTTCATTAAGAATTTTAAAATGCTTAAAAAACACATTAAGAATTTTAGACCTGTCAACTTCAAATTCTTTGACAACTTTTATAATTATATTCTTGAATATTTCATAAGAATCATTTTCTTGTAAAGCACTTCGGTCAGATTTATCAATTAAATCTGGATTGTTTTTTCTTGAAATTGTAATTATACCAGCCGTTTGTTCGGGTCTAACTCTCCAGTCTCCAATTCTTTGTCCTGCCCCTGCAGGACTTTGTGCAACTCTTGCTCCAAGTTTTAACCAATCATTATCAGTATCGCCATAAGGTCTTACTCTAAAAGAATCTCTATAAATCTTTACACCTCCAAATTTATCTAAAACATTTCTTCTTTCCTTTTGGCTTATTGATTTGAATGGATATCCTTCTTTTAACGAAACATTATATTTCAGATAATAAAAGGTCAAATCAAATGAACCAAGGTCTTTTAATAATTTATTATTATTTTCATCTACTTCCAATTCTAGTAATTCATTGATGCTTTTAGAATATTTAAAAACTTTATTTTCCAAGGTTTTTAAGTCATATGGGGCTTTTGTATTTTTATATAATTCAGAAAATTTTTTCTTAATAACATCAATATCCATCTCATTTCTTGTAATTACGAAATCAACAGAAAGCTTTTCAGCATCATATTTAGCAGTGAGTTTATAATCATAATCATTAAAAAATGCGGTTTCAACTTTTCCAAATTCTTTTGGTTTTTGCAGATGTTGAAAATTTACTTCAAAAGACATATTTAATTCTTTTGGAGGAATCAATGCTTCTAAACTTTTAAAAACACCAGCAATATCTTTTTCAAACCAGTCGTCTTTTAAATTAGATATTTTAAGGACCGTTCCTGTATTAAAGCTTACTTCATTAAATAGATTGTTTATTTTAATATGGTTGAAATTTGTTTTTAAGAATTCTGCAATATTAATATCATTGTCGCTTAAATCAGCAGTAATTTCTGAAATAGATTTATCGGAATTATCGAACTGCTTCCAATCCATTTTCCAATTAAATCCATTATTGTCGTTTGATACCGTCCACATTTCAGCTTTAAAACCTAATCTATCAAGAGCGAATCTTCCAATACCTTTTGCTCCAGTTTTAACTCTTTTATCCTTTGAAATAAATTCAGTTTCTTTATTGCCAGTTCCAATCTTCATCCATTGATTCTCAATCACATCTTTCGACATTCCTTCACCATTGTCAATGATGTAAATATTGCTTAAATCATTGTTTAATATTTTTTTATCAATTCCGTCTTCGTCCTTTTCAATTTTAAATACAATATCAAAAACTACAAGGCAACTTTTTGCATCAGCATCATACGAATTCTTAACCAGTTCAATTATAGCACCTTCTGGGTTAGAAAAGTTTTCTCTTCCCAATAGTTTTCCTGCTCTTGCGGATACAATAAAAGGTATTTTTATCATTTATTTTATTTTAAACTTTATAAGCTTTTTCATCATGGCGCTAATTGCTATGTAAAGTATTACAAAATGGATTTTATAACATTAACAAATATATTCTTTTAAAATTATTCAACAATCTAAAATTGATAAAAAGCTTTATTCGTGGACTCTTATTTACTTTTTGCAATTCCTAACTTATTGGTTGTGTCTCAAAAATTGCTTGCGGCAGTTATTGTATTCATCGGTTAAGCGAGTAATACAACATCTATCTTTTTTTTGATAATAAGTTCTATTTGGATTTTAAAGAATAGGAGGGGAGGTTGTGCTTAGAATGGTAATCCAGACTCCAGCCTAACTGATTTATTTGATTTTTTAAAGTTTTGATATTTTCTATGAGCTCTTCTAGTTGAGAAATCATTTTATTAAAAAGAAACAGAAATTCTGCTGCACTATATTTACTGATATTTATTTTACTAAAATCAGCTTCAGTAGGATAAGCAGCTATTAAATGTTGCTCAATATCAGTACTTTTTATAGCTTCTAAACTATCCTGAACAATTTGTTTTTGATTAATGTTCATATTCGTCCAAATATTTATTTTGTTTTTTTATCTTATAACTTTTTTAACTCATTTCAACAATCTCAATCTCTTCCTCACTCAAACCATATAATTCATACACCATTTTATCAATGGCTTTTTCGGTGGTTTCTATTTGTGATTTTAGAGTTTGGGCTCATATATTTAATAAGTACTTAGGGCTGGAATAAGACATTGGTAATGTGTTTTTTTTTGAGAATCTAAAAATACACAATTTGAAAGTAGTGTAAGAATTTTGTTATTAAAAAAGTAGGTTTATAAAAACACAAACCATACAGTTCAAATTTGTATGGTTTCTTCAAAACTAAGTTGATTAATTAATTTATCTTACGGTTTCCCACATTTTGAGAAAATAATTATTTAATTCGATACCGTTTAGATTGTCTAGAAACAATTGAAAATCGTACAATTTAATCAATCCCTCCATATTAACCGGTACTTGTGCCAACTGCACAAAATTGATGTTTTGGTACAGGGATTTTTCTCCTACAATGTCTTGCATGATGATAAAAATTGCTTGCTGTAACGTCTTTGTATCGCAATACAAATTATAGTTTTTTAGAAAAACTACAATGTCTACCTTATGCGATAATTCATGATACTCAACAGGTAAAAATGTGAGTTCGCTGGCTTTTAATGTAATCTCATGGAAGATATATGGATTGTCAATACCCTTCATGAGTTCGTCAATTCTTTCCAATGGTTGTATAAATGCGGTGAATTTCCAATTCTTTAATTGTGGCGCATTATCGACTAGATCAATTACGTGGTTAAAATATTCCGTGTCGCCATTGGCAGTTAGTATCAATTCTGTTTTTCCATTACTAGATTTTGGAAATACAATCATAAAGTCGATTTCCTTGCAATAGTAGCTGAGGTTTTTGTTTATCCAAAAGCTGATGTGTTTTTGGTTTTTAGGGGTTTCGTTGATGAGGTTTTTGATGGTTTGATTGTTGTCTTGGATCCAGTTCCAGAAAGTGTTAATTTTTTTCATTTTTTTGTAGTGATTGGTGAATAGTGAGTTTTGCCTATCGTCTCTAGTCTCTCGACTGCGCTCGAGATGACACGCTCGAGGTGACACGCTTGAGATGACACGCTCGTGATGAGGTTGCTTTGCTTCAAGTCTCGTAACTCCTCGCAATGACTTTAGCGTTTGTCTTTCGTTCTACTATCAAATGTTATTAAATTGAACATTTGTCGCATTCTGCAGCGGAGTCGGTTGCCGTAGTTGTTTTCGATTTCGGAGGCGGAAAGGTTGGTGGTGATGTGAGTGATGGATTTGTTTTCGACAAACTGTTCGTAACGGCTGATTAGAACCTCAGCCATGACGTTACAATCATTTCCGAAGTGCTTTATTTGCTGTTCGGCACCTAAATCGTCAAAGCAATAACCGGTTAGTTTCGATTGATTGGTTTGCTTTAGCGTGTAGCAGTTGATGGCCTCAAAGCCATTTTTGGCAAATTCAAACGAGACTTCTCTACATGTTTTGATTTTGTATTCGGATGCATGATAGGCAAATGGACGTACTAAGTTCATTAAAGATGTTTTTCCGCAACCTATTGAACCTGATAATAGAATTCCTTTTGATAAGTCTATATTTTGGTTTATTGCAGCTTTCTCATCTTTTATCATATAAATCAACAATTTGTAGATGGTAGGATAATCCATTTCGCTGATTTGAAACGAACTTCCATAGGTTGTTTTTCCTTGGTTCTCTAGGTATTCGAGACATTTCTGGAAATTATACACTTTGAAACCTTTATGGACTAGGAAGGTTTCACGGACGGATTTACAATGGTTCGTCATAGTTTTTCTGGGTTGCTGTGTGCAAGTGCATCGGTTTTGGTTGGGCGTTGTAATCGGATTTTGGAGTGTTTGTTGCAAACTTAGCTGTGTTGAGCATCCAGTTTCTTGCTGCAGCTTTCCAATCTTTCATTTTTGTTTTACCGCCTATGAGCCAACCAATGCTGGAGTAGTAATTGAAAAACTTATTGGCTTCTATTTGGGAACTTTCTTTGAAAGAGAAGTATTCCAGTATCATTTCGAGTGATGGTTTCTCGTCCTTCGACTCCGCTCTGGATGACACGCTCGAAATGACAGTTTCGTACAAACTGTTTTCAGTTTGATTTTTTGAGTTTGCTTCAAAAAATAAATCGAGTTCAACTGGTTTTTCTTTTTTGGCGCAACTTTTTTCTTTTTGCTGCCCGCTTTCAGTTTGTTTTTTATTGGTGGCAGCGAATACGGGAAGTATTTGCTGACCGCTCTCCGTTTTTATTTCCTTTTCTTTTGGATTTATCAAAGGATTCAAATTTTGAACTGGTTGATTTATTAAATTTTTTTCTATATCTATTTTTGTATTGTTTAAATTGTTTTTAACTGTTTGTTTTTTATTATATATATAGAGCTGTTCATTTACCTGTTCAATGACTTGTTCATTTTTTGATTCGGTCAAATTGTGAACGGGTTCATTTTTTGAATGGGTTGAGTGTGGTATTTTTGACATTGTTTTTTCTTTTTCAGAAAAATTGACCATTATGATGTTGGAGCAAGAGTGTGGATTGAATGTTGGGTTGTATACCATAAATCCTAAAAGTTCTAATTCTTTCATGCATTTATGATACGTTGCTTTTGAATTGATCTTGCTGGCTTTCATGATTTCTTCCCGAGAAATGCCTGTTGGATTCTTGAATCGGTTTACGTTCCAACATTGGAAAAGTGCCAAATAGAGCGAAATGTGTGTTGGATTTAGGTTGGGTTCATAATTGATTTTATTGAAAAATCCGGTGAGGTGTTTGATGTAGTTCATGTTTTTAGTGAGAAGTGTCTCTCGACTGTGCTCGAGATGACGGTGAGTGGTGAAAAGTGTCTCTCGACTGCGCTCGAGATGACGGGGAATGATAATTTAATTGCTTCGCTCCTTGCAATGACTTTACTTGAAAAGGATAGGGAGGGCATTTACTTTATTTCCGTTTAAAAGTTTTTCTATATCAGTTTGGTCGTAATACATAATTCCACCGATTTTGGTATAGGTCAGTGTGCCGTTAATGCGAAGGTTTTGTAAAGTACCGGGTGAAATATTCAGCAATTTTCGGACCTCGTTGGATTTGAGCCATTGTTTCTGCCGGAGTGGTTTGGATTGTATGATTCCTTTTAAATCATTGAGAAGAAGACTTCGAAATTCGTTTAAGTCTTCCATTGTAATTAATTGCTCGCGGTACATTCTGTTTTTAGTAGCGTTGGTGGAGCTGTTGCTTTCAAGTGCCATAACTTATGTTTTAGGTTGTTATGGTACAAAAGTGTTGGTATTGGTTGATTTTATATCACAAGTGGTTCACAAGTTGTGAAAGAAAAAAGGAGCATTTATTTTGAAATGGTTGTGGTTATTGACTTTTTTTAATAAAAATATAAGAACGGATATAAGAAGTACGTTTATGTAAGTACTGATTTTTTGTTTGAAGAAATCTTTACTTTTTTCCTTGATGAAAAAAGTAACAAAAAAATCAAGCCTGCGTACCCCTGTCGGTCAAATTAGTTTTCGAGTGCTAAAAGAGGCAGCACTCGCTGCGCTCAAACAGCTTTTCTTTTTGCGCATTCGTCAAACATTTGACACTCGACTGCAGATGCTAATGACGTTTGGGTCTGGTAAATATTAGCGAGTTGGCTAAACATATTTAAAATCTTAAACGTCATTTTATATTGCTTTTTTTGGAATAAAATTTATGCCTTTAACTGACGTTTTGAATAATTATACCCAGCGGGTTATATGAGTGAGCAGAGCTAATTTTTTCTAGTGTTTTTTGAGTGTATAAAAATCATACTAAAAAAATATTTTTAATTGTTTACTGCTATTGATTTGTTTAATTCCGTACAGAAGTAGCTAGGGGATATTCCTGTACGGGATTTAAATGCTCTTGTGAAGTTTTGAGTAGAACCAAATCCAGCTTCGTCTGCTAGAGATTTGTTTTTGTAAATACGGTATTTATTCTCACTTTTAAGCAATTCTATGATATGATCAATCTTAAGATCAGTGATATATTCAATAATTCCTTTGTTACGGTATTTTGCAATTATTTTTGAAGCATATTTGGTATTTGTATTCAATAAAGAAGCCAATTTCAATAAATTCATCTCTTTTTCGAGATACTTTTTACTGATTTCGAATTTTTCCAATTTTTTTAGGATTGCAGCAACTATTTGAGGATTGATATCGAGTTCCTTACTTCCGTTTGCTACAAATAATTTCGATGTTGCCGGTTGGCGGTTCATCAGCTCTTGAAATAATTTTTTAGATCTAAAATGTCTGTAAACAAGGAATGAAATTATTGACATCAAGACTGCTGTGGTACTAATGGCAATATTAGTTATGGAATTATTGGAGTTTTCTAAATTACGTTGCGTTTGCAGTAGTTTTTCAGTATCGTATACTTTAGTTATTTTTCCTGAAAGGTATTTGTAATTGTGTTCTAATAATTGATCGATTTTTAAGAGTTGATCTACGTAAAGTAAATGTGCTTTTTTATCATTTTTAATTAGAGAATAATCAATTAGCAGTTCATAGGCCTCCCTTAATTCCGGACTTATATAGTTTTGCTGTTGGAAAATTATATCTACTTTTTTGAAATAGGCTACGGCTTTTTCTTTTTGATTTTGAGACCAATAATTTTTACCGATATAAAAATAAGCAAGAGTTTCATTGGCAAAATCTTTATTACTCTTAATATCCGGTAATGCCAACGATAATTTTTTTATAGCATCGACATAGTTGTGTTTAAAAGATTGGTTTATACCTTCAGAAAATAGAAAGTATGATTTCATTCTGAAAATTTCAAATTGAATTGCCGCTTTTATTCCTATTTGATTTATTTGACTGCTTAATTGGTATTTATTAACTCTGCTGTAGCATTGACCTAATGAATATAATGAATTGACATAGGCGTGATCATTTTGCTCTTTAAAATAAGTAACGCACTCTTTGAATAAACTTATTGCTTCGTGATAAAATCCAAGATAATATTTAGTTAGCGCTTTGCAGTATTTTAATTTGTAAATAAGATATTCGGCGTTTGTCTTGGAAATATAATCCTCGGCAATGAGGTAATTGTCCAGTGCTTTCATCATCTTTTTATCATCATAATATACTATTCCTTTTGTCATATAAGCGGATCCAATCAATTCAGCACTGTTTGTTCTTTTAGCAGCAATAACCAAACTGTCAGCATATAGGTGTCGGAGTTTTTTATCGAATTTATATATTAAGGATTTATAGGCGAGAGCTATTTGCTTATCGTTTCTTTCGGATTTGGCTTTAGCTAACCAAGACTGTGCATATAAGCGTTCTTTTAAACTATCACTTTCCTTATAATTTATTTTTTCATTGAAGTAGTTACAGTCTTTATTTGAGAGACTATCTGGAATTATAAACTTTTTTTGAGCGTTTAAGCTGATAAAAAAACAAAGTAAAAGTAAGATTAAGTAGTTTTTTTTCATGTTCTAAAATGGGGATTATAGCGTTTTAAAAACAAAATAAAGGAGTTGGGCCTCTATTTATCAGGATTAAATGTAGCTAAAAAACTTCAATAATTAAGATAATTACCCTGAGAGACCCTAAATGTATTTTTTGAATGTTAAGTTGTTGGTTATGTACTATTTGTTCCTGAATTGACTGTTGTCAATTCAGGAATTACACCTATTAAATTCCCGAATTGAACAGCAGTTGCGTTGTGTGTTGCGGACTACACATTTAGTTTTGCCCTGAATTCGAATGGTTTTGTTATGAGCAAAATCGCCACTGTTCCCATTACCCCGGGTGAAAAGAACTGATGAAAAAAGTAATCAGTAACATTTAAAACATTTACAAAAATGAAAAAAGTATTTTTATTCCTAGCCATTTTAATGTGCTATTCCATTTCGCTTATTCTGCAGTCTTGTAGTACTGATTCTGAATCAACTATTGACAATGCACCCAATAGTTTTGAAAAGAGAACGCACTACACTAAATACAACTCAATAAGTAGTCGTATCATTCCAGCTAATAGTGCTAATCCTTATGATGAGGCAGGAAGAAAACTTTATAAGAAAAAGTCTTATGTCATTCTTCAAAATCTACAAAAAGGTAGTGTAATTAGCAGCGTGAAGAGTAGTGATACCAATTCTTTATCATCAGGAAAAGTATCGCCTATTCTTTCGGATAGTCTGTCTGAATTAGTTGCTAATTGGGATTTATCAGTAGAAACCAAATTAAGTTTTAGTCGGTTTATTAATTCCTTGCTGCTTCTTTCAAAAACGGAAGAACGATATGAAGTTCTATATGATTTTATAGTTGCTTATGAAGCGAGTGTTTTGATAAATGAGACGTTTACGGAAAATGATAAAGAGGTTGTTTTAACGAATTCATCAGTTGTTCGGTATGAAACTTATGAGGAGTCAATAACACCTCCAAAGAATAAAGATCCTGATTGGACTATTCTTTTTAGAGAAGTTAGTTCATCAAAAAAGTACTAGCTGTTGATTTTTAATAGAAATTTTATTTTTAAATAATTAGGTTGATAGGGCTGTCCAGATGGGCAGCCTTTTTTTAGTTTGTCAGATTTTTATTTTAAATGGTGTTCGCAGGATCTTTGATTTGTATTTTCAATAACGAATGGTCTCTGATTATAGATTTTACTTTTTTCCTTGATGAAAAAAGTAACAAAAAATTATTCATGGTTTATTATTGTTTTTTGGTATTCATGACCCGAGCCTGAAAGGCGAACGGATGAAATAATCTTCGATTTCACTGCCTGAAAATTCAAAACTTAAAAACTACCTCAAAACTCCATTCCGCGCCCCTACCCGTTCGCCTTTCATGCTCAGCTTGCGGAGCACTGCAATTCCGTTTTTCGTTGTTTATTGACGTTTTTAATTTAAGGGCGGATTCTAAAGCGCAAATTTTAATTCTCATCCGCGTTGTCCATGCGGATGATGAGTTTGTTTTTGAGGGTATTTAGGAATTTAGTTCTTTCCGTTTTTCTGTTTCGGATTTCGAGAAAGACGCGGTGGAATTGCCCTAAATCAATTTCAAAAACGGATTCGAAGAAGCTTGTAATTTCTTTGAGTCCTGAGGTGCCGTTATTAAAAACGCCTTCGGTATGGAGTGCATAAATCAACTCGATCAGTTCTACTTTTGATCCCGTCCATTTTGGGCCTTTAGAGAGTTGAGAAGGTGATTGGATTGTTTTACTGCCTAATTTTTGGATTTGCTCTTCCAGAAAAACTTTAATCTCATCGTTGGCTAGTATGCTGGCCACTTTATAGTCATGCGAGGTCGTGAAGTGATGATCTGCCTGAAAATAAAAACTGTCCACCATTAGCTTAAGATCATATTTTGCACGTATAAAATATTTATTATCAAGGCAGTTGTTGCCGGTGCGGTAGTAGCGGTAAAACTCCTGGTTCTTCTCGAAAAAGACTTTTAATTTATTGAGTTCTGCTTTATAATATTTACCTATTGTTTTTTGAGACCCGAATGGCTTGTTGGTTTCAATAATGTAAATTTCGTTATAGTATATCAGTTTGGCAGCAAACTTAGGCTTGATGTCCCGGAAGAATTCTATTTCCTCTGTTTTGTTTAGCCTTTTATATTTTATGAAAAAGGTTTTTAGTTTCTCTAAGACAATAATACTGATCTTAATTGCCTGCTCGGCCAACTGTACCTGATTTTCTGTTTCCAGATGGATCAATTTTAACTGATGTTCTAATTCGGACATCAAGGATTCAGCAAACAATTTCATTAGGGCTGTTTTAGATTTACAATTTGACTGATTCGGTAATTGAATCCGGAGGCAAATCTATTTGATGGTTGTTCGTGGTGCAAATGGAGTGGTGTTCAATTCCCGAATTGAATATTGAAATTCCCGAATTGCATAGTGGTTATAATTTTTACTTTCTAAGTAGTTTTTTTTGGTAATTAAGCTGTGGAAGAGAGTTTTAATGATCGCAAAAATGTGATGATTAGTAGTGATAATTATTGTTTTTTTTGATTTTGATTTGAAAACACTATTAAAAATAGTGGAGTCTAATAGTTTAATGTGTATTTCTGAATATTTTGATTAAAAAATAACTTGTTTTGATTCAATTACTCTTATTTTTGTGAAAGATGGTGATTTTTCTTATTGACTATCATGGAATGTAATTCCGGATCATTAGGTGTAACCGGCAATAGTTCGAGAACGGGAAATCTCGAATAGTTATGGCGCAGCAGGGAGAACTTGAGGATATATTTTTGAATGCTTTTGAAAAGTAAGAGATTAATATTGGACGGATGAAACGTTGTGGCTTGATAAGAAATCGGGAAAATGAAGTAATAGAAGTAATAAATATAATTTTGGCAAATTAAGCTTGTTTTTACTAAAACTTAATTTCGATAGACAATAAAAAATATTTGATAGAATGGATAAATATCTACAAGATTTAATTGACTAGATTAAAACGTGTTCATGATGCGCTTTTTTAGGTACTTATTAAAAAGATATGTACACAAAAATGACGTTTTGTATAAATATTCCAAAAACATGTATAGAAAAACATGGTTTTATACATGAAAAAAAAACAATTTTCAATACTTTTTTAAATTATGCACAAATATACCAAACATAGTATTCAGTGGTTTTACAATCTTCTTGCACAAGGTGAATGCGATATTCTTGATTTTAAAGAACAACTTGAAGATAAAGTTATTTTTGGTAAATCAATTAAAAATTTTGCACCTAAATATGAGGAATTAGCTAAAGATGTTGTTGCTTTTGCTAACAAGAAAGGAGGCTTTTTGTTTGTAGGTATCGTTGATGATACCAAAGAAATAAACCCTATTTTTTTGGCTACAGATGCTAAAATATTTGAATTAATCAGACAAGTTCAAGATAGAACTTTTCCTTCGATTACGTTACATCCCCACAAACTTAAAATAAATAATAGTGAAGTGCTTGTTCTCGAAATTCCTTTTTCGCCACAAATGCACAGAACCTCTAAAGGAGAATATTTAATTAGGAGTAATGACGGTAATAGGGCCATTGAACCTTATGAAATTGCTACCATTCAATCGGAAAAGGGACTAATTGTTTATGATCAAAAAACTTGGGATTTTCCTTTTCAATCTATTGAACAGGATAAACAAAGAAATCCTATTCCGGGATGGCAAGACCTTTCAAGAACCCGATTACTTTACAATCGAATTCAAAGCGAAAAACCTAAAAGCCCTTATCTCAAGAATACATCAAATGAATTTACAGAAACATTAGGACTCGTTAAGGAAGAAAATGGTGTTCAATTACCCACAACCACAGGTGTTTTATTCATTGGTAATCAAAAAGCATTAAAAGAAATGCCTTATAGCCAAATTAAATATATTCGTTACTATGAAGATGGGAGTTATAAACCATTTGAATATTCTGGCAATTTGATTGAAATTGCAGATGCTTGTTTCAGTCAATTAAAATCTGAAATCAAAGTCAAAGAATTTCATTTTGGTTTGTTTCGGGATTATATAGAGGATTATCCAGAAATTGTACTACGGGAAATGCTTATTAATGCGATTGTACATCGTGATTACAGCCGACAACAAATTATAGAAATTAGAAAGTTTCCTAATTATATAGAATTTGAAAGTCCGGGGCATTTTCCACAAGGTATAGATGAAACGAACTTTCTTCGTAAAACAAACCCTCGTAATCCTAATATTATGGATGTGATGCGGGAAGTAAGTTATGCCGAAAAAGCAGGTACTGGTTTTGATAAAATATTTACAGCCTTATTGTCTAAAGGAAAAAACTTACCCAAATCAATACAAAATGAACATTCTATTATTTTTAGAGTTGATGCTGATGTCTATTCTGAGAAATTAGCAGAATTGAGTCACGAATTCAAGCAAATTACGGGTATTGATATTGATCTAGAAAAACTATTGGTGATCAATTGTATTTATACCGAAAAGAAACAAACTTTTCAACAACTGGAAGCTAACCCGTTTGTCAACCAATACCAATTACGAAGAATATTAAAAGAATTGCAAGAAATAGAATTTATAGAAACAACCGGAAAAACTTCAGGAGTTAAATATATTATCCATAAAAACAAATTAGCATCTACAGAAGATAAAATCAGCTATTCCAAATTAAAGAAGCAAGAAAAAGCTAGGCAGATTGAAGCAATTATCAGATACCTTGACAGTGCAGATGAAATAGACAATGAAGCTGCCAGAAAGTTACTTAATCTTGCTGATTCAGACGTGTCCTACGTATCAAGACTTTTTGCCGAAATGATAGAAAAAGATTTCGTGGAAATTGCAAGAGAGATAAAACATAATCAAAGAACCTATAAAATTAAAAAATGATTGCAAAGAAAAATGAGTTGAAAAACAAGGGATTAGCTATGGTTTTCTTTGCAGGTTTCTTTGCAGTTTTATAAACTTTGCGAACTTTTTATAAAGAATATCGATAGGTTTTTGGGTAATTGAAATACATTTTCTTTGTAAATCTTTGCAGAAAAATTAACTTTTTTAATACTGTTATAAATAGTAAATGCTATGTTTATCAGCTATTTAAGGTAAATGTCATTTGCAATCTTGTTTGTAAAAACAATAACTTTTATAAACCTTTCAACAACTTTTGCAAAGAATAATTGTATAGATGGTATTGATTATTTCGCAGGTGTGGGTAGTATTGTAAATCTGTTTTTTAAATATACTCAAAATAATCTTCTTTGGAATTTATTGAATTTTTCTGATAGAATTTAGAATAATTAATCACATAGCCTTCATATCCACAGCTTTTTAAAATTAGTTTGCTAATCAAGGTATATAACTTGGCGCTTACATGTAACATGTGATTATCTATTTCTTCACTAGTTCTTTCTAGCTCATTATTCATCAAAATGTTTCCATGCAGAAGATAATTACGATAATCAAGTGCTTTTTCTTCTTCTGCTGTGAGCTTTATTTTTAACTGATCAAAGGGCGCTCTTAACTTCTCCGCATTGGTTAATCGATTAAGATTTACGGGTTTGTTAATTTCATTTATTCTTCGTCTTATTTTTATTTCAGCTTCGGGATTTATCTTTGGAGCATGTTTATCTATGAGCGTATTCATCTCATAAATTATTTTTGCAACGAGATCTTTATCATTGATTAACTTTTCTTGTTTATTTTGCTTTATGATAATAATATTAGCAAAGGATTCCAAAATAACAGAAAAAACACCAGGCATTGAAACTATAGATTTTAAGCTTGCCACTTCCATCAGGAAAATGATGGCTACTGAAAAATCCATATTTTGACGGAGTTGGTTAATCAGTTCTGAAATTACCGGAGCAGGAATCACTTTCAGTTTACCATAATAGTTATCTGCTATTTCTTTTTCCTTTTCTTTAAATAGTTTTGAATATGGATTTGATGTAACCGGATGGAAAATAGATTTTAGGGAGTTTCTTGCCAGACGCTGGTATATGAAGTTTTCTCCGGAGAATATGTAATTTTCACCACCAGGCATGTAGCCAATTAAAAAACCGATTCCTTTTTGGATAGCATATGAATCTTCCTCGAATTCTTCTAGTGTTACTGCATCCAGATTTTCGATTATAAAATAACTATTCTCTCCGTTACGATTTTGGGTAATATCATACGATTTTTTCATAACGGCTAACCTCACGCAGTCAAAAGCCCAAGGAATAATACCATCATGTTTAGGCTTTTCAAGCTTGTAATGAAAGATATTTGTTCTTTTTGAGTCATCAAAAAAAAACATTCTGAAGAATGAGGAGTTATTTAGGTTCCCTTTATTTACTCCATCTATATCGAAAGTGTGTTGCGCTGGAATTTCAGCTAATCTAGAGCGTGTAGGTTTTTGAAAATCAGTAGATTTAATTGTGAAAGGTTCTCCATTAATCAGAATTTTAATTTTTTTGTCCTCGCTATATGGAAAAATGCCTTCAAAGGAAAGCTGATATTCTTTTTTTGACTTTGTGAGATATGCTTCTCCTGGACAAGCCTCTAAAGTTACTTTATGCTGTTTGAAACTTTCTAGCTGTTCAATTATTCTCAACTCTGTTGCGAAATTTTTATGTTTTGATTGTTTCACTGTTGATGGATTTTTTTACCTATTTAAAAATTGATTTATTAGTGTGGAGTATGGATACTTTGAATAACTTGGAGTCTAGATTGAGAGGGTTTATATAACAATGTTATTTGGAGAGGTTAACGTCTCTAGTTGACAGTCACGGAATGCAATTCTAAGTCTACAGGTACTAAAATAAAATTTGACTTTGTCAATTTTTTAAATAGCGAGGCTAAACTTTATAAGTGATTTAGGTTAGGCGATATAACTATGGCTTGCAATGTATATAAACATCTGTATTAACTTCTTGACAACTTGAAATTAAGGATGATATAAACCATAAGATTTGAATTGCTTCACTTCTTCGAGCAAATGCGACCCCATTCCTTAAATTATTTAGATTTTGTTCTAATGTGTTTCTTGAAATGAAATCAATTACTAAATGAACTTCTCCTTTATAATGTGGATTATTAATAGCAGCTTGGTATTGATTAATAGCATTGTCTACATTATCTCCTTTTCTTAATCTAATGATATTCGTATTGACACCATCGTTATTATAAGTTGAAACCCAAGTGTCTCTCTTTTCCAGCAATTGGTATGTCTGAGGACTAAGATTACCTAAGTTTTTTTGTGCTTGTCCAACAATGTCCTGAAATGCAGATGCTGAAAATTGAGTGGTGTTATGTTTAGAATGAAAAAAGATAATTTTACTATCATAAATGGCTATATGATCGGCCCATTCTTTTATTAAGTCGTCGCAGATAAAGTATTCTGCATCGTCCATAAAATTTTGTTCAACAAAATTAAAAATGGATAGATTTTCAAATTCATTTTGACCAGTACTGAATAAACCTTTTTCACTGTCGCAAAGAACTAAATCATCATGTGCTACAAAAATTTTCATGAAATGATCAATATTTCCTAGAAGTTTTGTGTCTTTGAATAATTTACGGTTTGAATAAACCAAATCAATATTATCAAAATTTATAATAAAGCTACTTGAATTACTTATATAATCTATAATTGAAATTTCTGTTCCGTTGGCTTTCATTAGCTTTAGATGTTTCAATTTATGAGATTTAAGTGTGATTGATTTTTCATTAAATTTTAATTCAATATCATTCACAATAGGATTGTCAACCTTAAATATATCGTAGTGAGCATCGTACATAATTTTAGACAAACGTTCGAAATTTTCCAGATACTTTATTATGTCAATATTTCTTTCTAGAATTAAATCTTCGTCTAAAAATCTAATTACACTATTAGAGATAACTTCATTTTCGAAATCTGTATATAGCCCGCTAAATGTAAAAAGAATTGATATTGGAACTAAAGTATCGCGAAGACTTTCATAATCTTGTGGTTCGGCAAAAACTGATAAAAATGTTTCTTTTTCGATATGATGTTTAATTTTATTAACCAAATTTTCTGCCCAACCACAAAATTCTTCGATAGAATTTTTTCTTCCAAATTTATTGATTCTGGAAGAATTTAAAATTAGTGAAACTTTTTCATCAACATTCTTCAATCTCAATGAATTCAACATATAATTATTAGCGCCTAGTGCGGAAAAATTTTCTTTTAAGTCAATAGCTTCAAGGCTTTTCTCGCGTAATGATTTATCCGAGACATTAAGATTCTTAAGGTTAAATTTTTCAAATTGCGTTTCATCTTTTATAAAAAGAGTTGATAAAACTTTGTAATCAAGAGGGTCAAACTGCTTTATAAAATCTTGAATTTTGGATATATTTTTTCTACTGATAACTAAATAATCGTCGATTTCTACAATTAGAAGATATGCTAATTTTGTTTCAATCCAATTCTCAACTGACTCATCAATGAAAGTCGGTTGTGAATTATATTTGAAAACACATATCGAATATAAGATTTCAATATTATTTATTGTTATGGATTTTTTTACTTCTTTGAGTAAGAAGTTACTGGACTTTATTACCGAAGCATCTCTAAAAACCTTCTCAATTTTATATTTAGAAATGTTTGCATTTTTTGCATTATGAAAAATATATGCATTTTCATTAATGATAATGTTTTCAAGTTTTTCTTGTTCGGTCATGTTTGGTGGTTAAATCGCGTGAATAATAAACAACATCAACAAGTAACACTTTTTTTTAAAGTTTTGTCATATATCAAGCTATTTATTCTAGTTCGTAAATAAAGACTTTTATAAGTATTGTTACAATACCCACATTTAGTGATATTTTGACTTAAATTAAAGAGTATAACAGTAAGCTAATTCCAATGTGGCATCTTTTATTATTTCTTATCCCTCTTTTTCCAACTATCATTATAATACCTATTCCTCATGGACTCATAAAACTTCCCTATCACATAAAGACCTAAAAGCCAAACCACAACAAACCCAATGATTTCATACCATTCCATATTTTGAATCTTTAAGTAAGTTCAAAATATGTGTTTTTATTTTTAATACGATATGCAATTTGGAAAATTCAATATGCAATTTGGGAGTTTTAAAAAATAAAAAAGATGCCTCTCTGAGCATCTTTTTTATATAATCTTATTATTTTCTATAATTCTAATATTTTAAAAAATTCCGACAACTTGATATTTCTTGATTCGCAAATTTTTTTAAGAGTATTAACAGGAATATTATAATTTGATCCTTCGATATTAAGCGAAGTGTTTTTAATTTTTCTAACGATGCTTTCTTCAATATTATGATCCAATGCAAATGACCTCTGAGATTTATAAGGCTGAATCCAGTTACTGAAAATATAGTTACAAATAATGTTGCTAGTCTCTGTCATTAATAACAAAGAAAAGTCAATCAATAAAAAATAGCGCGTACTTTAGTACGCATTTCAAAGTATTTTGTTATATTTGTTTTATCATTACGAATATGTAATGTATTTTTGCGACTCTTCATATAAAATATTTGAAGCATTCGCTTTGAATCTCGGCTCGAAACTTGGCAGTTTAAAACCACGAGATGATAAGTAAGATGCTCACGTCTATAGGCGTGGGCTCACTTATTCGTGGTAGGTATGCCAAGTACCAGAGACGTTTATGCTGAGTTCCATGCCTTTTTTATTTTCAATAGGCACTACTTAAGCTTAATTTTCTCAGCATCGCTTCATCCTTTTTCATAGTCTCGCAGCAGTTTTAACCGCTAAAAAAACCATAACTATGAAATAAAAAAAATACTGTCAATTTAATGCCTGTGCTGTTTCTTTATTTTGAGTTAGTGTTTCAGTGCAGGTTCTTTTTTTTTTGATTGAGAAAAAAGCAAGAATTGTTATTTTGAATTTTGAATTGTAAATTTTGAATTGTAGGGAAGAGCACGCTGATGCTAAAAATCTATCTTCAATCTTTATGACGTACTAACACCAAATTACCCTAGCAATACAACTGGATTTACAACATCTAAATTTTCACTATGAAATACTACAAACAAATAAAAATAGGAATAATTATACTTTTTATAGCAACGATGTTCATGTGGTTTTATGGTTATAATAGCGCGAACTGAACTGATGTTAAAATTCACATCGTCAGGTGATTAGAGGTTATTAATTATTTTAAATTTTGAATTGGGTTAAAGAATTTAGAATATAGAGACAATAACATCGAATATAAATCTAATTAAAAAGTATGCCTATGATAGAATAATAATATTGAGATTGCTTTGCTTCTCTCGGGTGCGTCGAACCTCGAAATGAGATTGCTTCGTGCCTCGCAATGACAAAAAAGGCCCTCCAACCGTCTGGACAACTGAAAAGAGGACCAATGCTAACAAAACTAACGTTTCATTTAACTAAACCAAAATTATGAATATATTTTCATTTTACAAGGGATGGCCGGCGATTCCTTTGATTTTAGGGATTTGCTTATGCGATTTTCCTGTCCATGCCGCAACAATCAACCCTTCCGCTTTTGCGACGGTAACAAAAAAAATTATACCTCAACAGCAAGTGCAAATCAGTGGTACTATCACTAATGGTACAAACCCTTTAGCCGGTGTGACCATTTCCGTAAAAGGTAAAGCTACAGCTGGAACTATTTCGGACTTTAACGGGAACTATACGCTAACTGCATCAGCAGACGATATAGTAGTCTTTAGTTTTATGGGATTTGTAACCGTTACAGAACCTATAGACGGACGTAAAATACTAAACGTACAATTACAAGAAGATGCTACCCAACTACAGGAAGTTCACATCAATGCGGGTTATTATTCTGTCAAAGAAAAGGAGCGCACTGGAAGTATTGCCCGTATTACAGCTAAGGATATTGAAAAACAACCAGTAACAAATGTGCTTGCTACGATGCAGGGAAGGATGGCTGGGGTTAATATTACCCAGACTACGGGGATGCCAGGTGGGGGATTTGATATCCAGATACGCGGACAAAATAGCCTGAGGTTTGATGGTAACAGCCCCATGTATATCGTGGATGGTGTGCCTTATGCTTCTGAACCCATTGGAAGCCTTTTTACGTCGGGACATTTGCCACGAAGAACGAGTCCGTTAAATAGCATTAATCCTGGGGATATAGAAAGTATAGAAGTATTGAAAGATGCCGATGCAACCGCTATTTACGGGTCGCGCGGTGCCAATGGTGTTGTGCTTATCAGCACCAAAAGAGGAAAAGCAGGAAAAACTAAATTCACGGGTAGTGTCTCTAGTGGTTCAGGCCATGTCACCCGATTTATGAAGCTAATGAATACCGCGGAGTACCTCGCAATGCGACGTGAAGCGTATGCCAATGACGGCGTTACGGATTATCCGGCTAATGCCTATGACATTAACGGAACATGGGATCAAAACCGATATACGAACTGGCAAAAAGAATTATTGGGAGGGAACTCCAGTATTAGTACTATGCAAACCTCATTGTCAGGCGGTTCAAAGCAAACGCAATTTGTATTAAGTGGTACTTATAATAAAGAGACTACTGTGTTTCCGGGTGACTATAAGTACGAAAAAGGCAATGTTCACCTGAATCTTAATCATGAGTCGGAAGACCAACGGTTCAGGATTAATTTTACTACTGGTTATGTGGTACAAAACAATACTATGCCGACAGCTGACTTTACGGGAGCAGCTCTAAGCTTAGCGCCCAACGCACCTTCGCTTTATGATGCCTTAGGGAATTTGAATTGGGAAAACGGTACTTTTGAAAATCCGCTACAATTACTTGCGACGGACTTTAAAGGGAGAACTAATGACCTTATTGCTAACTCACTGCTTTCGTACAGTCTGTTTAAGGGATTCGAACTCAAATCGAGTTTTGGTTATAGCGATTTGCGTTACAAAGAATTAAATCTGTTGCCTTCAACAATGTATAACCCCGCATATGGTTTAGACAGTTCCTCATCGTTGGTCTTTGAGAACAATACCAGCCGTAATTCGTGGATTATTGAGCCGCAGGCTAACTACCAGTTTACAGCAGGGCAATTCAAGATAGATCTGCTTGCCGGTAGCACTTTTCAACAGCAGATGTCGAACCAAGTTGTGCATATGGGCTATGGATTTTCAAGCAATGGTCTCCTTGAAAATCCGGCATCGGCATCCCTATTCTCCATTATGAACAGTGATGCAACGGTGTACAAATACCAGGCTTTTTTTGGCAGGGCAAATTTTAACTGGAAAGGCCGCTATATTATCAATATGACGGGTAGAAGAGATGGATCAAGCCGGTTTGGGATTGCTAACCGGTTTGCAAGCTTTGGGGCTGTTGGGGCATCATGGCTTTTCGGTGACGAACCAATTATAAAAAAACATGCAGAATTCCTCAGTTTTGGAAAGCTACGAGCCAGTTATGGTACCACTGGAAATGATCAGATAGGAGACTATCAGTATCTTGATACATACAGTACATCTGGTAGCAATTATGAAGGCATAAGCGGTTTACAACCGACAAGATTATTCAATAAGGACTTTGGATGGGAAACCAACCGAAAACTTGAAGTAGCACTAGAAACAGGATTTTTGAAAGACCGTATTTTTTTGACTGCGGCTTGGTACCGAAATCGTTCGAGCAGTCAATTACTAGGTGTGCCTTTACCAGGAACTACCGGCTTTAACTCGATACAGGCAAATCTTGACGCAGAAGTACAAAATAGTGGTTATGAATTGACCTTACGTACGTTGAACCTGCAAGGCGATAAATTGAGTTGGACAACGAATTTCAATTTTACTAGTGCTAGGAATAATCTGCTCTCTTTTCCGGATCTGAAAGGTTCGTCTTACCAATCTCAATTTGTCATTGGTCAACCATTGAATATTGTTAAGGTATTCCATTATATTGGTCTTGACCCGCAGACTGGTACTTATCAGTTTGAGGACTTAAACGGTGATGGCCTACTATCGGCTAATGATGACAGGGGGTTTGTAAAAGAACTGAATCCGAAGTTTTATGGGGGATTGCAAAACCAGTTGAAGTACGGAGCGGTGCAACTGGACTTTTTGTTTCAGTTTGTTAAGCAGGAAAACTATACTGAAGCATTTGGAACCCTTTTGCCGGGAACCATGTCGAACCAGCCAGCATCATTTGTGTCACACTGGCAAAATCGGGGAGATAGTGGTCCTAATCAGCTTTATAGTACAGGAATCAATCCTACTGCTCAGCGTGCAAACACCCTTTACTCCCAAAGTGATGCGGTTATAACGGATGCTTCTTACATCAGGCTGAAGAATATTTCACTGACCTATGATTTGCCGAAACAATGGACAAAATCCTTTAGTTGCAAGCTGAGCATGCAGGGGCAAAATGTACTTGTCCTCACTTCTTATAAGGGAGGGGATCCTGAATTTAAGACCGCAGGTTTCATGCCTCCTTTACGCGTTTATACTTCTACATTACAAATCACTTTTTAACTGAAGCCATGAAAAATATACTATCAAAGAAAGCAATGTTACCTATTTTGATTCTAAGTATTGCTATACTGGTTACAAGCTGCGATAGCTTCACAGAAGTTGACCTTCCAGATTCACAGCTTACTGCTGATGCTGTTTTTGAAGACCGTCTTACCGCTAATGCCGCGATGACTGATATTTACACAAAAATGCGCGATAATGGACTATTTACAGGCCTATTTACAGGGTTTTCGAACCAGTTGGGGCTCTACAGTGATGAACTTACCTCCTATTATAATCCAGGTAGTTTATCATTTAATTACGGTACTAATGCTTTGCAAGCATCGGGAACAGAAATAGCACAATTATGGAACAGTAGCTATAGCCAAATTTATGCTGCCAATGCCGTAATTGAGGGTGTGGATCATTCTGTTTCTCTGCCAGAACCTGACCGTAACCAATTGAAAGGTGAAGCTCTTTTTGTACGAGCGTTGATTCATTTCTATTTGGTAAATTCCTTTGGTGGTGTGCCGTATATTAGCACTACCAATTATGAAGCCAATCGCATTGCGCATCGTACTGCTGAAAATGATGCACTACTCTTAGTTAAATCTGATCTTGAACAGGCTATTGCACTTTTGCCCGACTCCTATATTAGTTCAGAACGTGTAAGGCCAAACCGCTATGCGGCTTATGCCATGCTGGCGAGAGTTAACCTTTATCTCCATTTATGGGATCAGGCTTCCAATGCTGCTTCTGCTGTTCTGAACCAAACAGATGTTTATGTATGGGAGAATGATCTTGATAAAATTTTCCTTAAAGAAAGTACAACTACGATTTGGCAATTGATGCCTGCTATGATGGGAGACAATACAAAGGAAGCTAAAACATTTGTGTTTTTTAACGGACCGCCACCTTCATCATCACTTTCACCGACCATTCTTACTGCGTTTGAGGCTAATGATCAAAGAAAAGTACACTGGACAAAAATGATTACAACGGGTGTTAATAGTTGGTCTCACGCTTATAAATATAAAGAGTCTTCCAATACGGGGAGTTCTGTAGAATACTCGATTGTGCTCCGACTTGCTGAGCAGTATCTGATTCGTGCTGAAGCCAGAGCGCAGCAAGGTGATTTGATTGGCGCTAAAGAAGATTTGAATAAGATAAGGAATACAGCAGGTTTAGGGGATACACCAGCATCAACTAGTGCAGAAATTATCACTGCCGTGCTAAAGGAACGCCAAACGGAACTTTTTTGTGAATTTGGACACCGCTTCTTTGACCTAAAAAGAAATGGCTTATTGGATACTGCATTGTCTCCTGTGAAATTGGGTTGGAATACTACAGATAGATTACTTCCGCTACCTCAAAAAGAATTGTTGTTAAACCCAAATCTTGCCCCACAAAATGATGGTTACTAGAATAGTTCAGAGAAAGAAAAAACTTCGTCATTCTTTTTTCTTCCGCTTAACTACATATTGTTTTTTGCTAGTGGGCTGCACGGTAGTAGGGCAGGTTTTACAAAAGAAAACGGTACCGGAAGAAGATTATCATTTATGGAGTGATATGCTATCGCACAGTATTTCTGATAAGGGAGGTTGGGCAAGTTACAGCCTGCAATACGATACAGCTGATACGCTATTTGCTATAGCAACAAAAAGCAGAAAAAAATACGCATTTCCTCATGGTACAAATGGGGAGTTTAATGGTGAAAATTGGTTTGCGTGTAAGCAGAATGATACATTGGTTTTGCAAGACTTAACATCAGGAAAAGTGAATTACTTCCCGGAAATTAGCAGCTATTCATTTTCGGGCAATGGTAAATACTTAATACTGATTAGTGATGATCAAAGTGGCAACCAGCGCTTAACTGTAAAAAACATGCTTGGTCAAACCGTGGCTAATGCTGATAATATCAACGAATGGATATGGAATATACGCAAGGATGCGATTGCATACGTTACTGGAAAAGAGAAAGTGGAAATACTTGAAATCTTTGACAATTTTATAAAAAAAGAGATTCCGGTTTTAACAGTTGGCGCGATTAAAAACCTGAGCTGGCTTAACCAAACTATTGCTTTTATTCAAAATAACAGCTTGAGAGGCAAGCTGTATGCCTATCGGTTAGATACTGGGAAGCTTTTATCATTTGTTCCGGAAAGCTGTTCCAATTTTCCTAATGATATGAGCATAGGTGCTGGTTTTTGTTCGGTTACTATTTCAAATGATGGAAATCGGATCTTTTTCAAGTTGAAAGAAAATGTGCCGAATGAAGATACAGCCGAAGTTGTTCAAGTATGGAATGGAAATGACAAGCAAATCTATCCCAATTTAAAAATGTATGGGGACTTTACATTACAGGATAAAGTCGCAGTATGGTTCGTAGAATCGGGTCGGTTTTTGCAGATTAGCAACAGGGAAGAGCCCTCTGCACTAATTGGGCGTACCGCAGAATATGCGTTGACTTGGAATGAATTCGAATCTGAGCCACATTTTGATGGTATAGGATCGAGAGATATTTATGTAACTGCAGTTCAAACGGGTACAAAGCGATTATTGCTCAAAGGATATCCTGGGACGGGGATGGATCCGGCATTTTCGCCCAAGGGCAATTACTTATCTTATTCAGTAAATGGTGACTGGTGGGTGTATGATTTCAAGAAGGACGAACACCGAAATATTACTCAAGATTTGGGCGTTCCAGTTCGTGATATCAATTATGATCGTGCGGGGCAAGTTCCTTTATATGGTATTGCAGGGTGGAGCATAGACGACAACTCACTTTTCATTTATGACCAGTTTGATATTTGGATGATTAGCGCTGACGGAAAGACAAAGAAACGGTTGACCAAGGGACGTGAAAATAAAACTACTTTTCGTTTTGCAACTTCCCAACGCAGGCTCCTCTCTAAGTTCGATTACATGGATCGGACCAATGCTATCATCAGTAATTCAACGCAGTGGATTTTATCTGCCCAAAATGCTGCGACAGGGTATAGTGGATTTTATAGATACGATGGGACAACTGGTGCGCGTCCAATTTTTTGGGAATACAAAAGAACTGACCGTGTGGTAAAGGCGAAAAATAGTAACGCTTTTACTTTTATCTCGCAACATTTTGATGCGCCCCCTGAGTTGCTGTTCGTCGATGCTCTTGGGAAAGTAAAAGAATTGTATCGCAGCAATTTTCAGCACCACAACTATTTGTGGGCTAAGGTTGAGAAGGTTTCGTATGTTGTAGATGGAAAACCCTTATCGGGTGTTTTAATTTATCCTGCGGATTTTGATTCTACGGTCAAGTATCCTATGATTGTTAGCATTTATGAAAGACAAGGAGGTAGTTTACATCGGTATGTTAACCCGACGCTATTGAACGAGAATGGGATTAACTTTACGGTATTGTCGTCAAAAGGCTATTTTATCCTGTTGCCTGATATTGTCTATGAAATGCGGCAAACAGGTGAATCAGCAAAAAAATGTGTATTGGCTGCAGTTGATACGGTTCTTTTAAAATATAATGTTGACCCCAATAGAATTGGATTAACAGGGCACTCCTTTGGCGGATTTGAAACAGACTACATTATAGCAAAAACGGACCGATTTGCGACCGCTGTATCCGGTGCGGCTATTACAGATTTGGTATCAAGTTATCTTTATTATAACACTGATTCTGCCACTACAAATTTTTGGCGATTTGAAAGCCAGCAGCAACGAATGAGGAAGTCGCTATTTGAAGTTTTATCAAGTTATCTCATAAATTCACCTATATTGCAAGCTGAAGGTGTAAACACACCTTTATTGTCATGGACAGGTGAGGAAGATAAACAAGTATACTATTTTCAAAGCATCGAGTATTATCTTGCTTTGAGAAGGTTGAAGAAAGAACATACTCTACTTATTTACCCAGAGGAATCTCATACGATATCTGACAGGAAGAAACAGACTGATCTCACAAAACGAATTGAGGCCTGGTTTGCGAAATATTTAAAATCTTAAATTGAAAAGCCGTCACATTTTTTTGTGACGGCTTTTCTTTAATAATTAAGGATTACTTCTAAACAACATCGTTGGACATTGGTTGTCGCTTATGCGACGATACAGCTGCGAGTTATCAATGCTTGACTTACAAAGCTGACCTTGAACGTTATCACACGATTCTACAGGTTGACAAGGTTGAGCAGCACCAATTACCTTTTTATAACCCGTTTCACTAGCTAGTACGGTTGCCTTTTTTTCCATCGCATTTGAGGATAAAGCACCAACTAATCCGAGAGCAACAAATGCTACCGGCATACCGAATTTAAAAATTTTAGTTTTCATAATCGTAAAAATTAAAAGTTTTGATCTACTCTTTTTTACAGGTTTTCGATCTTTTCCTGCTATTTGGCCAATAGATTGCTTAGTCGGGTTTACGACCGACTCTGTTTTTTATAATTAGTTGTAATTATGGGCTGTAGTTTGTAGCTTATAAGGTGATTTCCCACTAGGGCGTAAAGCTTATCACCATGTACTATTATATCACGTAACTTTTGTTTGTCGACATCGTAGACATAGAAGCTTTCGAGATAGCTATTTGAAGAGATATTATAGCTATCTACAACACTGGCTAGTTTCCACATTTCTAAGCTTTCATATCGACCGGGGATATTACTGTTTACAAAGAGTACATTACCATAAACAGCTGCATCTTTATTTACTAGCAACGGCTTTTTTGCAAATTTTCGCTCCCCACGTTTTTCTAGATCTACCAATTCAATATTTGAATGTGCGATCGTGTCTATTGTATTACCTCTATAATCTAAATTTAGTTTAGGATCGACGACGATAAATTCATTGCGATATGCATACAAGTAAATTATTCTGTTAATTTCATTACTATACATTAATGAGCCATCAGTATCGAATAGGCCATCAATCTGTTTTTGCAATAAATTATGATTTAATACTGTCTTTTCATTGGAGAGTAGATCAACTTTCCCTAATATACTTTCTCCACTACCCCGTTTTTGTACTCGAACTGCCAAAGAGGTTGAGTCAATAGCTTCTGCATAGGTAAAGTACTCAGAGCCACTTTTGTATAACTTAGCCTTCCAGTCCGAAATTTTACCCCTAAATATGCAAGGAACCGTTCCGTCATAAATATAAAAATAGGGGCCGTTTACTCTAATTGTCAGTGAACGAAATGGCAGGTCTATTTTGTCAAGCGTAATATTGTGTATCGTTGTTTTATTTAACGCTGTATCTACAACGGTCATTAATAACTGCGAGGTTGTATTTCCCAAGTAAACATGATCACCATCTGCCCCAGCAAAATAGTACGACCTTAATTTGAGGTTATAGTCCTTGATTTTGGTTGCAGGGGCACTTGATAAACGCCGCACAAATTTATTGTGATAACTATGGATATTTTCCGAGATTAAAAATAAAGCAATTACTATAATAATACCTGTCAATGCAGAACTGGACACCACAATTAATTTCCTTTTTATAGTGATAGATGGTGTTGGTTGCAACCACAATCCAATCAGTGCCAAGAAAACAAATCCTATGTTAAAAATCAAATGCTCGTGCCAATTCATTTTTTCTAAAATACCTCCACAAGAACAAGGAACAAATACGCTATGATTTAAAATAATATAGATGTAAGCTGTAAACATTAGCATTAACACGAAAGATGATACCAAGGCTGGATACCTAAACTTTGGTAAAACCAATAAGATGACAATTAAAAATTCAGCTGACGGAACCGCCCATGCTACTTGTTCGGCAAAAGAACTCAACAGCGGTGACTGTCCTAGTTGCTGTTTGAAATTTTCGAAATCAAGTACTTTGTTGGTCGCTGCATAAGTAAAAAGCAAAATAAAGAGCCAACTTATGAAATTTACTATAACACTTTTAATTTTTTCAGAAATTTTCATAAGTTGCTTTTTTAGTCTTGTAAAATTCTACAATATAAAAGTATAATGTTATGCAAATCAGAACTTTCGTTATCCAAAATAGAGTTGAAGCTGTTCAGTATTTAATTAGCTTCATTCGGGCTACGATCCACTTCACTCGGTGCATACTTAAATCTTTTTTTAAATGCTTTATAAAAGTTGAGGTAGGTATTAAAGCCATTCATTATTGCAATTTCTTTGAGTGGAATCTTTGTTTGCAGGATCATCAAATGTGCTCTTTTTAATCTTTCATCGTGGTAAAAATTATAAATACTTGTTTTGAAAAATTCACGAAATCCAAGTTTCAATTTGTATTCATTACAATCAAAAAGCACAGCTAATTCTTTAAGAGTAGGCAGTGGTTCTTCCAAGTGATTTAATATGTAATCATAAAGATTTTGCATGACGATAGCTTCGGATTGTCTTTCTGGATTTATTTTTATTACATACTTCGGGTCTGACAGCAATTCTTGCAATATCGTAGTAATTGAGTTTACTATTATTTTGTCACTGTAGCGCAGCCGTGAAATGGTGCAAAAAGCAGGAAGTAATTTATTATTACCCGTAACAAAAATAAGCTGAACGGTACTATGGTAATTGTCATCTAGTGAAGCTTCTTTCTTTTTTTGATTCCAAATACTGAAGGATTGTGGTGCGATAAATTTTCCAAAGTCTACCTGAAATAATTCTTCAGATTCATAGTATAGTGCTTGTAGAGCGTGTGCATTATAATTGCTGATAAGAAAGTTATCGTCTAAGATAAATGTTGTTTGTACTAAGTTTTGATAACTGTAATGAGGGTTAACGTAACCTGATTGGAGTAGTATATCATGCATTTCTCCAGCGAGTTTATTAAGCATTTCAGACATCTTGCCGACTTCGTCGTCTTGATCTGTTTTGATAATTCTAAAAGCGAGATTACCAGTTGCCATTTCAAAAAGCATTTGGTAAATCGCCTTTATGCGTTGTTGCATTTTTTGATTTTCCATTAGATTATATAGTGAGGAATTGAATGTGGAATATCAAGACAAGTGCTTGAAAAGACAGACAAAACTATATAATGTAATTTTTATTTGCTAAAAGTATAGTGTTCAATTCGGGAATTGAATAGGTGTTTTTTAGTAAACGGTTAGTTATTTTTTACTTTTATACTTAAAGAGTTATTCTTGATGCGTCGTATAATTGAGGTATGGAACAATAGTATTTATTGTAGTTTGGTTTTTAGGTCTTTACCTGAGATGGAATGTTTTTGAGTTTAGGAGGGATTATTATTATAGTGGTAGAGGGAATAGTGGGGGAAGGATGTGAGGTGTCCTATACCTATTAATTTATCTGAAGAAAGTTTTCTATGGTATTTTTTATTTGTGTTAAATATCACTAAAAGTGGGTATTGTGGATGCAACTTATTAAGCTTTTATTTACTAACAAGAAAATATACCTTGATATGTGGTAATACTTTAAAAGGGCATTACTTATTGATGTTATGTGCTAGTTGGGCACAATATCTCCTAAAAACACGAAAAATGAAACTTGACATACACGTACATACAAGGAAAATAAAATCAGGAGATGCTCCAACTCGTAATATTGAAACAGATAAATTCATTGATATTTTAAAAGATACAGATGTAAAAATTCTGGCTATCACAAATCATAATCATTTTGATTTAGTACAATATGAAGAATTTAGGGATGGCGTTTGTACAACTTGTCAAATATGGCCTGGTATTGAACTTGATATTCAAGAAAGCGGAAAAAAAAGAGCACATTTAATTGTTATTTGTAATCCTAAAAATCACATTGAATTTAATGTAAAAGTCAATGAAATTTTAGCAAGCAAAAATCCCGATACTTTTACAACAACACTACAGGAAACAGTTGAAAAATTTGACTCTCTTGACTGTATTTATATTGCACATTATTTTGTAAAAAAACCTGATCTTGGTGATGAAGAATTACAAATACTTACAGATTTAGTTTCTAATCCTAAAAGAATTCTAAAAGAATCTACTAATTCAATTTCCGCAGGAATATACATAAGTCACGGTCATAATTCTATTTATGGTTCAGATGTTCATAATTGGGATGACTATATTGAAATTGCTAAAACATTACCTGATTTACGTTTACCTGTCGAAAGTTTTGAACAGTTCTGTCTTTTACTTGAAAAAGATGAAGCAACCATAAATACTTTATTAAACAAAAAAGTAAAGGAAAATATTGAAATAACACCTTTTAAGAATCTAGCAGAAATTGTTCGACTAGATATTTATAATGATATTAATATTTTATTTGGTTCTAAAGGAACTGGTAAAACTGATATTTTAGAAGCGTTATCAAAATATTATAATGCTAAAGGTCATAAAACTACTGTTTACAAATCCAATGATTATCATTTAAATGATATTTTTGATATTAATGGCAATACATTCAATTGTGAAGTTTCTGACTTTGGAATAGATAAGTGTGAGGAAGTTATAAAATTTCTCAAAGAAGTAAGTGAAGAAGAAGTTACAAGTATGAACAAATATATGCTTCATTTTTCAGTTCAAGAGACAAATAAAATATCTCAAAAACTAAAAATAAAAAACATAAATCAAGAAGATGAAACCCTAACTCAAAGAAGTTTAACTGAAATAACAAATATTCTTTCTGAGTTTAAAGCATTTCGAAATTACGCTCACGAAACGGATGAACTTAAAGAATACATTCAAGATTCACTAATTGTAGAGTTAATTGAAGTAATTGAAAAAATAATTAATCAATTAAAAACTGAAACCGAGATAAAGATAATTGAAAACAAAAGTATTTATTTATTAAATGGTATAGTATCAACTTTTTTGGCAGAAATATCAAAAAAAACGGGACAACCACCAAAACCAACAAAAACAGGTTTCGCAGAATATTCTCGAAACCGAATGAAAATTGAGAGATCAGCAAAAAAAATTATTGAAAATATAAAAATACAAATAGATCCAATAGAGGAATATGTTGGTAGCCTTGGAGAGAAAGGACAACTACACTGCAAAACAAATCTAATTATTCAAAATGGTACTTTCACAGACGGTGACTTTTCTCCAGTAAAAAATGTAAACAAGACACCTCAAAAACACTTTGTAAATGCAGTAATTTCAATATCAAAACATATTCACTCAAGTGAATTATTTTTAAAAATATCTGAATTAAATGATATAGATCGTATTGAAACTATAAACTCATTGAGTGATCTTTTACAGAAGCAAAAACACTTTACACTTAACGGAAACTATTATAGTCCTTCAAATGGTGAATCTTCAATGATTCTCCTTCATATGGAATTGACTGAAGATAGAGACATTTATTTAATAGACGAACCCGAGAAAAGTTTAGGTAATGACTATATCAATGATGTCATCGTTCCTCTACTAAAAGAAAAGGCATTTCTTTGTAAAAAAGTTATTATAGCTACACACGATGCAAATATTGCAGTTAGAACTTTACCTTATAATTCGATATATAGATTGCATAAACAAGGGCAACACTTTACTTTAACTGGAAATCCGTTTTCAAATTCATTAAAGTGTATTTATAATTCAATGCCTGAATTAAATTGGAAAGAAATAAGTATGAAAACATTAGAAGGCGGTAAAGAAGCCTTTGGAGAAAGAGGAAAAATATATGGAAACTAAAAAGGCTACAATAAGAAGAGAAGAAACCAATACATTTTTGGTTTTAGAAGTTGGTGAAACTCCACTTGAAATAATTCTTACTGACGACAATCCAAATAACATCAAGCAAGTGTTCAATAGCTTATTGAAAGAATTAAAGAAAGGGATTTTTGAATTTAGTCTTGAAGATGAAGGGAAAGATCTATTTCAAAACATTTGTACTGAATATATAGTTCAACTAAATGTCGAAATTAAAGCAATTTATGATGAACTTGTAGATTATGAATTAACAGAAGAACAATAATACTGTGCCCAACAACTATTGAGCTAGCTGGAGTTTAGTGGAATTACCGTTTCGCATCAACTTTCTGGAAAGCCGAAAATTAAAAGGTTACGAAATTCCACAACAGAGCACAGGCATCTATACCGTTAGCTGCAACTCTAAAAAAAAAGTACGAAAAGAACATCATGGAAAAGTTTAAAGACCATATTTATGATTGGCTAATTGAATTAGAAGAAAATAAAGCAGCAATTTTTCTAAACGATTGTGAAATTGAAAACAATTATATAGACACTTTATTTTCAATGGATAGTGATATAGAGACTTATATGAGTGAAGTTATTGTAAATGTACCTTTAAAATTACATCGTAAACTTGCCGAATATAGTAAAGAAACTTCTGCAATTGAATCTGCAATTAGTGAATCTGCACAATCAAGTGGAAACTATATTCGAGATATTAGTTGGAGACCATATTTAAAAAATGAACATAATAAAGAATCCGAGAAAAAAACTGATGAAATAACAAAAATACTTACACACGAATATGTTCATATACAAATTAGGCTTATGAATAATTCTATTATAAATAATCCTCATTTGGCTTTAGGAATTTCGAAAGAACTTATTGAAACTTGCTGTAAACATATACTTAATGAAGAAGGTATAGAACTCAATAAAGAGTGGGATGTTGCAAAATTGGTAAAAGAAACAAATAAGCAAATCGATTTAATGCCTTTTCAAGTAGAAAATGTTGAATTAGCAAAATCATCAGTTGCAAAAATTTTAGGTGGCTTTTCAAATATTGTTCATGGAATAACCGAATTACGAAATTCATATGGAACTGGGCATGGACATTCTCCAGAATTTGTGAGTTTAGACAAAATTTATACAAAACTAGCAGTTGCAGCTTCTAGTGAATTGGCGATTTTTTATTTGAGCTTAAAACAACTGAAGGATCAAAAGAGCAGCAGCTAAGAGCTAAGTTTTCGTTGCGTGCGCAGCATGAACAATGAAAGCTGTGTTGAACGAAACCAGAGGTAGTTAAAAAGAAAAATAATTGTAGTTTAAATCCGGCATATTTACTTTCTAATAAATAAAAATCAATTTGTTCAGAGGTTTTTTAAACATACTGACGTTAACAGAAATATTACCAAACTATGAGACTGGATAACGAAGAACTCTACAATTTTGTAATAGGGAAAGAAATTTTAGCATTATATCATGCTAATACAGTAAGCACCTCAATAACTTACTTTCAAAATGGAGGATTGTTATCAAGAGGGGCTGTTGAAAATTTAGGTCTTTATCAAACCCATCAATCTTCTGATGACATTGATAAAGTATTAGGCGTATGGGATGATGTTTTTATAGATACTACCGATTTACATTCTTTTTTTAAAAGAGAAAATCATTATGGTCCAATACTTTTCGAGCTTGATAGAGAGTTAATCAAAGATAAATCTTTTGAAATATGGATTACAAAAAACAATCCAATTTATTGGAATAATGACACTCCAACTGAGGAAAGATATTTTCAAAATATTGACGAATTAAAAGAACTTTGGGATACTATACCGAGACAACGAAAAATGATAATTATTAGAAATAATTCAACACCTGTATTATTTAACTATGTAAGAAGAATAATAGTAGATGATCCAAAAGTTAGCATAACTGAAAAAGAACAAAAAACACATCTGTTTAATACAGTACAAAGAAAAATCAAAGAAATTATTACAGACACAAGTCCTTTAAACGGAAAATTTACCACCAGAACATGTGACTATTGTTATTGTACAAGCAATTATTTAAATCAACGTTCAGTAAATGAATTAAAAAGATTATTTTTATAAAAAATAAATTATGAGAAAAGATATAATATGTAACAATTGTGATTCTGAAATTGTAGTTATTGAAAATAAGTTATTTTTTTCAGAAGAAGAAAAGGCCACAAACATAATGTGTCCAATTTGCAATAATAAAATGTTAACTGAAAATACAGATGGATGGTTTTTTATTCAAACCAAAGAGCAATATAATTTTGGGGAACAAATTGAAGCTCAAAAAGAGAAAATCATTTTTAATGAAACATTATAAATACTTATGCTAACAGGAAGGGTTTCGTTGCGTGCGCAGCACGAACAATGAAACGTTGAACTATTCTAAACTCATTATGTGCTACATTAGGAAAGTAGAAATTCTAATTGGCATTTTTGATAATTTTATCATTGTTGCAGTTTAACATTTTGTTTCGTAAAACCATCATGTCCTCGCTCACTTTTTTATCCAATATCTTAGCATAGTGCTGTGTAGTTCTGATGTTTTTGTGTCCTAACATTTTGCTCACACTTTCAATGGGAACACCATTTGTGAGTGTTACAGTCGTCGCAAAAGTATGACGAGCAATATGGAAAGTTAATTCTTTTTCGATTTCACAAACGCCCGCTATTTCTTTTAAATAGGCATTCATTTTTTGATTGCTCAAAATAGGAAGTAGTTTGTTTTGATTATTGCATTCCGGATGGTCTTCATATTTATCAATAATCATTTGTGTTATTGGAAGAATTGGAATTTTTGAAGCGGATTCTGTTTTCTGGCGGTGGGTGAATATCCATTTCTCTCCGTCGATTCCAAGGCTTATATGCGACTTTGTTAGGTTTTTGACATCAATGTAGGCTAAGCCTGTAAAACAGCTGAAAAGGAAGATATCGCGCACTAGCGATAATCGTTCTGTTTTGAAATCTTTGTTGAGTATATTTTGGATTTCGTCTTCAGATAGATAGACTCTTTCTACTTCTTTGACTTTCGATTTGTAGTTGGCAAACGGGTTTCTTTCTATCCAATGGTTGGCCAGGCAAATCTTGATTATTTTGTTGAAGTTCTTGATGTATTTTACGGCAGTATTGTTGGCGCAATTGCGAACGCTTCTCAAGTAGAATTCATAATCGGTAATAAACGCATGATCTATTTTGTTAATGTCTATATCTGATACTTTGTATTTCCATTCCAGAAACTCTACCGTATGCTTCAAAGAAGTGTTGTAGCGTTCTAATGTTCCCGGGGCGTATTCTTTGCCTACTAATTCTTTTATTTTATTGTTGTGATCCTTGAAGATTGGGATAAGCATTCTTTGGCTGTCTTGGAGATCAAAAATTTCATTCTTTAGATTTTCAGAAGATATAATGATATCCTTTTTGTATAATTTTTTTTCAGCTTCTAAAATTTTAGATTTTAAATATTCAAGGTGACTGTTTATTGAACGAGTCTCTTCATTGTTTCCCTTGACCTTAGATCCTTCATTTGACCATTTCTCAGGATTAACAAATTTGTTGCTGCTAAATTCAAATCGTTTAGATTGTACTGTGACGCGAACGTAAATAGGGCAGATACCATCATTATTGACTTTTGATCGCTTTATATAAAAGAGAACGGATACGGCTGTGTTCATGGTTGGTGACCTTTTAGTTATTATTAAATTTAAACTTTGTAATACTTCCAAACAAGATGTTCAAATAGTGAAAAGGTATTTGGACAAATGTTGAACTGGTAACTTTTGAGATAGGTGTCACTTAAAAAAATAGATTTTCAGTGACACCTCAAAAGACACCTAAGTTTTGAGATTTAATGAATAATTTGATTTACCGCAAATGAAAAAACCCCTCTAAATCATAAGATTTAGAGGGGTTTGCTTCGTTTTGTATTTCTACTGGCGGAGAAAGAGGGATTCGAACCCCCGGACCTGTTACAGTCAACAGTTTTCAAGACTGCCGCATTCGACCGCTCTGCCATTTCTCCAGTATGTCGCTTTCATTACCTGATTGCGAGTGCAAATATAAGAACCTTTTTTGGTTATGCAAATGTATTTTTAGAAAAAATGCATCTATTTTTATTGCTATTTTTTAAATCTTTCATTTACTTGGCTTTAGAATAAAATTTTTTTAACAAAATAATTCAAAATGGGTTTAATATTTTACATATTCGGTTATTTCTAGCCCGTAACCTATCATTCCAACACGTTTGGTTTGCTCAGCATTCGATACTAATCTGATTTTTGAGATATCAATATCGTGTAATATTTGAGCTCCAATACCAAAATCTTTACTGTCGATAACAATTTTAGGTGCTTTCATTGTGCCTTCAGCCTGTAAATTCTTCAATTCAGAAATGCGACTGAGAAGATTTACGGATTGCATATCCTGATTGATGAAAATAACGGCACCTTTTCCTTGCTCGTTAATCACTTTAAACATATCATCAAGTTGCTGGTCGGCATTGTTTGTCAAAGTACCCAATAAATCATTATTAACCTGTGATGAATTTATTCGGGTTAAAATAGACTCGCCCAAATTCCAGGTTCCTTTAGTTAATGCAATATGTATTTGTTTATTGGTTGTTTGTTGATAAGCTCTTAATCTAAAAGTACCAAAGCGGGTTTCTAAATCAAAATCCTCTTTTTTGATAATTAAACTATCATGTTGCATTCTGTAGGCTACTAAATCTTCAATAGAAACTAATTTTAAATTGAATTTTTTTGCAACTTTAACCAATTGTGGTAATCGAGCCATGGAACCATCTTCGTTCATGATTTCTACAATCACGCCCGCCGATTTAAAACCTGCTAATCGAGCAAAATCAATAGCGGCTTCTGTATGGCCTGTCCTTCTTAATACGCCTCCTTGTTTAGCGATAAGGGGGAATATATGTCCTGGTCGCGCTAAATCATGTGGTTTGGTTTTCGAATCTACCAGCGATAAAATAGTTTTTGCCCTGTCGGCTGCTGATATTCCTGTTGTAACTCCATTTCCTCTTAAATCAACCGAAACCGTAAAAGCAGTTTCCATAGGATCTGTGTTATTACTAACCATAACATGCAAACCTAATTCTTTACAACGGCTTTCGGTCAATGGCGCACAAATTAATCCGCGTCCGTGTGTTGCCATGAAATTAATCATTTCAGGTGTTACTTTTTCGGCCGCAGCCAAAAAATCACCTTCGTTTTCTCGATCTTCATCATCAACAACTATAATAATTTTACCTTGTCGAATATCTTCAATGGCTTCTTCTATAGTGTTGAGTTGTATTTTATTTGTAACCATGATTGGTATTTATTTTTGAGATGGAAATATTTTTTTTACTAACTTTTGAAATGGAGCTAAAATAACATCCATGTTTATTAATCCGATATCATTTGTAGCTCGATAGGACAGAAGTACGGCTAAAGGTGTAAGAATAAATGAGGACATCCATGCGCCCATAAATGGAGACATGCTATTTTCCTGTGAAATTCTCTTACCAAAAGTATTTATAAAATGGAATGTAATGAATATCAGGACAGCAAAAATGATAGGGAGTCCTAATCCTCCTTTTCTGATGATGGCTCCTAAAGGTGCTCCAATAAAAAACATTAGAAAACAAGCATATGCGATTACAAATTTATCATAAAATGCCAATATGTGATTGTTTATGTTTTTTTGCTTCAGTCTAAATTCAGTATTGCTGGCATCAATTGAATATTTTGTGCTCGCTAGATTACTGATCGCTATGTCCAGTATTTTTGATTTCTGATCATTTGTATATAAGGATAATATATTATCCGGAAGTTTTTTATTTTTTTTGACTGGCTGTATCTTGTTGTCTTTTGGAATTCCAATTCGTTGATTTATATTTTCTGAAAATGAAATAACATCTGTTTTGAAGGTTTTATGGAGCGAATCCAGCGTGTAATTTAATTCACTAACATTTAACATCGTGTTGGTGTTAGCGATACTTTCATCATTAGGGTCCGTTTTATTCAATTTTGATAAGTCAATATTAATGATGTACTTTTTGAAGGTGCTTTTTGCAAAAGGCATTTTGCTGCGATCTTCATATTTTTTTGGAGTAATGTCTTCATAATAGTACCCATTATTCAACACTAATTGTAGAATACTGGACTTTTCATTGCTAATCAATAGGCCGTCTTTGGCTTTAATCACCGTTTTACTACCATCGCCAAAATCAGATTTTTTATGAATAGTAATTCCAGTAAGCGTGTTGCCATTCTCACCGGATTTTTTATTTACTTTAATATTATAATATCCAACATCACTAAATTGTCCTTCTGTTATTGCAAGAGCGGGCTTAGCCTGAGCTATGTTTTTTCTGAAATTGATGAACTTATATTCAGCAAATGGAATTACATTATTTGAAAAGAAAAAAGCGATAATACTCAACAATAGGATAAAAATAGTTAAACTTTGCATCGCTCTTTTTAGCGAAACACCAGCAGATTTCATTGCGGCTAATTCGTAATTTTCAGATAAATCACCAAAAGTCATTATAGATGCCAATAAAACAGACAATGGTAATACCAACGGAATAATTCTTGGCATCGAAAAAGCTAGAAATTTGATAATCATTGGAAAATCCAAATCTTTACCAGCCAATTCGGATATAAACAGCCAAATAGTTTGAAGTATAAATATGAAAAAAAGGATTACAAATACAGTAGTAAATGTAGTCAGAAATGTTTTTAATAAGTATTTGTCAAGAATTTTCACCTAAGAATTAATCTAATTTATTGATGTAGTAATTTGGATATTTGCTTTGGGTAAAGGTAAATTGATTTTTTGACAATGGTTGGTTCGTTTTGAAAGAATTAACCGTTAAAGTGGTTTTAGTACCTTTTTTACCCGTTTCAATCAAATTATAGATGTGTTTTGTTTGAACATCAATACCTAATAATACTTCCTTTCGTTGGTCTTTACCGCTAGTAGGAATAAGTTTGATGTATTGAATTTTTCTACCTTTTATATCTTGTAAAATATCCATAGAATATCTGTAACCAGTGTTGAAAAAAGTTAGCATTTTTGAAGGTGTGATCGCATTATCATCTTTTTCATTTACTTTAGAAATTGTGATTTCTTCGTCTTCTGGAACTATTGTATAGGTTTTATTTCCGTCAAAAATTTTAGTAATTCCCATAAAATTCAATACATATTGATTGCCCTTCATGGTTACATTTCCTTTACTGTCCTGATTGATATTTTCTTTAGCATTGTTTAACGAATATTTAAAATCAATTATTATTGAATCGTAGCTTTTAACTTTAGCGGTAACCTGATCTAAAAGGTCTTTCGCTTTTTTATCTTGAGCTTGAGTCAAAAAGCTAAAAAAAAGTAAGGCTGTAATTAATACGTACTTTTTAGTCATGTTTTTTATATTGTTGTTTTTGAATTCTGAATCCGTTGATTTCATGGTATTAATTGTTTTGTTCATTGTTGAAAAATTGATCAAGAGAACTCATGTCTAGGATATTTACACTACGTGCTTTACTTCCTTCAAAAGGGCCCACGATTCCTGCAGCTTCGAGTTGATCGATTAATCTGCCTGCTCTGTTGTAGCCTAATTTTAGTTTTCTTTGTAACAATGAAGCCGATCCTTGTTGTGCATTTACAATTATTTCAGCGGCTTCTCTAAACAAAGTATCTCTGTCGGAGATATCCATATCAAGATTAATGCCACTTTCCTCCCCAACAAATTCCGGAAGTAAATATGCGGTTGCGTATGCTTTTTGAGAACCTATAAAATCTGTAATTTTTTCAACTTCGGGTGTGTCTATGAAGGCACATTGGACGCGAACTACATCATTGCCGTTAGTGTAAAGCATATCACCACGTCCTATTAATTGATCCGCTCCCTGAGTGTCAAGAATTGTTCTTGAATCAATTTTTGAGGTAACTCTAAAAGCAATTCTGGCTGGGAAGTTGGCTTTTATCAAACCTGTTATTACGTTTACCGACGGTCTTTGTGTGGCAATAATTAAGTGGATTCCAATGGCTCGTGCTAACTGCGCCAAACGGGCAATAGGAACTTCTACTTCTTTTCCGGCAGTCATGATTAAATCAGCAAACTCATCAACAACTAGAACGATATATGGTAAAAATCGGTGTCCGTTTTCAGGATTCAATTTTCTAGCCTTAAATTTATCGTTGTATTCTTTGATGTTACGCACCATTGCATCTTTCAACAAAGAATAACGGTTGTCCATTTCTACACAAAGGGAATTCAAAGTATTGACCACTTTTGCGTTATCAGTTATAATAGCGTCATCCATATCGGGAAGTTTCGCTAAATAATGTCTTTCAATTTTATTGAACAGTGTTAGTTCTACTTTTTTAGGGTCTACCAATACAAATTTAACTTCAGCTGGATGTTTTTTGTACAAAAGTGAAGTCAGAACGGCATTCAAACCAACTGATTTTCCTTGACCAGTAGCCCCTGCCATCAATAAGTGAGGCATTTTGGCTAAATCGACTACAAAAGTTTCATTTGAAATTGTTTTTCCAAGAGCGATTGGTAGCTCCATTTCGGCTTCTTGAAATTTGGCTGAGCCAATAACACTTTTCATAGAAACCATAGTAGGGTTCTTATTAGGAACCTCAATACCTATCGTTCCTTTCCCTGGAATAGGAGCGATGATACGAATTCCTAATGCCGAAAGTGACAAAGCAATATCATCCTCTAAGCTTTTGATTTTTGAAATACGAATTCCCGCTTCCGGTACAATTTCGTATAAAGTAACTGATGGGCCAACGGTCGCTTTTATCTGAGCGATTTCTATTTTATAATTGCGAAGTGTATCTACAATTCGGTTTTTGTTTTCTTCTAATTCTTCTTGGTTTATAGTAATTCCTCCAGTTGAATATTCTTTTAATAAATCAATTGTAGGGAATTTATAATTGGATAAATCCAAAGTTGGATCAAATAATCCAAAATCAGCAACCAGTCTTGAAGCCAAATTTTCTTCTATAATATCTTCGTCAGGAGCAGTTTCAATTACAAATTCCTCTTTGGGAGTTGAAATAGTTTCAGGAAATGGCGGGGGCGTGACCACCATATTTAATGGTTTTGCAATAGGATCTAAATTAATTTCCGAAGAATTATTTATAGTTGGTTTTAATGCTTCTTTGTTAATTTCGAATTGTGAACCATTTGTTTTTAAATGTATTTCATCTAATTCCTCTTCAGCAACTGCAAATTCTTCTAAATTGTAAGCGTTTTTAGTACTGCTGATTGCATTAGTCGCTAATTCATCTTTGATTTCTTTTTTAGTAGTATCGAAAAAGGACTGAATATTTTCAGGAGATATTTTTAGTTTAAAAATTACGTAAATAATTAATCCGAAAAATAAAATTAACAAAGTTCCAGTTTTTCCGATGTAGTCTTGCGAAAAGGAATTTAATTCATAACCAATAGTGCCTCCTAACTCCGGAACTGAAGTGGCGAAAAAACCAAATAAAACGGATAGGACAATAATTACGAATAAATCCCAGAACCAAATGTTTTTCAATTTTTTTAAAGGCAATCCAAGAACCATATATATTCCAGTCAGGAAAAACAAACGGACGAATATAAATGCAGCGAGACCAAAGCCTTTGTACACAATTAAATCAGCTAAAAAAGCACCGAATTTCCCTAACCAATTACGAACAATTTCAGATCTGTCATTCAATTCAGCAACTGCGCTTTGATCTTGTTGTCCATAAATATAAAAGGAAACAAATGCAAGTAATAAAGCAACAGAGAATAATACCAAAAGACAACCCAAAACAATTTTGTGCTGTTTGGTTAATATCAAAGGATTATTTTCCCCCGTTTTAGAAATGTTTTTTTTATCTAAAGGTTCTTTTTTTGTTGTTTTTGCCATTCTTGTTTTTTTGATACCTAGAAGAATAGTGGTATATATATGATTAAACCGATTGCGATTGCCGTCATTGCAGCAAAAAATACTGCTCCTGCAGCAATGTCTTTAATGAAACCAATTCTTTCGTGGTAATTTGGATGAATGAAATCTGCCATTTTTTCTACAGCAGTATTTAAACCTTCAATACTCATTACTAAACCGATTGCAAAAGTTTGAAAAAGCCATTCCGTTTTAGAAATGCCAAAATAAAAGCCAGCAATAGCCATCAATATTCCTAATGAAAATTGAACCATTACGCTGTGTTCTGTTGTGATTAATTTTACTGCTCCTTTAAAAGCATAAGTGACACTTTTTAATCTTCCGCTAACGAAAGTATTATCTTTTTGAAATTCCATCCGTAAATATTAAAGTACCGCTAAAGCAGCTTCATAATTAGGCTCATCTGCAATTTCAGGAACTTGCTCCGTATGCGTAATTATTCCATTTTCATCAACAACAATTATTGCTCTTGAATGCAATCCTGCCAGAGGTCCGTCAGTGATTTCCAACCCATTTGCTTTGCCAAAACTACCTTCTGGAAAATCAGATAAATTAACTACATTATTAAGTCCTTCAGCACCACAAAAACGTTTTTGGGCAAAAGGTAAATCTCTGGAAATACATAATACATTTGTATTTTTTAGATTGCTGGCACTTTCGTTAAATTTTCTAACAGAAGCTGCGCAAGTTCCTGTATCGACACTTGGAAAAATATTAAGGACTAATTTTTTACCGGCAAAGTCGTCTAAGGTTGCAATTGAAAGATCAGTTTTAATTAATTTAAAATCAGATAGTTTTGTACCAACTTGTGGCAATTCTCCTGTTGTATGTATTAAATTTCCGCCTAATGTTATTGAAGCCATAATAGATGTTTTTTAATGAGGTTCAAAAGTATGAAAATTATTTAAGATTTGGCCCCGAAAATTCGGGATAAAGTTTGTCGTTTTAGTACAAAAAAACGAAAATAGCCGAATGCCTTTTTTATTTAAGTCACATAAAAAAAACGTAGCCATTACTGACTACGTTTCCTTAATTTTATTTTTAGATCCGGATAATTCCATTTCTAATTTTTTCATGTCCAAAACTATTGGTCAATAGAGCCTAAAACTCGTTTCATGAAAGTATTCAAAGCTTCTTTTTTATCCGTTCCGTTTTTTACCAGTTTGTTAACTTCCAATGCACCATACATATTAGAAATCAATTCACCTATTACATCTAATTCCTCGTCTTTCAAGGAAGAAATCTCAGTCATTGCTTGCAGAACTTCGATCGCTTCTATCACATAATCTTGATCGTTATCTTCTATAAACTGTGTTAAATGCTTGATTACGGGTAATTTCATATTTAGACTTCTTAGATTTTTAGACATTTTAGATTTTTAGACTTCTTAAATTTTTTAAAATTTTAGATCAAAAGATTCGAGGAATCTGTTAAACTAAGAAATCTAAAAATCTAAGTTAGTCTAGTAATCTAATTAAATTATTTCGTTTACTAATTCAATTAGCACTTCTTGTTTATTAGTTTGTGTTTCGTTCACTAATTTTCCGTTTACGAAAGTAGCAAAGGTTGGTAAATTGCTCACATTAGCTAACTTCCTAGATTCTGGAGAATTTTCTGCATCCACAAAAGCGAAAGTAATTGTTTCGTTTTCTGAAGCCAATTTTTTGAATTTTGGTTTCATGATACGACAGTTTCCACACCATGAGGCCGAAAACTGAACTACAACTTTTTCGTCTTTTGCAATTAAATCTGCTAATGTATCTTCGTTTAATTCGATTAACATAGTTTATGTTTTTTAAAATTCAATAACAAAATCCAATGACAATTTTAAAATATCGGAATTGCCATTGCAATGAAATTGTCTTATTAGTTTAGCGTTAAGTATTCTGCAGTACTTTTTCTGTCAGCGCTCATCGCTTCTTTTCCAGCTTCCCAGTTTGCAGGACAAACTTCTCCTTTTTCCTGAATGTGTGTATAAGCATCAACCATACGTAAATACTCATTTACATTTCGACCTAAAGGCATATCATTTACACTTTCGTGGAAAATTTTCCCTGTTTCGTCGATAAGGTAAGTAGCTCTGTATGTTACATTAGATCCTTCAATAATGATAGAATCTGTTTCTTCGCTATAACCCGTTTCTTCAATATCAAGAATTCCTAAAATGTTAGATAAATTTCTGTTAGTATCAGCAAGGATTGGATACGTAACTCCTTCGATTCCACCATTGTTTTTAGGAGTGTTTAACCATGCAAAGTGCACTTCATTGGTATCGCATGACGCACCTATAACAATTGTATTTCTATTTTCGAATTCAGGTAAAGCGGCTTGAAAAGCGTGCAATTCAGTTGGACAAACGAATGTAAAATCTTTAGGGTACCAAAACAAAAGTACTTTTTTGTTGTTTTTTGTAGCTTCTTCGAAAATGTTGATTTTTAAATTATCACCCATTTCTGAAATAGCATCAACTGCAATACTTGGGAATTTTTTTCCTACTAATGACATGTTTTTTATTTTAAGTTATTTTTTTTTTGATGGTGCAAAAGTAACTTAAAGAATAGGTTTGTTGTATCAATTTTTATTATAAATGTTTATTTATAAATAAATTTTTCTTATCGAATGTGTTTATGATGCTGATATTTAATTAAATACCCTTTAAAAGTACCGGTAAAGAGCCTTTACATTCGCTGTTTTCTAATAGTTGAGATGCTGCTACTTCTTGAAATTCTTCGAAATCCTGGTACATTTGAACGATTCCTGATGCGTATTCTAAATTAGGGATAACTTGCAAGGCATATGGATTTCCAAAAACATATAAAATGCATCTTTTTGAAACAAATAAGTTACCTAAAAATTGAAGTACACTTTCTTCTATTTCAAAATTATTTAATGGTTTTGCTTTTGGAACAAACAAGGAAATAATAACAGTTTCATATTTGTCTAAACTTTTTGCTAATTCATTTAGTGCTACATCAGTACCATTTTCATAAGCGAATTCGGGAGAAGGTGACAGGGTATGAAGCGCTTTAAAAAAAATATTATCGGTGCTTTTGTAAAGGCTCAATTTAGCAAGTTTGCCGCTATTTTTTGCCTCGAAAATAGTTTCCGTATTGCTATTGTCTTTAATTTTTGTAATACAGTTTTCAGCTATTTTTTGGTTTAGAATAGAAGTGGTTTCAAAATCAAAATTACTTTCGGAAAGAGTTGTCATAGGAACTTTAGAATCAAGAATTCTTGCTTTTTGTTTGCTGTTTATTAAACGGTTAAAGCTTGCATCTATGCGTTCTGGAGTGGCATTTCTAAGGATTTCCTGAATTCCTTCGGGAACATTTTCAGCAAAACATAATACGTCATTTCCTGCGTTAAAAGCCTCCCATTCCAATTGACCTATTTTATCATATAAACTCGAGACACTGCGCATATTTAATGCATCCGATATCACTAAACCATTATAACCTAATTGCTTTCGCAAAAGCGTTTCGATCACCGCTTTTGATAACGTTGCCGAAGTATTTTGGTCATTATTTAACGCAGGAACAGCTAAATGCCCAATCATAATCGAATCTACATTATTCTCGATTCCTTTTATAAAGGGATACAATTCGTTTTCAAGTAATTGTTCTAAATTTTCTTCTAAAACTGGTAACCCCAAATGCGAATCGACATTTGTATTGCCGTGTCCAGGAAAATGTTTCAAACAACCTAATATGCCTGCGTCTGACATTCCTCTTAAGTATTCAAGGGCAAAATCGGCCACTTTTTCTTTATTCTCACCAAAGGAGCGATATCCTATTACGGGATTATTAGGGTTGTTATTTAGATCAGCCAATGGAGCTAAATTATAATGAATTCCAACCGATCTTAAGTCTAAACCAATTTGTTTTCCTACCTCGTAAACCAAATGTTTTTCACTGTACGGCAACGCGCCAAGTGTAATCGCATAGGGATATTGCGGTGTTTTTTCAACACGCATAGCTAATCCCCATTCTGCATCAATACTTATTAATAATGGGGTGGAAGCACACTTTTGATATCGAACAATAAGTTCTTTTAACTTTTGGCAGCTATCGTCGTTTAGAATTACTTTTTTCTTGCTTTCATAATTAGTGGCAGCACTGGCTCTACTATGAAAAAAGGTCAATCCACCAATATTATAATCACGGATTAATCGTTCGGTTTCCTGAATGTTTTCTTCAGTGTCATTTATAAAAACGGCTGGGAAGAAAAATTGTCCTATTTTTTGTTCTAACGTCATTTTGAGATGAATATGATAATAATTTTAAACAGATAGGTCATGTAAGTTAAAATATATAGAATAAATAATTACATAAAAAGAGTTGTAGAAAAAAACAGTTGTTTTAGTAGAGGTCTTACTTAAATAAACTTCTATGACTTATATGTTTTTTAAAAAAAACTAGTTTGTTTTTTCTTGTTCGGATTTCTTTCCAAAATCATCAGGAAAGAGTAGAAATCGGGAAAGTATTAATCCGGGAATTGTTGCTAAAAACACCCAAATAAAGAAATTTGCGTAACCTAAATATTCCTGAATGAATCCGCTCAACATTCCCGGAAGCATCATTCCCAAAGCCATAAATCCAGTTGCGATAGAGTAATGGGACGTTTTAGATTCACCATCGGCAACATAAATTAAATACATCATAAAGGCAGCAAAACCAAAACCATATCCAAATTGTTCCGCAATTACTGTCGCATAAACGTAAAAAACAGATTCAGGATGAAAATGGGAAAGTAAAATAAAACCAATAATAGGTAAATGCATTGCTAAAAACATAGGTAACATCCATTTACGAAGTCCTCCTTTTGAAATTGCAATTCCACCAAGAATTCCTCCAATTACCAGTGCCGCAACTCCAAATGTTCCATAAATTATACCCACATCTTCCGTCGTTAATCCCATACCGCCTTTAATCTTTTCATCTATTAAAAAAGGGGTTAGCATTTTTAGTAATTGGGATTCCCCCAATCTGAAAAGTAATATGAAAGCTAATACAAGCCCAATTTGTTTTTTTTGAAAAAAGGTTTTAAAAACAACTCCGAAACTCTGATTGTTTTCCCTATCAGTTGTAATTTTAGTTTCTTCTACTTTTGGAGTTGTAAAAAAGTTATAGATGGTTAAAAAAACCATAAGCAAAGCCACAATTATCATGGTGTAGGACCATGCCTTACTTTTGTCTCCGTATTTATGTTCCAAAAAACCACCTAGAATCACGATTAAGCCATTGGCGGTAAGCATAGAAAGTCTGTAAAAAGTACTTCGAATTCCTAGGAAAAAGGATTGTTGTTCTTTGGCTAAAGCCAACATATAAAAGCCATCGCTAGCCACATCATTTGATGCAGATGCAAATGCCGCTACCCAAAATATTGCCAGACTTAGCACGAAAAAATTACTCATAGGAATGGTTAATCCTACAATCAAAAAGGCAATGGCAATCAGTAATTGCATGGCCAGAAACCATTTCCTTTTGGTTGCATATAAATCTATAAACGGGCTCCATAATGGTTTAAGAACCCAAGGCAAGTATAATAAACTCGTGTAAATTCCAATGTCTTCATTGCTGATACCTAAACTTTTGTACATAATCACCGATACGGAGATGATGATGGCATACGGAAATCCAGATGCAAAATTTAATAACGGAATCCAAAACCAAGGGCTGCTGTCTTTTCTCATTTAAGATGGGGTACTTTTCAATTCAGATTTTATAGTGTAAAGTTTACAAGTGTTGGTTCGCTTTCATTACCATAAAAATCAATGAATGTAATGGCGCAGGTTGTGTTTTTGTCCAATTTAGAAGTAGGAATCACAATTGCAACGGTATCAATATTCTCTTTAAATGCTATTTTATCAATAATTTGACTTGGATCATTCACATCAATTTTCGAATTAAATTTGGCGCCATAAACCATTACGTAACGCACTTTACTGTACAAAGGATATTTGACACTAAAGCTTGAAGAAATTGGGGTGATAAGAATATTATTTGCTGTAGGGACGATAGCCATCTTTTTTACCGAATTTGGGACCACATTAGGTAGCGCAGGATATCTATATTGGTTCTCCAGCAATAATTTAGTGACATTTTGATTTTTGTTCAAAAAAGATTTGGCACTAAAAAAAGCGTTTCCCTGCACATTTTTATAGGTTCGTGTAATGTTAATCTGATCTGGAATTTCATTAGGATTGCTCCATTTTTTGTCCGAATCGGTATTTATTTTATAGGTACCGTTTCCAATGTAAATTGCCGTATTTTTTGAGTTTTCTGACCACCAACGCAATAGTTTTGAATAGGAAGCTTTAGGATGGTCAATGCTCCAATACAATTGAGGAACTAGATAATCAATCCATTTATTGTCCATCCACGCTATTGGATCGGCATACAAATCATCATAATTAGTTTGACCCGCTTGTGTTTCAGAACCTTTTGGATCTACAGATTTGTTTCTCCAGACGCCAAATGGACTGATTCCAAATTGTACCCAGGGTTTTATTTTTTTTATGGAAATTGAAATGTTTTTTACCAAATTATTTACATTGTTTCGTCTAAAATTTTCGATACTTAGCCCATTTCCATATTTTTGGTAGGACTCAATGTCATTAAAAACTTCGCCTTTTATTCTGTAGGGATAAAAATAATCATCAAAATGAATGGCATCAATATCATAATTTTTAACCACTTCGTCAACTACTGCTGTCAAGCGATCGCTAACTTCAGGAAGAGCCGGATTGTAATAATATTTATCACCGTATTTAATCATCCATTCCGGATGCTTGAAATAATCATGTTGTGGACTTAAAATAGCGGTGTTTAAATCCATTGTGGCTCGATACGGATTTAACCAAGCGTGAAATTCAAAACCTCTGGAGTGAGATTCTGCAATCATCCAAGCTAATGGGTCAAAATAAGGTTTTGGTGCATTTCCTTCTTTACCGGTTAAAAATCGGGACCAAGGAGCATATTGTGAAGGATAAAAAGCATCTCCAACACTTCGAATCTGAACAATTACAGCATTATAATTTAATTTTTTATAGGTGTCTAATATTTCTATAAAATCAGCTTTTTGCTTTGCGACATTATCGATACTGCTTTTAGGCCAGTCAATATTGACAACGGTAGCAATCCAAACCGCTCTAAATTCATTTTTAGGATTTGTAACCTGCATTTGTGCTTTTACATTCAAGACCGAAAGTAAAAAAAACAAAATTAATAATCCTATATACTTGTAATTCTTCATTATTGTTGTGTTTATTAAGTATTCAAAAATAGTTTTTTTAGTGAAATTAGCCCGTTAAAATCCATAAAAAATTTGACTTATTTTAGTGCTGCAATTTCTTTGCCATTTTTTTTGAATTTTCATTTATATGAAATACACTATTCATAAATTTAGATTTTTCTTATTTGAATTTTAAAATTCTAATCCGTTATATATTTATATTTGTCACAGAATGCTGTAGTAACAGTTTTTTTAAATAATATACCAACCATGTTGACCGCTCTTCAATTACAGTATTTGTCAGCGTCATTAGAAGGAACACTTTTATACGACGAACTTCACAAAACGATTTATGCAACGGATGCATCTGCCTATAGAATTATGCCGCTCGCTGTCGCACTTCCTAAAAACGAAAGTGATATCATTAAACTGATACAGTTTGCCAATGAAAATAAAATTTCGCTTACGCCCAGAACTGCCGGGACTTCATTAGCGGGGCAAACGGTAGGTAACGGAATTATCGTAGACGTATCTAAAAATTTTATCAAAATTGTTTCTTTTGATGCAGATAAAAAGACAATAACCGTTCAGCCCGGAGTGATTCGGGATGAACTGAATTTATTTTTGAAACCGCATGGTTTATTTTTTGGACCTAATACTTCTACTTCAAATCGATGTATGATAGGAGGAATGGTGGGAAATAATTCCTCCGGAACAACCTCTATTCGTTATGGAGTTACCCGTGATAAAATAGTGGAAATAAAAGCGGTATTGAGCGACGGATCGAAAGTGGTGTTTAAGGAACTTTCGACATCAGAATTTATAGAGAAAACAAAAGGCGATTCGCTCGAAAATAAAATTTATAAAACAATTTATGAAGAACTTTCGAATGTAGAAAACCAAAAAGAGATTGTAAAAGAGTTTCCAAAACCAGAAATACACCGAAGAAATACTGGATATGCAGTCGATTTATTATTAAAATCGGAATTGTTTTCAGGTACAGAAAAAACGATAAATCTCGGAAAACTTCTTTGCGGAAGCGAAGGAACTTTAGCCTTTACAACCGAAATTACGGTGAAAGTAGATGATTTACCGCCTACAAATAATATTATGGTCGTGGCACATTTTCATACTATTCAGGAAAGTTTAGAAGCAGTGGTTACAGCGATGAAACATCATTTGTATACGTGTGAAATGATGGATGACACCATTTTGAATTGTACCAAAACTAATAGGGAACAAGCCAAAAACAGGTTTTTCATACAAGGTGAACCAAAGGCGGTAATCATGCTTGAAGTGGCCTCTGCTATTAGTATGGAAGATGCAGAATTTCAAGCAAATGCTTTGATTGCAGATCTTGAAAACAATAATTTTGGATATGCTTTACCTAAAATTTACGGCGCAGACATTGATAAAGCAGTGGAGTTAAGAAAAGCAGGTCTTGGCCTTTTAGGAAGTATTGTTGGAGATGATAAGGCAGCCGATTCTATTGAAGATACTGCTGTTGAGTTAAGCGATTTGCCTAATTATATTGCTGATTTTTCCGCTATGATGAAAAGTCACGGTCAGGACGCAATATATTATGCTCATGCCGGTGCTGGCGAAATACACTTGCGTCCCATATTGAACTTAAAAACAAAAGAAGGGTTATATCAATTTAGAGCCATTGCTACTGAAGTGGCTCATTTGGTAAAAAAATATAGAGGCTCATTAAGTGGAGAACACGGCGACGGAATAGTGCGTGGCGAGTTTTTGCCATTTATGATTGGAGAGAAGAATTATGAATTACTAAAGCGAATAAAAGCTGCTTTCGATCCCAATACTATTTTGAATGAAGGAAAAATAGTTAACGCTTTCAAAATGGATGAAAATCTGAGGGTGGAAGCCGGTAGAGTAGAACCGGACATTCAAACGATTCAGGATTTCTCAGATAGTATGGGGATTTTGAGATTAGCAGAAAAATGCAACGGTTCGGGTGATTGCAGGAAATTGCCTTCTGCAGGCGGTACTTTATGTCCAAGTTATCGCGCGACACGCAATGAGAAAGATACAACCAGGGCTCGTGCCAATGCGTTGAGAGAATATTTAACGCATTCAGAAAAAGACAATAAGTTTAACCATAAAGAATTGCACGAAGTTTTTGAATTGTGTGTAAGTTGCAAAGCTTGCGCCAGTGAGTGTCCAAGTAATGTAGATGTAGCCGCTTTGAAAACGGAGTTTTTATACCAATACCAAAAAGCAAACGGTTTCTCTTTGCGAAACAAAATATTTGCTTACAATTCTAAATTGAATCAACTGGGAAGTATTGCTCCATCAGTAACTAATTTTATAGTAAATCTTCCATTTGTGAAAAGCGTAATGGGAATTTCAGCAAAAAGGGAAGTTCCTTTATTAGCAAAAATGACCCTTCGGAAATGGATTGAGAAAAATAAGTCCAAACAATTAGCTACTTCTTTTACAAATGGAAAACTCTATTTATTTTGTGACGAGTTTACTAATTATTATGATGTTTTGGTTGGTATAGATGCCTATGAATTATTGACAAATTTGGGTTACGAAGTACTCATGATTGGCCATGAAGAAAGTGGAAGGGCTTTTATATCCAAAGGTTTTCTGGAAGAAGCAAAAGTTATTGCAAATAAAAATGTTGCTATTTTTTCAAATGTAATTAATGATGATATTCCTTTGATAGGTATCGAACCTTCAGCCATATTAACTTTTCGTGATGAGTATTTACGTTTGGCAGATGATAAAGAAACAGCTGAAAAACTATCGAAGAATGTTTTTACTATAGAAGAGTTTTTTAAGAAGGAAATCACAAAAAACAAAATTCATTCCGGACAATTTACAGATATTAAAAAAACCATAAAAATTCACGGGCACTGTCATCAAAAATCATTGAGCTCTGTTGAAGCGACTTTTGCAATGTTGAATTTGCCCGTAAATAGTTCCGTTACCATTTATAATTCGGGTTGTTGTGGTATGGCGGGTTCTTTTGGTTATGAAAAAGAACACTATGATATCAGTATGCAAATGGGCGAGGATACTTTATTTCCAAAAATAAGAGCTACTGATGAGACTATTTCAATTGCTGCCGCGGGTACAAGTTGTCGTCATCAGATTTTTGACGGAACCAATAGAAAAGCCCTGCATCCGGTTACAATTCTAAAAAGTTGTTTGAAGTAAATTGATAAGGAATTAGTGAATAATTTTTTTCTCGAAAAAAATAAAAATGACAATTGATTATTTTTAAATAAGATTACATTTGAAAATGTTATTTTCAAACAATTTGTTTACAATGTTTTGACTTTTTGGTAATGTCAAATTTCTGAATTAGCACTAAAGTTAAAATCAAATTAAAAAATCGGGCACTTTTATTTAGTAATTAAAATTGTTTAATGCTTTTGATTTTCGAATAAAATTTACATTATTTGCAAAATTAAAGCTCAAAAATTACGGTATATTAATATTTAATGATAAAATTTACAATATGGCATTAAAGGGTTTATTCAGAAAGAAAACAGTACAAGATATTTTAAAACAAGTTGAAAAGAATAATGCAGATGGACATAACGCACTGGGGAAACACTTAACCGCTCGCGATTTGACCGCTTTTGGAATTGCAGCAATTGTTGGCGCCGGTATTTTTAGTACAATTGGTAAAGCAAGTGCTGATGGAGGTCCTGCCGTTATCTTTTTATTTTTATTTACCGCCATAGCGTGCAGCTTCGCAGCTTTTGCTTATGCGGAATTTGCTTCGATGGTGCCCGTATCTGGAAGTGCTTATACCTATTCCTATGTTGCTTTTGGAGAAATAATCGCTTGGATTATAGGTTGGGCATTAATCATGGAATATGCCGTGGGTAACATAACGGTCGCCATATCGTGGAGTGATTATTTTACAGGATTACTCGATAGTATGGGAATTCATCTTCCACAATACGCCCAAATGGATTATTTATCTGCTTCCAATGGTTTTAAAGATGCCACTGCTTTGATGCAAGGTGGAAAAACATTTGAAAATTTAAGTTTAGCAACACAAGGTGCTTATACAGCATGGACAACTTCGCCGGTTATTGGTTCTTTTCACCTAGTGGCTGATTTACCTGCTTTATTAATCATTGTATTGATTACTGCTTTGGTATATCGCGGTATGAAAGAGTCTCGCAACGCCAGTAATATAATGGTTGTTGTAAAATTATGTATCGTACTTTTGGTTATTGCTGTTGGGATTTTTTATGTAGATGTTGATAACTGGCATCCGTTTGCACCTAATGGAGCGACAGGAGTTTTAAAAGGAGTTTCGGCGGTATTTTTTGCCTACATTGGCTTTGACGCTATCTCCACAACTGCCGAAGAATGTAAAGATCCGCAGCGTGATTTGCCTAAAGGGATGATGTGGGCAATTATTATTTGTACCATTTTATATATAGCAATCGCATTAGTTTTAACAGGAATGGTAAGCTACAACGAATTGAATGTAGGAGATCCTTTAGCATTCGTATTTGATAAATTGCATTTAAAATGGATGTCGGGAATTATTGCAGTAAGTGCAGTAATTGCTATGGCGAGTGTTTTATTGGTATTTCAAATGGGGCAACCACGTATCTGGATGAGTATGAGTCGTGATGGTTTATTGCCAAAACGTTTTTCGAAAGTGCATCCTAAATTCAAAACACCATCTTATGCTACAATCGTTACCGGTTTTGTAGTAGCAATTCCTGCTTTGTTTTTGAATCTGACGATGGTTACAGATTTATGCAGTATAGGAACTTTATTTGCCTTTGTTTTGGTTTGCGCAGGAGTTTTAGCTTTGCAAAACAGAACGGATATTCCTCGAGGAAAATTCAAAACTCCTTATGTGAATTCAAAATTTATCATGCCTGTCTTATTGATTATGGGATTGGTTTTTTCCTTTGGATACAATAAAAAAAATACAATGGATTTCATTACTAATGAAACTCAAATCAATAATTCAGCTGGTATTATAACCTCATTAAATAAAGAGGAAACTCAAAAAGTATATAATTATTTAGTAAGTGTTGATGCTAAAAATGCGACAACAGGAACGCCAGATTTAGAACTTTTATTGAATCAATACCAACAAGATGATGCCAAATATGCTTCCGTAATTTCTGATTTGCCAGTTGCGGATTCCATTAAATATGAAAGTGGTTTTGGTTTGTTCAAACACAAAATTCCAATGTGGATTTTTCTGATCGTTTTGGTTGGATTATCCGTGTGGTCTTTCAAAGAAAATTTATCATTGATTCCTTTATTAGGACTGATTTGCTGTTTGTATATGATGGCTGAATTAAGTGTTTGGAACTGGATTTACTTTACGATATGGTTGTTAATAGGTCTGGTAATTTATTTTGGCTTCAGCCGTAATAACAGTAAATTGAATTCTATAGAAGCTTAAATTTTTAGATTTCAAAACATCTTGTAATTGTAAACTAAACCATTAAGAAATTAAGAAAATTAAGATTTGCATATGAAAACGTCTTGTTTGTTCAAGACGTTTTTTTTGGTTTAAACTAAAAAAAAGCCGTTCGAAATGGCTTCAAACGGCTTCTAACAAAAAAACTAAAAAAATATTATACCATCAAAATAGATTCGCTTTTCAGAATTTCTAATTCCATCATGCAGGCTTTCATCATCTGATAGGTTCTTTCGATGTCGTTGTCTAAACCTATAGAAAAACGAATCAATCCATCAGTCAATCCCATTTCTATTTGTTCCTCCATTGGAATTTCACTAGATGTTGAAGTTCCCGGTGCGCTAAATAAGGTTTTGTAAAATCCTAAGCTTACAGCAAGGTAACCCAGATTTTTTGCTTGCATCAATTCCATCAATTCATTGGCTTTCGCCAAAGTTCCAACGTCTAATGTCATCATTCCTCCAAAACCATATTCAGGATTGATCATGGTTTTATAGATTTTGTGGCTTGGATGACTTTCTAATCCAGGATACACTGTTTTTAGTCCGTCTTTTTCAAAACGTTGGGCAAGATACATCGCATTGTGGCTGTGTTGTTTCATACGAATATGTAATGTGCGTAAGTTTTTCATCACACTCGCGGAACGTAAGCTATCCATTGTTGGCCCAAGTAACATGCTGGCACCACTATTTACATTTTTTAAGCTGTCAATAAATTCTTGTGAAGCACAAGTTACACCACCCACCGTATCACTGCTTCCGTTGATGTATTTTGTCAAACTGTGAATCACAATATCAGCGCCTAATCTTGCCGGAGAAACGGACAATGGTGAAAAAGTATTGTCAACCACAAGCGTTAAATTATGTCTTTTTGCAATTTTTGCCAAACCTTCAATATCAGCCACTTCCAGTAAAGGATTACTCACCGTTTCACAATACAAAACTTTAGTGTCGGGAGTAATGGCAGCTTCCACAACATCAAGTTTTGTGATGTCGACAAAACTAGTTTTAATGCCTAATCTTGGCGTGAAATTCTTCAAGAAAGCGTATGTTCCGCCATATATTGTTCTGCTGGAAACAATGTGATCACCGGTTCCGCATAATTGCAATAGAGTAGGAGTGATCGCACCCATTCCTGAAGCCGAAACATTTGCAGATTCTGTTCCTTCCATCGCCGCCAAGGCTTTGTCCAAATATAAATTACTTGGTGAAGAATGACGCGAGTACAAGTAGCACCCTTCCATGTTGCCTTCAAAAGTATCGAACATCGTCTTTGCCGAAAGGAAAGTATAGGTTGATGAATCAGAAATCGATGGATTTACACCTCCAAATTCTCCAAAATACTGTAAATCCTGAATGTTGTCTGCGGGATTGAAATTTTTCATAATTGTTTTTTATTGTTATTTGAAGCTATTCCTGCTATTCGCTATATCTTTCTAGTCCTGAACCAAGTTCAGGACTAGAAAGGATGCCGCTTCTATCAGGGCTATTGGATTTCGATCTGAATAAAATCTATTTCAAAATAACAGTGTTCTAGATTAATAATCAACACTATCGTTTAATATTGGATTTTAAAACTATAAAATTATGTATATGTAAATTAATTTTCTAAATTAGCTTTCTAAATAGGATTTATTTAGATTTTATTTCACTTCAAATACTTCAAAATAATGACACTAGACGCCATCGATAAAAAACTGCTTTTTTTGTTACAATCCGATAGTAAAAAAACAACCAAAGAACTTTCTTTAAAACTCAATCTTTCGGTTACTGCCGTTTACGAACGAATCAAAAAGCTGGAAAGAGAAGGAATTATCGATAAATACGTTGTGTTAATCAATCGTTCAAAAGTCAAAAAAGGTTTTGTGGTTTTCTGTCATCTCAAATTGATACAACACACCAAAGAGTTTCTTACGAAGTTCGAAAGTGAAGTGGTGAAACTAAAGGAAGTTTTAGAGTGCCATCATGTGAGTGGTGATTATGATTATATCCTGAAAATAGTAGTAAAAGATATGGAAGCCTATCGGGAATTTTTGGTTACAAAACTGACTACATTACAGCATATTGGCAGCACACACAGTACCTTTATGATTAGCGAAGTAAAAAATACTACAATTGTTGATATTTAGAAATATTAAACATTTGGAAAGCATTTCATTAATGATGCGAATCAAGGGTTTAAATGTGCCGTTAGGCACTAAATTTTGGTAGAAAACATGAATAGGAACGAATTTAGCGTGCCGTAGATACGCAACATTTATCGTTTTGTCGCATACCTACGGCACGTTAACGAATTTTAAATCTAATTACTACCTATATGTAGTGCCTAACGGTACAAAAAATGAATTCGCATTAATATGTAATCGTAATTGCTAAAAAATCATAACAAAAAACCTGCTGAATTAAACTTTAAACAAAACTTAATTCCTTAATTTTGTGCAACATTTTATAAAAACACCATAAAAAAATATACTATGAGTTCATTTGACGTAGTCATTATAGGTTCTGGACCAGGCGGATATGTATCAGCAATTCGTTGTGCGCAGTTGGGTTTCAAAACAGCAATTATCGAAAAATATTCCACGCTGGGAGGAACTTGCCTGAATGTAGGTTGTATCCCTTCAAAAGCATTACTCGCTTCTTCCCATCATTACAGCGAAATTGCTCATTTTGCAGACCATGGAATTGAAGTTTCAGGGGAAGTAAAAGTGAATCTTGAAAAAATGATTGCACGCAAACAAGCGGTTGTTGATCAAACTTCAGGTGGTGTGAAATTTTTAATGGACAAAAATAAAATTACCGTTCTCGAAGGATTGGGTTCATTTGTTGATGCTACGCACGTTGCTGTTACAAAAGCAGATGGAACTTCTGAAACTATCGCAGCTAAAAATATAATTATCGCGACAGGTTCTAAACCTTCTTCTTTGCCGTTTATCAAAATTGATAAAGAAAGAATCATTACTTCGACTGAAGCATTGAAATTACCGGAAGTACCAAAGCATTTGGTAATTATTGGCGGTGGAGTTATTGGAATTGAACTTGGACAAGTATATTTACGATTGGGAGCGCAAGTTTCTGTAGTGGAATTCATGGACCGTATCATTCCAGGAATGGATGCTTCATTGTCTAAAGAATTGACTAAAGTATTAAAAAAACAAGGCATGAAATTCTACGTTTCACACAAAGTGAAATCAGTAGAAAGAAACGGTGATATCGTTGCTGTTCAAGCTGAAAATGCAAAAGGAGAAACGATTACACTTGAAGGAAATTATGCGCTGGTTTCTGTAGGACGTCGTCCGTACACTGATGGATTGAATGCGGATAAAGCAGGTGTAAAAATATCAGACAGAGGAATGGTAGAAGTAAACGATCATTTACAAACTAGCGTTCCAAATATCTATGCGATTGGTGATGTGGTACGTGGAGCAATGCTAGCACACAAAGCAGAGGAAGAAGGTACAATGGTTGCGGAAATATTAGCTGGTCAAAAACCGCATATTGACTATAATTTGATTCCTGGTGTTGTTTACACTTGGCCAGAAGTGGCTGCTGTAGGACAAACAGAAGAGCAATTGAAAGCCGCTGGCGTAGATTTCAAGTCAGGAAGCTTCCCTTTCAAAGCTTTAGGTCGTGCAAGGGCAGGTGGAGATTTAGACGGATTTGTAAAAATTCTTGCTGATGCAAAAACAGATGAAGTTCTCGGCGTACACATGATTGGTGCTCGTTGTGCTGATTTAATTGCTGAAGCAGTTACCGCAATGGAATTCAAAGCATCTGCCGAAGATATTTCTAGAATGTCTCATGCGCATCCAACATTTGCAGAAGCGATAAAAGAAGCAGCACTTGCCGCTACAGATAATAGAGCATTACACGTGTAAGTAAAAAAATATATTTTAATATAAAGAAACCCGTCTCCTTTTAATAGAAGACGGGTTTTTTCAATATTTGGACTAAAATTATTTAGCAACAAATACACTTTTATAATTTTCCCAATGGCTAAAAATTAAGAAGATATTTCCAAAAAATACAAATAAAGCAATTGGCAAGTTCTCTGGGGTTAGGAAAAAATTAATCAATAATATATTTAAAGTAACGGGCAAAATGATAAGGTTAGCAAGCGTTACATATCGACCAGTAATAAATGAAATTCCGCAAAGAAATTCTAAAGATTTTGCTAAAGGCATCAAATAAGTAGACGCCATTAAACCGACATTAAAAGCTTTGAAGTTTCCGGTTGTTTCAGCCTCAGGTGATAGGTGTAAAAAGAAACTGATTGAGGTGTAGAGAAATAATAGGCCAAGTAAAGATCGAATAATGATGATGGCAATTTTCATGATATATGGTTTTATTGGTTACATATTTAAAATATATTATTGAGATTTGGCACTTTCATTCTTTAAAAAATTCCCATTTGCTTATAACTAAATGTAGATTTAAATTTAAACCCATTTTAGAGTAAAATAAAATAATTTTGGAGTCCTTAAACCGCTAAATTCTTAAGGAATCAGACTGATCAGACAATAGTGATTTAAAAAGGTTAAGAAATTAAAAATCAATCTACTATAACAAATTTACAAAAAAATCAGTTAATTTTTACAGTAATCTATTATTGACGGAAGTATTTTGTCGTAATTTTGAATTTTAAAGATAAATAATTTTTGAGAACTTCAATTTTTAAGCAAATTTCGGATCCAAAGGTGTTTAAACAGCAACTTTTATTTTGGGGACAACAATTCCGTGAAATCATTTTTATGGATAGCAATGAGTATCCACAACAGTATTCCAGCTATGATTGCATTCTCGCTGTAGATGCTTTTACTTCTATAAAAACTGACTATAACAGCGCTTTTGAAGATTTAAAGCAATACCAGCAAATCACGAAAGATTGGCTTTTTGGTTATTTATCGTACGATTTAAAAAATGATGTTGAACATTTGAAATCCAATAATTTTGATGGGTTGGGTTTTCCTGATTTGTTTTTCTTTCAACCAAAAAAAATATTTTTATTGAAAGGCAATGAACTCGAAATTCAGTATCTCAATATGTGTGATGATGAAATTGAAGACGATTTTGAAAAAATAAGTGTTCAGTGTTCAGTGTTCAGTAATCAGAATTCACAAATAGATATTCAACAACGAATCCCGAAGGAAAATTATCTTCAAAAAGTTTCGAAATTATTAGAACACATTCATCAAGGGGATATTTATGAGGTTAATTTTTGTATGGAGTTTTTTGCTGAAAATGCAATTATCAATCCATTAGAAAAATTTATAAAACTCAACGAAATTTCTCAGCCTCCGTTTGCAATTTATTTTAAAAACAATAAACATTTTTTACTATCAGCCTCACCGGAACGTTATTTAAGGAAACAAGGAGAAGTATTAATTTCACAACCTATTAAAGGAACGAGCAAACGATTTTTAGATCCAATTGAAGACGAAAAATCAAAAAATCAATTGGCTTCAGACCCAAAAGAACGTGCCGAAAATATTATGATTACTGATTTAGTTCGGAATGATTTGTCTAGAACGGCTCAAAAAGGTTCTGTTGCAGTTACTGAGTTGTGTGCCATTTATTCATTTATGCAGGTACACCAAATGATTTCTACAGTTACTGCAAAATTAGATCATCAGTACACCGCTGTAGATGCTATAAAAACTACTTTTCCTATGGGAAGTATGACTGGAGCGCCAAAAATTTCGGCATTAAAAATTATTGAAGAATCGGAAGAAACAAAACGTGGTTTGTACAGTGGTGCTGTGGGTTATTTTACGCCAAGTGGCGATTTTGACTTCAATGTGGTAATCCGAAGTATTTTGTATAACGAAGAAAAAAAATACGTTTCGTTTTCAGTGGGAAGTGCTATTACTGCACAATCCGTTCCTGAAAAAGAATATGAGGAATGTTTGCTTAAAGCCAAAGCAATGCGTGAAGTATTGAGCTAAATTGGAATGAATTAATTACTTTTGAAAATGATTAAAAAATTCGAAGATCATCTTAGCCATAATTTCCAGTTTTTAAAAGGGAAAAAGTTGTTTCTTGCCACGAGCGGAGGATTAGACAGTATGGTAATGGCTCATTTGTTCCATAAGCTAAATTATAAAATAGCCATCGCGCATTGCAATTTTCAACTTCGGGGAATAGAAAGTTTTGAAGATCAAAAATTTGTTCAGGAATATGTTGATGCGAATACGATTCCTATTTTTGTAACACAATTTGATACTAAAGCTTTTGCCGATGACTATAAATTATCTACTCAAGTTGCCGCTCGCGAATTGCGATACAACTGGTTTTATGAGCTTTTGGAAACAGAAAAGTACGACTATATATTGACCGCACATCACGCTGATGATAATTTAGAAACTTTTCTAATTAATCTTAGTCGAGGTACCGGATTAGAAGGTTTGACCGGAATTCCGGAGCAAAATGAAAATATAATTCGGCCACTTTTACAGTTTTCAAGACAGGAAATTGAAAATTATGCCAAAGAAAATAATATTCAATGGAGAGAAGACAGCAGTAATGCTTCTGATAAATACCTTCGAAATAAAATCCGGCATCATTTAGTTCCGATTTTAAAAGATTTAAATCCAAATTTTATAACTTCTTTTCAAAAAACACAAACCTATTTGCAGGAAGCGCAAGACATGGTTGAAGATGCTTCAATAATGGTTTATCAGCAAGTGGCAAAGCAAGAAGGGGACGACATTCATTTTGATTTGAAGCAGCTGAAGAAGTTGCCTAATTATAAATCGTATTTGTACCAATGGCTCAATGAATTTGGATTTTCGGCATGGGATGATATATATGCTTTGGTTGAAAGTCAATCTGGTAAACAGGTATTTTCTTCGGAGTTTCGTTTATTGAAGGACAGGAATTCCTTAATCCTAAGTCCGATAAATTTCGTAGATAAGGAGGAAGAATATTTCATTTATGAAGATCAGCAAGAAGTTAAGATTCCCTTAAATCTTTCGTTTAGTAAAGTAGCGGACATAAGTTTAGTTTCAAATACAACTATATTTGTTGATGCGGATAAATTAAAATTTCCGTTGGTTTTACGTCATTGGAATGAAGGAGCAGTTTTTCAGCCTTTTGGGATGGAAGGCAAATCTAAGAAAGTGAGTAAGCTCTTTAAAGACGAAAAATTGTCCTTGATCGATAAAGATAATACGTGGCTTTTATATTCTGATAACGAAATAGTCTGGGTAATTGGAATACGTCAGGATGAACGCTTTAGAATAGAAAATACAACAAAAAATATACTTAAAATACAATTAGAATAATGAGAAAAATTATTTTTTTACTACTTGTTTTTTTGGCTTTCGCCAAAGGAAATGCACAGATTCTGGATCCTGCAAAATGGACAACCAAAATTGAGAAAAAATCGGAGAACACTTATTTGTTGACTTTCAATGCAGTTATTGAAAAAGACTGGCATATGTATTCGCAGTTTACGCCAGATGGAGGACCGCTGGCATTAGAAGTTGTTTTCAAAAATCAAAAAGGTAATTTTAACTTAGTTGGCAAAGCCAAAGAAAGCAAAACTACTACCGCTTTTAATGATGTTTTTGGTGTTAATGAAACTTTTTTTCACGATAAAGCTCAAATTCAACAAGAAATTAAAATCACAAACCCAAAGCTTACTAAAATAGAGGTCGATTTGAATTATCAGGTTTGTAAAGAAGCGTGTATTAATTTAGAAAAAAAATTCACTTTTTCGATCCCTTCCCTTTTAAAAACTTCGGTTGAAGTTGTTAAATCAGAATCTGTAAAAGTAGATTCAACCGTTGTAAAAACAGAAGTAGAAAAAGCGACCGTTGTTCCAGCAAAAGTAAGTATGCTTGATGCAAATCCGGTAAGTAAAAGAGGGCTATGGTCTATATTTTTTATCGCTTTTTTCTCTGGATTTGCCGCGTTGCTTACGCCCTGTGTTTTCCCGATGATTCCCATGACGGTAAGTTTCTTTACGAAACAAAGTAAATCAAGGGCCAAAGGGATTAAAAACGCACTTATTTATGGGGTTTCGATTATATTTATCTATGTCGTATTAGGGTTTTTAGTGACTTGGATTTTTGGTGCCGGTGCTCTGAATGCGTTGTCTACCAATGTTTGGTTTAATATCATTTTCTTCCTTTTATTGATTATTTTTGCCTTTTCATTTCTTGGTGCATTCGAAATTATGTTGCCTCAATCTTGGGCTAATAAAGTAGACAGTCAGGCAGACAGAGGAGGAATCGTTGGAATTTTATTTATGGCATTGGCACTTGCCATAGTGTCGTTCTCCTGTACGGGACCTATAGTAGGGACATTATTGGTTGAAGCCGCTTCTAAGGGAGGTATCGCTCCAATTATAGGAATGTTCGGTTTCTCCTTGGCATTAGCCTTACCATTTATGCTATTTGCCATGTTCCCGGGTTGGTTGCATTCTTTACCAAAATCAGGCGGATGGCTGAATACAGTTAAAGTAGTTTTAGGTTTTCTAGAATTGGCTTTGGCTTTCAAATTTTTGTCGAATGCTGATTTAGTTTTGCAATTGCATTTATTGGAAAGAGAAGTTTTCTTGGCAATTTGGATTGCTATTTTTGGAGTTTTGGCCCTTTATTTATTCGGAAAAATTACTTTACCGCACGATAGTCCTTTGCCTCATATTTCTGTGGGAAGATTATCTTTTGGACTAGTCGTTTTAATGTTTACGATTTATTTAATACCCGGACTTTGGGGAGCACCATTAAAATTAATTAATGCTTTTCCGCCACCAATGGAATATAGCGAAAGCCCAATGGGTTTTGGAGGTTCGGGAGCAATGGAATCGGCAGCTGTTTTACCGGATGGGGCAAAAATAGGACCGCACGGTCTGGTCGTTTTTGATGATTATGAAAAAGGTTTGGCTTACGCCAAAACGGTAAACAAGCCCATAATGCTAGATTTTACGGGTTATGCCTGCGTGAATTGCAGAAAAATGGAAAATAATGTGTGGTCTGATCCTCGTGTATTATCCCAATTGAAAAACGAAATCGTGTTAATTTCGTTGTATGTAGATGATAAACGGGAATTGCCTAAAGAAGAACAATCTGTATCTAAAACTACCGGTGCAGAAATCACAACAACAGGGGATAAGTGGACTGATTTCATGATTTCGAAATATAAAACCAATACGCAGCCTTTGTATGTTTTAACAGATTTGCAAGGGAATAGTCTGAATGAAGACAAACCAACTATCAGTTATGTAGGAGTGGAGGAGTATGCAAGTTGGTTAAAAACCGGTATCTCCAAATTCAAAAAATAGAATCTCAAAGTATTTTTTTAAAATATTCAAACCTGTTCAACGCTGTGAACAGGTTTTTTTTGTGGTGTAACTAATTATGCACCCTATTTAAATGTTATTAGACGATTTAAAAGAAGTACCATAACGTCTTTATTTCGACTATGTTTTATGCCATTGTTCGTGTTTTGAACTAATGCCTTCGTTTTATTTACAGTATTATCCCAGTCTGTTTTTTGCTCAAAAGATTCTAAATTAAAGTATAGATTTTAAAAATAAACAATTCGTTTTTACTTAGAAAAATAGTTTTGATTTAATTATCAAATTAGATTCCTATTTTTTTTGAGTCGAAATAAAGGATCAAAAGTTGATAAATTCCTGTTTGGTTTGCTTTTTATTCTTCTAAAAAACACAAAATAGGTAGTTCGTAGTTTTTTTTATTCTGTTAGTCGGAAATGTATAAAAATTAATACTAATGTATTCTTAATTATTTAACTTAGTCTGTAAGTATTTGAAATTTAGGTAATTATTGTAAGATTTTTTGTTTAAAAAAGATAGAAATTTTATAAAATTATGTTAAATGGATACAACTTCAAAAAGTTCCTTCAGCATTTAGATTTTAAGTAAAACAGCCCTAATTCGTTATTTTATTATTTTAATTCAATTAGTTATGAAGACATTTTTACACAAATCCCATTTTTTATCGATTGTTTTTTTAATAGCCAATTTGTTTTTTGCAAGTGTGGCTTTTGGGCAGGCAACCCTAACCTCCGATAAGGAGGACTATGCACCGGGAACGACGGCAACCTTTACGGGAAACGGTTTTCAACTTGGTGAAACAGTTACCTTCTTAGTGCTGCATTACGATGGCACCTCGGATAGCGGGGCTGATCACCAGCCCTGGACAGTCAAAGACGGCAGCGTCGAAGACCTTGATGGCATGGTGAACGGAATAATCATTACGACTTGGCATGTCTGCGAAGACGATTGTGTCGGTTCTACTTTAATAGCTACTGCGGATGGCATTGCCTCTGGGTATCATGCGGCTGTTGTGTTTACGGATGCAATAAACATCAGCATTTCCGCAACACCATTATGTGTTGGGACGAGTGTAATATTTACTACTTCAACATCTGGAGTAACATCACCATACCAATGGAGAAAGAATGGTTTCGTTATTGCAACAACTAGTGTGTCCACTTTTTCAATTAGTAGCGTTGCTACAAGTGATGCTGGTACATATGATGTTATCGCAGCAAAAAATGGCGGTGGAACGGTAACATCATCAAATACAGTTATATTGACTGTAAATGCAAATCCAACATTAACAGGTACAGGTTCAAGTTCAACTGTTGTGTGTACCGGAGGAAGTGCCACAATAACCTTAAGTGGTTTATTAGCAAACACAGCACAAACTATAAACTATACTGTTGGTGGTACTGCAGGTACCCAAACAGCTACTGTTACATCAAATGGTTCCGGTGTAGCTACTTTTAGCACGATTGCATTAACAACAGCAAACAATGTTCAGACAATAACGATTACATTAGTTACACGTACAGATGTTACACCTAATTGTTCATTAACACCCGTAAGCACCAATACGGCAACATTACCAACAGTTAATCCTAAACCATCTGTTAACAATTCACCGTTAACACAAACTATTTGTTCCGGTGGAAGTACAACACTCGTTACTCTTACTGCTGACGTTAGCGGAACGACCTTTGCATGGACGGCATCAGCAGCTGCAGGTGTATCAGGTTTCACTGCAAGTGGCACCGGTACCATACCTGTTCAAACAATATCTGCTACAGGAACAACGCAAGGAACAGTTATCTATGCCATTACTCCTACAGCCGCTGGTTGTCCGGGAGCAGTGACCAATTATACAGTACTGGTTAATCCAAAACCATCTGTTACCAATTCACCATTAACACAATCTATTTGTTCAGGTGGAAGTACAACACTGGTTACTCTTACTGCTGACGTTAGCGGAACGACCTTTGCATGGACGGCAACAGCTACAGCAGGTGTATCAGGTTTCACTGCAAGTGGTACCGGTACCATACCTGTTCAAACAATATCTACTACAGGAACAACGCAAGGAACAGTTACCTATGCCATTACTCCTACAGCCGCTGGTTGTCCGGGAGCAGTGACCAATTATACAGTACTGGTTAATCCAAAACCATCTGTTACTAATTCACCATTAACACAATCTATTTGTTCAGGTGGAAGTACAACACTGGTTACTCTTACTGCTGATGTTAGCGGAACGACCTTTGCATGGACGGCATCAGCTACAGTAGGTGTATCAGGTTTCACTGCAAGTGGCACCGGTACCATTCCTGTTCAAACAATATCTACTACAGGAATAACGCAAGGAAAAGTTACCTATGTCATTACTCCTACAGCCGCTGGTTGTTCGGGAGCAGTGACCAATTATACAGTACTGGTAAATCCAAAACCATCGGTTACCAATTCACCATTAACACAAACTATTTGTTCTGGTGGAAACACAACACTGGTTACTCTTACATCTAATGTTAGCGGAACGACCTTTGCATGGACGGCATCAGCTACGGCAGGTGTATTAGGTTTCACTGCAAGTGGCACCGGTACCATACCTGTTCAAACAATATCTACAGCAGGAACAACGCAAGGAACAGTTACCTATGCTATTACTCCTTCAGCCGCTGGTTGTACTGGAGCAGTGGCCAATTATACAGTATTGGTTAATCCAACACCGAATGCAGTTTCTACACTACCTTCTCAAACTATATGTTCGGCTAGTACCATTACCAGCATAGTATTAAGCGGCAATGTAAGCGGCACAGTATATAATTGGACAAGAGACAATACCGGTAATGTAACCGGAATAGCTGCAAGTGGCAGTGGAAACATTTCAGGTGCACTAACAAATACAGGCAGTACACCGGTAACAGTAACTTTCACCATTACACCTACAGCAAACAGTTGCCCAGGCACTGCTATTACTGCAACCGTATTGGTTAATCCAACACCAACAGTAACACAGCCATCAAATCAAATCGTATGTAACAATGCTTCTACAAATGCAATAATAGTTAGCGGTGCAGTAATTGGAACCACTTTTAACTGGACAAATAATACTACCAGTATAGGATTGGCAGCAAGTGGCAGTGGAGATATTACATCTTTTACAGCAACAAACACTGGAGCAACAACAGTAACAGCAAGCATTACAGTTACGCCGGTGGCCAATGGCTGTCCCGGAACTGCAAAGACATTTTCGATTATTGTTAATCCCACACCAACAGTAAATCAACCGTCAAATCAAACAGTTTGCAATAATGCTGCTACTACAGCAGTAACCTTTAGCGGAGCAGTAAGCGGCACTACTTTTAACTGGACAAATGATAATGCAAGTATAGGATTAGCAGCAAGTGGTAGTGGAAATATTGCACCTTTCACGGCAACCACTAGCGGAACAACAGCAGTAGCAGCAACGATTACAGTTGCACCGGTAGTCAATGGCTGTTCCGGAACTGCAAAAACATTTACGATTTCTGTTAAGCCAACACCCAATGTTGTAGCAACTCCTTCAAGTCAGACAATTTGTTCCGGAAATGCTATAACCACAATTGTACTCAGTTCCAATGTTAGTGGTACAACTTATTCATGGACAAGCAGCACAACAGGAAGTGTTGATATTGTTCCTGCAAGTGGCAGTGGAGATATCAGTTCTGTAATTACTAATAACACTGCAACAATCAAAACGGTTACATTTACTATTACACCTACAGCAAATGGATGTGCTGGTACACCTATCACTGCTACAGTAATAGTAAACCCAACTCCAAATGCAGTTGCAACACCTGTTACCCAAACTATTTGTTCAGACACCTCCATAACAACAATTGTTTTATCGAGCAATGTGGGCAGTACTGTTTTTAACTGGACACGTGATAATACTTCTAACATAACGGGTATAGCAATTAGTGGCACAGGAAATATTTCAGGTATAGTGAGTAATACAACTGCCACGGCGCAGTCAACGATTTTTACTATTATACCAACTATCGGAGGATGCGCGGGTCCTGCGATCACTGCAACTGTAACTGTAAATAAAGAGCCTTCATTTACTATATGTCCTTTAAATATTTTAAAAAATACAGATCCGGGTGTTTGCACCGCTGTGGTATCTTATACCTCTGCAGCAACAGGCACGCCTTCAGTGACAGTTACCTATGCATTTACTGGCGCAACAACAGGAAGCGGCAGTGGTTCAGGCAGTGGTTCAACTTTTAATAAAGGAATAACAAATGTTACTATTAGTGCTGCTAATACATGTGGTACAGCTAGTTGTAGTTTTACAGTTATTATTGCGGATACAGAGAACCCAACAATAGTTAGTCTTCCTGTGTCCATCGTTAAAACTAACGATACAGGAGTATGCGGAGCTGTAGCTAGTTGGACTGCTCCAACAGCAACGGACAACTGTTCAGCAACAATAGCACAAACAGCTGGTCCAGCATCAGGTTCAACCTTCCCATTAGGCTCAACCACGATAACCTATACCGCAACGGATGCTTCAAAGAATACCCACAGCGATAGCTTCACGGTAACGGTTAGCGATACAGAGGACCCAACAATAGTTAGTCTTCCTGTGTCCATCGTTAAAACTAACGATACAGGAGTATGCGGAGCTGTAGCTAGTTGGACTGCTCCAACAGCAGCAGACAACTGTTCAGCAACAATAGCACAAACAGCTGGTCCAGCATCAGGTTCAACCTTCCCATTAGGCTCAACCACGATAACCTATACCGCAACGGATGCTTCAAAGAATACCCACAGCGATAGCTTCACGGTAAC